>JACQYK010000094.1:2302-42999 GCA_016208255.1 Deltaproteobacteria bacterium | reverse complement strand
TCCTTTTTAAAAACTTGATCGGTCTGAATATTGGTCAAAAGTCCTTGGTATCTTTTTTCATGCTGTTTTTCGGCTACGGCAATGGATTTAAAAATTAGGGCGATGCTATCAAATCCTTCCTCCTGGGCGATTTTAGCAAACTCCGGATACATGGCCGCCCATTCATAATGCTCACCGCCGGCGGCATCGGCCAAATTCTCGGCGGTGGATCCGATAATCCCCGCCGGAAAAACCGCCTGGATTTGGGCCTCACCTCCGGGCAGCAGTTTGAACAGCCTTTTGGCATGCTCTTTCTCCTGATTGGCCGTCTCCTCAAAAATAAGCGACATTTGGACTAACCCTTCTTTTTTGGCTTGACTGGCGAAGTAGGTATATCGATTTCTGGCCTGGGATTCACCGGCAAAAGCGGTAAGGATATTTTTTTCGGTTTTGGACCCTTTGAGATTCATTCGGGTTCTCCTTCCCTTCAATTAATCTTCGGCGGCGGGTGGGCTTGATTTCGATTTAACGGCTTGACAAGGCGGACACACACCTATCAGATCTAATTTATAATGGTGGATTTCATATTCAACCAGGTTGAACAAGGCTCTTTCAATCTCTTTCAACGGTTGGGTGGGGAGATCCATGACCCGGCCACAATCTACGCATCTCAGATGATAGTGGTTGCCGGTATTTCCATCGAATCGCCTTTGAGTCCCCCCTCCTTCCAATTTCTGAATCTGCCCGTTTTCGGATAAGATTTCCAGGTTCCGATAGATGGTCCCCAGGCTGACCCGGGGGATTCGTTTTCGAACAATCTCATAAACTTCATCAGCCGTGGGGTGAGAGGTAAGGTCTTTTAATTCTTCCAGGATAATGCGGCGGGCATCGGTTTGTCTAAGTTTTTTTGTATTGTGGGGCATCATTGCTGTTCAGTTCGAAAATAGGTTCCGAGTCCAAATTGCCAATTTCAGGATTAGAGGTGTCATGTCACTTAAAGGGGGGCATGACGGTTTAGTCCCCGATATTGATAACTATTACTTTAAAACATTAATTTGGTTTGTCAAGGTTGGGGACCCGGGAAAAAAGGGGGCAGGCTTTCTTCACTGGAAGGCCTTTGCTGGAGGATAAAAAGGGGGGGCATCATCCCGGAGAACCCTGGAAATCGTTTCCGGGCTTTAGGATTCCGCCGGGAGCCTGGTTAGCCCCTGATGCCAAATATCAACGGGGAAAAAATATTTTCTTGTGAGAAAGGATCAGGATTTTCATGGTTAAACCGTCAGGCCACTTTTCGCACTAAACCGGGCGATCCGCGCCGCAATCCGGACAAACCCAGGTAATCCCGTTGCAGGTCATCCCCCAGGAATTTTCTTGAAGACAGCGCCGGCAGATTTGAAATCCGCAAGGGCAAATCCAGCAGAACTCTTCACCTTGTCCGCAACAGTGGCATTTAAAAGCCCTCCTGAATCTTTTGTTGTTTCTATTTCCGGGAGACATGGATCAAGAATAGCGATCCCGATAACTCTACCGTGAAAGGATGGTCAAAATTTCTCCAGGCCGGACCGGCTTATTTTTATTTCGCTTATTCCATTGAAGCAGATCGCCCGGCGAAACCTTGTATTTGGCGGCTATTTTTTGCAGTGTTTCCCCTTTTTTCACTTTATGCTGAATTTTCTTTTTTTCTGTTGAAACCGGAAGCGGGGTCTTCTCTACCACCTTGGGGGCTTGCTTTGTCTCAACCTTTGCCGGTTTCCTTTGATTGTCGGTTTCCAGGGCTTTCAACCTGGCTTCCAATCGGGTCTGGCTTTCTTGAATCTCTTTAATTTTTTTATCGAGTTTTTCACCCTGCTCCCGGGAGAGGGTTTCCAAATTTCTGATCTTCTTTTCCAAATTGGATACCGATCCGGAACTATCCTGAAAGAAGAGAATATAACCGATATAGATCAGCCCTAAAATGATCAGGCCGCCAAATACGATTTCTAAAGAGGAGAGAGGGAACCGCTGCCTATGGAGAGATGATGTCAAGGGCCCCTGGGAAAGTGGATCCTCCGTTTTTATTTCATTTTCCATTGGTCTTTCCAGAAAGGGAATTATTTATTATATCAAATCCTGACCGGATTTGTCAATTTATGAGACCGAATGATCTGATCCCCGTTATCTTAAGTTTTGCTTTTCCGCCAAGGGAAAGACGCCGGACATAAAAAAAGGGGTTGAAAACGAATTCAACCCCCTTCTTCCTTTGGCGATTAACGAGTTTTACAGGGTTTTTACATTGACCGCAGCCGGGCCTTTTTTGCCCTGCTCGATATCAAAGCTTACTCGCTGGCCTTCTTGCAAAGTCCGAAAACCCTGCATACTGATAGCTGAATGGTGAATAAATACATCCTTATCCTGACCATCAACTTCAATAAAGCCAAAACCCTTGTTCTCGTTGAACCACTTTACTTTTCCTTCTGGCATAGTCTTATCCCTCCTCTTGAAGTATTTCTCAAGTTGGGATACGACTCGCCTAAAAAAAAAGCATCGGGGGGTCATTGCTCCGATGCCTAGGCCCGTCGAATTGTTCACCAACTTCGACCGCCATCCACACCTTACTGGGTCGATGACGGATTTAATAAAAATATTATAATCACCCTGTTGGGATAAAGTCAAGGTTTTTTTAATAATTTTTTATTAATAACCCCCGATCCCGGCTTGGCCAGTTTAAGAGCTCGAATTATCTGTTTAAAGAGGGGCAGAGGATTCCCCCGGCTCGCTAAAACATATTGAAACCAGACCCTTTTCTGTCGATACAATAAAAAAGGCCAGAACCCTGCCGGAAGGTATTTAAAAAAGAAATACCAGTCGTTGAAAATGGTACTTTCCAGGTACTGCCGTGGCGGGGGGTTTCTGCTCCCCCCTTTGGGGGCCATAACATGAAAGACAACGGCCTTGGGGTCATAAAGGATCTGGTATCCCTGTTTCCAGATTTGCAGGGCATAATCCACTTCTTCCCATAAAAAGTTACCCCAGTAATTTAAATCGAATTCACCCACTTCCTGAAGGACATCCCGCCGCAAAGACATATTACAGCCATAAAGGGTGGGGATCGGACATCGCTGATTGGTGGTAAAATTACGAAGATATTTCCCGCTGCGGGTGAGTCGAGCAGCCCAGGGCAGATCGTTTTCCTCACTCCCGTCATACAGGACCTTGCCGGTTACGGCCCCCAGAAAAGGGTCCTTATAATTTTCCAGGTGTTGTTGAATCAAGCCGGGGTAAAAAAGGACATCGTCATCCAAAAACAATACCAGATCCCCTTTGACCTCTTTCCGGGCCCTGTTACGGGCAGCCGTGGTCGCCGGAGAAGAAAGGGGGATGAGGCGGATCCGGTTTTGGTTTTCTCTTAAATAATTCCAGGTCCCCGGCCGGTGTTCCCGGCTTTGATCAATGACCAGGATCTCAAGCGGGGGAAAGGTTTGATCCTTTAACAGTTCAAGGACGTGAACCAGGGGTTCTTCCCGGTTGAAAGTGCAAATCACGACCGAAACCGTTACCGGTTTCTCAAAAAGGTTCATCAGCGGCCTTGAGACCATTTTTGATCAGTCCTGCCTATGGCCAAGAGCGTTTCCTTTTCCGGGACTTCAAACGCCTTCCCTGAAAATAGTATTGAACCACCGGAAATAGAGAGGTCCCTTACTTTCTTTTCAGAGATCAGTGCCCTCATCCCTTCACCAGTCTTGAAAATAAAGACTCCAGGTGGTCAGTGACCCGGCTGATTTCAAAACGACTGTGGGTTTTAAGCCTTCCCTTTTCCCCCATCCTTTTCCGGAGTTCAGGATCTTTTAACAATTGGTTGGTAGCGGCTGCCAGACTAAGCGGGTCTCCATAGGGGACCAGAAATCCATCTTCTCCCTCATCAATCATATCCTCCACGGCGGGTATACGGGCCCCGATTACCGGCTTCTCTTTGGCCCAGGCTTCCAGAAAAACGACTCCAAAACTCTCAGCCTGGGAAGGCAGGACCAGGAGATCACAGGAGGCCAGCAGGTCCGCTTTTTCTTCTTCGGGAAAATTATCCAGAGAAACAATACGGGGATCCCGGGACAGGGGATGATGGTTAAAAAGGGCCTGAAAATAAGGGCTGGATTGGCCGGCCAGGATCAAGACCGTCCGGGACTCTTTTTCCCAGATCAAGGGCATGGTTTCCAGCAAGGTATCAATGCCTTTGTTTTCTACCTTACGCCCCAGAAAAAGGATCAGAGGTTCATCGGAAAGGCCGAACCTTTCCCGAAAGCGAAAACCGTCCCCCTCCTCCGGTAGAGAAAGGTCAATCCCCTGTCCAAAAACGTGAATTTTCTCTTCGGGAATCCCCATTTTTTTTAAATACTCCTTTTCGGCCCGGGTATTGGCCAGGAGTGCGCTGGCCTTGGGAAAGATCCGACCTATGATTTTCTCAAGGGAGGGGTTCATATCTTTAACATGGATATGGGGCTGAATAACCCAGGGGCAACCTGTTTTCCCAGCCGCCGCCATGGCGTAATAAATAGTGGCGGTCGGGAATGGGACGGCATAGATCAAGTCCGGTTTCATCTCCCGGGCGATGTTGATCATCTGGGGCAGATGGGGGACATGGGTCTTGAACCAAAAGATGTCTCCACCGGGAAGATGACTTCGCAAGGCCAGGGCCCCTGATTTGGCCAGAATAAAGCGCTGCCTGGGGGTCAAGGGGATTCGGATAATTCGAATCCCGGCTTTAATCTCTTCCAGGGGCAGGGAATCATTGGTCTGAGGATGGATGAAATCCTCCAAAGTCCTCTGGTTGGAAGTAACCACGGTTACCCGATGCCCCCTTCCTACCAGTCTTTTAGCCCATTCCAGAAGAGAAATTTCCGTTCCGCCCCGGGCCGGATAAAAGAGATGAGTTAAGGCAATGATGTGCAAGGACAACCCCCGGCTTTTTTCTATTGTGAAAAGAGAGTATTAACAGCGCAGTCCTCTGTCAAGAAAAAAGGGGGATTCAGGCGATCCAAATTTGCTCCAGATAAGGGACATTGGCCGGATCAATGGAAAACAAAGGGCTGTTTCTTTCCAAATTCCAAGGGATAAACCATGCCAGATCCTGTATTTCTTCCCCCCCCGGCAAACGAATATGTTCCTTTATCCAATCCATAATTTCGATGATCGTTCCAGTTATTTTCCTGTCTAAGCCGAGATGTTGATTAAGAAAGCGCAGGCTTGGATTTTGTTTCAATTGAAAGACAGCTTCTTCCCAGTGGATCCCGTCAACTTTTTTCCTTAAAATATAGCCATTCCCATGATCCTGAATCCAGAGGAGAGGAGGATTGATTTTGACTTGTGCCTGTCCGATTCTGGCCCCTTGGATTTTTTTCTCGATCCTTTCCAATAGGCTCTTTCTCTCTTCGGTCTTGTTAAGCAAAACCGGAGAAAGCCGTTCAAACATAAAAACCTGATCCCGGAGAAGGAATTCCCGTAACCGGCTTGGATCAAATCCCAATTCCAGGAGATCGGCGATGGTCAGTTTCAGGGGTTCGGTCCTATTTTTTTCTTTCATCCATTGTTTTAAAAAAGGCCTCTGATATAAAGGAAGTCCTTCAATGGCCCCGGCCGGGTTCAGCTGAATGGTTCTTGGTAAAATAGTCCATAAGGAACGATCTCCAAATAATTGAATATCCGTTGTTTCCGGATCAAGGAGATAGGGCTGAATGGGAAGGGCGCATACCTCCCGGGAAAGGTTAATTTGTTTCAGTGATTCCCCGCCCGTATATCCCAATAATTCCTGTATCCGCCTTTGAAAACCTAATAACCGGGTGGTAAATTTTGTGAACATAAACCGCATAAACAGGGTGGTTCGGCCGCCTTCTTTTTCTTTCTGAAAAATCCTTTCCAGGGCCCGATAGATTTGGTTGAATTCCTGAATGGTCCTTTGAACCATCAATTCATTATCCTGCATTTCAATGACCGGTCTTTTTTTCTTGAGATTAAAAATCAGCTTGGGGAGCTTGAGATCAAAATGAGTTTTTTTCAGACCCGGGGGAAGATAAACCATATAATGACCCCGGTCCAGGTCTTCACCAAAATCTATCAGTTTTTCAAGGGAGAGCCAGCCCAACTTATTGTAAATGTCAAAAGTCGGATCTTCAGGCGGGATGATATTGTCCAAAAGGCCCAGGGCCCCTTTCTCTTCCACGTAATCCCGAAAGGCCTCCAGGATCCGGTTTCCCAGGCCTTTGCCTCGAAAAGATGGGGTAACCTCAACATAGACCAGATAATAACAAGGTAAGGGTTTACGAAGGTACAGCATATTAAGATAAGCCAGAACCTCCCCTTCTCCGGTATAGACCTCAAAAACCTGAAAGGGCTGATTCGGACCTTTGGACCTGAACCGTTTTATCCGACTTCCTTTAACCGTCGAGTGGGTTAGCTGATCCGGCCGGCTTCCATGATTTTTTTTTCAAGCTGTCCGGAGGAGAGATAAAATAATTTTTTTTCCATGGTTAGTTCGAAAATAGGATTCCAGGTTACCTTCGCCCGCCAAATATTTTCATTGTTAGCGGGGGTCACGCCACTCAAAAGCGTGGCATGACGGGATAATAAAAAAAGACCTTGAGATGTACGCCCAAGGCCTCTTAAAAGAATCCTCACTTCCCCAATGGATCTAATTTTTTTGGTGGCGGTGCAGGGACTTGAACCCCGGACACTGCGGATATGAGCCGCATGCTCTGACCACCTGAGCTACACCGCCACATGGACCCTATTTAGTTTCCATCCGGAAACGGTTCTTTTTTTTTTTTTTTTTGTCTATCTGCGGGAGTTCTTGTGCGGCGTACTCCTGTACGCCTCCGCGCAATCCCTTGATTTCCTTGCCATGACAAAAAACTCCTCGTTTCCGAATTGGAAACGTATAGTTTTACATCCGGTATTTCCGGATGAGAACTATTTAGGATTGGGACTACCGGCTCCCAAATCATAACAATAGATTAAACTGCGGGCCTCGGAAATCAAAGGCACTCCGCTGGACTGGACAATCCCCACCACCAGTTGTTTCTGACCGTTGTTTTTAAAATCAGCAACACCGTAATTGGCAATATAATCATTGATTACGGGTGTTTTCCAGTTTTCTTTCAGGGTTCTCCCATCCCAGGAGAGGGAAAAGATTTCGCCGCTGGTATAGGCCTGGTAGCGGGCCAGAAAGTTGAGAATCGATCCTTTGTTTTTGTTCAGGATGATTTCCTTTTTCCCCGGATTGGATAGGGAAGTGACTATCAAACGGGAGGGGATAAAAACCGGAGGTTTGTCTTCCTCCGGCAGCCCCATAGGGGTGCCTGACTCAGGTTCCTGAATCATGTTAATGGTCCCCCCGTAAGGATCGCTGCTGGAATATTTGGCCTTGCCTTTTTCCGACAAGACCATCAGCCGGTTAAAGGCATTAAGGTGGAGTATTTCCTGGGAACCGTCTTGGTTTGACGCCAGAAAAACGAAATTAAAGACCGTCAAACCCTGGGGAACATTCAAGCGGTCGACCGGAATATACTTTCCCGCTTTCCAGGAAAGGATCATAATTTTGGTATCAAAAAGTTGTTGGCCGTACTTTTGCTGGCCTAAAAGGACCACTCCCCTTCCCGGCAACTGATGGACGCGAAGATAATAGGGGATATCCCGGGCAATCGTTTTATAGGCTCCTCCTGACCAGGAGAGGACTAAAGATTTTAAGGTGTTTCCCCGATAGTTGGTAACAAAAATTTGAGGAAGCCCGGTTCCGTGAATGTCGGCCACATCGACGCTGATGAAATTATCCGAACGGCCTCCGGCAATCTCTTTGATCAACTGGAATCGCTCCTGGGTAAAACGGTAAATATAGATACGTTTTTTGGAGATCAAAACCGTTTCGATCTTTCCGTCGCCCTCTAAATCTCCAAAGGCCATATCCACTAAAACAAGGGGCAGGAAGGTACTGCGCCAGACCCCGCCCATTTCAATACCGCCGGACCGGATAATGATCTGAGGAGAAACCGGATTAATAGTGAATCCCTTCAGAGATAGAGGGGCCTTTTCAGGGGAGACGGTTTCCCCGGAGGGCTCCGGACTTTTGGGCTGGGAGGCCCCGGCTACGGCCGCCCCTGTGGCCGGGGTGGTTCGAGCCCGATCGAACACCTTCTCGTTAATCAGGTCGGACAACTCGCCGACCCGGAGGATGACTTCATCAATCGCCTTGGCCTGGGCATGGAATTTTTTCACGGCCTGGCGAAGGGTAATATTCGCCACGCTGATATCCAGACTCACACCGCTCCCCAGGACATTGATACTGCCCCAAAGGACCACATCAACCCCCAACTGTTTTCCCAATTCCATTGCCCGGGATTCGTCCAGGGGGCCGGATATCTTTTCATGGGCTTTCTGAACCCGGGCGTTATCTATGACCACGACTTTGTCTTCCCAGGTCAGTCGCGAGGCGAACATATCCTGAACCCCTTCCCGTAAATAGTCCATCCGTTCCGGGGCGTGGATTACAAAAGGGAGAATGGCCACCTGCTTTACGACCGCGGCCCGGGAAATCGAAAGCGGGATAAAGCCCGTAAAAACCAGAACCGCCCACAGACCAACCCCCCAGGCTCGATGGC
This sequence comes from Deltaproteobacteria bacterium, assembly GCA_016208255.1. Lineage (GTDB taxonomy): Bacteria > Desulfobacterota > RBG-13-43-22 > RBG-13-43-22 > RBG-13-43-22 > RBG-13-43-22. Next base: position 34,399 of record JACQYK010000094.1, on the reverse strand, counting down.
TATTTTTTGGATTCATCATCGTTCTCCTTAACTTACAATGAAAAATAATAACACGACTGTTTGAATCTGTCAACCTTGATCTGGTTCCGGTAATGTACTACCGGACACAACCTTGATGCTTCAAAAAACCGTCCCTTGACTTTGCCGAAGGTTTCTTTCATACTATTTTTTAATCCAAACCCAAGGTGTTGTAAATTCTGTAAAGTAATAATGGTTACCGGAAATCGAAATCAAAGGGAAGGGGTTACATCCGCCATGGATCCAGGACTCTTCAAACAGATCAATCAACGGGTTCAGGAAGAACTCCTGAAAAAAGAGATCGAGGTGGTCCAATACGGATTGACCGAACTGGAACGCCTGATCGAAAAACGCCACCAGGACATGGCCAGTTTGCAGGTGGACCTGAAAGGGCTGGTCCAGAAATTCCAGAACCGCCTTAAAATTTTAAAAACTTCAAGGATGTAGATTTCCATGTATGAATTGAAAATCATCACCCAGTTTGCAGCCGCCCATCGTTTACTCAATTTTCAGGGGAAATGCGAACAGCTCCATGGACATAACTGGAAGGTGGAGGTCTTTGTCCGGGCCGACCGGCTGGATTCGGCCGGTCTGGTGCGCGACTTTGGAGATATCAAAGCCGTGACCCAGGAAGTCCTCAATGGGTTCGACCACCATTATTTAAACGAACTGATTCCTTTCCAACAAGACAATCCTTCTTCGGAACATATCGCCCGCTATCTCTTTCAGGAACTAAGCCGCCGCCTGAACGATGATCGGGCGCGGGTGAGCAAAATATCCGTTTGGGAATCGGATTCCGCCTGCGCCACCTATTGGGGGGAATAAAAAGGTTCAAGGTTCAAAGTCGAAGGAAAAACTTAAACCGGCGAATCGTCTATTTTGACAAACTCAAAAAAAATTACCAGGGCTTTAAACCGGCAATCAACGGAACCGGCCCCCACATCCTGGATTCCGGTTTTCGTTGATTGTTTATGAAACCTTGAACATTGAACGTTGAACTTTTCAGGATTTGCTTATCCGGTTCACTCCATTCATATAAGGCTGAAGCGCGGGCGGGATCAGGACACTGCCGTCGGCCTGCTGGTAATTTTCCAGAAGGGCCACCAGGGTTCTGCCCACGGCCAGTCCGGATCCATTGAGGGTATGGACCAATTCCGTTTTGGTTCGTCCTTCCCGGCGGAAACGGATGTTGGCCCTGCGGGCCTGAAAATCTTCAAAATTACTGCAGGAAGATATCTCCCGATAAAGATTTTGTCCCGGGAGCCAGACCTCGATATCATAAGTTTTGGCTGAAGCAAATCCGAGATCACCGGTGCAAAGGCTGACCACCTGGTAAGGCAGGTTCAATTGTTTAAGGATTTCTTCGGCATTTTGCAGCAACCTTTCCAGTTCCAGGTAGGACTCTTCCGGAGCACAGAACTTAACCAATTCCACTTTATTGAACTGATGCTGGCGGATCAATCCCCGGGTATCCTTACCATAAGAACCGGCCTCGGAGCGGAAGCAAGGGGTGTAGGAAACGAAATACTGAGGCAGGTCCTGAGCGGAAAGGGTTTCCTGCTGATAGAGATTGGTCACCGGGACTTCGGCCGTCGGGATCAGAAAATAATCCCATCCTTCCAGCTTGAACAACTCATCCCGAAATTTGGGTAATTGACCGGTTCCAATCAGGCTCTGGCTGTTGACCATAAAGGGGGGCAGGATTTCGGTATAACCATGTTGGGTGGTGTGCAGATCCAGCATAAAATTGATCAAGGCCCTTTCCAAACGGGCTCCCTTCCCTTTATAAACCACAAACCGGGCCCCGGTCATACGGGTGGCCCGTTCAAAATCAAGGATATCCAGGTTCTCCCCGATCTCCCAATGAGGCCGAGGGGTAAAAGGAAAGGATGGTTTTTCACCCCAGGTCCGAACCACCGGATTATCCTCGCTGGTATAGCCCACCGGAACCGTTTCATGAGGGATGTTGGGCAGGGTCATCAGAATGGCGGAAAATTTTTGTTCAATGCCGGCCAACGAATCATCCAGTTCCTTGATCCGTTTGGAGACCCGGCGCATTTCCTCGATAGCCTCCTGGTCTTCCTGCTTCTCTTTTTTCAAGCGGCCGATCCGGTCGGAAACCGTGTTCCGCCGGTGTTTCAAGGCCTCGGCTTCCTGGAGAATTTCCCGACGATCTTTATCCAGGGATTCAAAGGTTTCCCAGGGCAAATCCTGACCTCGAAGAGACAGCCGGTCCTGGACCCAGGCCAAACGTTCCCTCATCAATTTTAAATCCAGCATGATCTTTTCCTTATTTTTACCAAAAGAGAATGATAATTGCGAAGAAATTCCTTAATAAATTAAGTATATAATAAGCCCCGGGCAGGGTCAAGGAGAAAAAGGCTTGCCCTCCTTCGCTTTTAAAAAAGTCCAGGTATTTCAGACTTAATCAGGGGGGAGGGGATATTTTTCGGGGCGATCGACTTTTGTCGATCTAAAGAAGAGGCTTCCAGAGGAAGCCGGAAATGTCCAAAAGGTACTTCGGCGCTCTTTTTCCGGCCCTGAGTCTTAAATGGCTTCCGAGGTAGTTATATCATTGGGTAGAATTTGAGACCTATTTCCCTTGGCCTGCCTTTCCTATAACTCAAAATCAAGCCAAGAAATCATTATCCTGAGTAGGGGTCCTTATCGGGACCCAGGTGGGGGTTCTTCCCGGACTTGGCCCGGTTGCCGCCATTTCCCTGCTATTACCGGCCACCTTTCATGTCCCCCCCGTTTCCTCGATCATCATGCTCTCGGGGATCTACTATGGGGCCATGTATGGAGGATCCATCACTTCGATTCTTGTGAATATTCCGGGAGAGGCCGCCTCGGTGGTGACCTGTTTTGATGGATACCAGATAGCCCGAAAAGGCCGGGCCGGGCCGGGCCGGCCCTCGATGTTGAAATCCCTGATGATGGCCTGCATTGGAGTGGTCATCGGCAATATCGGGCTGGATCTGATCACGGCTCAACCACGATTTACCTTCGGCCTGGATATTCTTTTGGACGGGGTGGGACTGGTTCCTAAAGATTAGGGCCACAACGACAAAAATGGCCAGACAGATGGGTCTGGTAAAAAAGATGGTACCCCTTCCCCCGGACATGAGTAATGACTGTCGAAGGGACTGATCCATCAAAGGACCCAAGACGCGACTAAGCGACCGAAGGTCGCCCTGCAAACAATCCCGCAGATTGACATCACCAGGGTGAAAAAGGACCGTTTCCGGATGGAAACTAATTTGCGCGGGGCTGGCGATAATACCACTGCAGTTGATCAGGGGGGCTTTCCTCGTCAATATTCTCCAGGGTGGCCTCTTTTTTCCCCCGACCCGGCGGCAGAATCTCTTTAAGCTTCCACTGTCCGTCCAAACGGCCAAAGGTCCAATATTCTTCAAAGGGGGTTACATAGGCTTCCTCGCGGAGAACCTCCCCGCTCTGACGAATGATCTGCTGGGCATGAGCGCTTATCCTCGACATAAACTCATCTCGGCTATTATCCCCGTAATTGCGGACCAGGAGGAGTTCCACCTTTCGGACACAAAAGTTGCGGTATTCGCCGATGATTCCTGCCTCTTTCCATTTGGCTAATTGGGTTCGCAGGCTTTCAGTAACGCCGGGGAACAAATCCGTCACCGGGACTCTCGCGGGATCTCCGGATTCCCGGGCCAGGTAAACGTCCAAAAAGATCTTTCGGGCCCGTTCCAGCATCCGGTTCCGATCCCAAAGCTTGTCGGTCTGGGACAGGAAATTCAGCAATCGATCGATGCGGTTGGCTTTTTGCTCAACGTCTTTTTCCAGCCAGGGTCCTGACTCCCCTTTTGAGGCGGCTTTTTCGCCGTAGATCCCTTCCAGGGTCTCATCGGTCAGCATCTCCGCAAAGTTGTCTTCCTTCAGCACATCCGATTCCCCGGCCTGTTCGATCTCCCGAAGCAGCCAGCGTCCGTTCATCAACTGAAAAGTCCAGAATTCCTGAAAAGGGGCCGGAGTATGGTCTCCGCGCAGGAATTTTCCTGTTCGGTCGTCCAGATAATAGTCGCGGGCCGAAGCGGTGATCAAGGCGGTGAATTCCCTTTGACTCGCCTTTTCCGTATAACGGACATTGACCAGATCGACCTCTTCTACCTTGAGCTGGTCCAGACGATTGATCTCATGATTCCTCAATAGCCCCTGGAGTTGGGCCGTGTGCTGAGTAAAAAGTGCCGGCATCAGGAGAGTGCCCATGGGACCGTAATCTCTCTTGCCCCAGCATTCCTGTAATTTCAGAAAAGTGGCTTCAGCCAGCTGACGAAGTTCCGTCGGTGTCATCAATGAATCCTGTTGACTGAGAAAAGCAAGCAATTTACCGGTCTTTTCCGTCTTGGGGGTGATGCGGTTACGGGGATATACATAGTCCAGATTTTCCGACTTGTTTTTTATTGATTTGGAAGCGATGGAACCAAGAACGGCGATTATGACCACGAAGAAGAGGATGAAAAAGAAGAAAATAAAAAGAAACTGGAAAAAGGAAAGGGACCCGCCGCTCCCGCCGCCCCTGCTGCCGGAAGAAGAACGGGAACCTCCAAAACTTCCCCCGCCTCCCTTGTTATGAACAACAAAGCCCTCGGCGATAAAGGTGTGGGGGTTATCGACTTCCAGATTAAAGACCAGTCCCTGACCGGCGGCGGAATCCATTCTCAGGATCTTATCCTGAATCAAACGGCCTTGTTCCCAACGGGTGATTGGATCTCCGGCCTGGAGGTCACCGGCTTGTCGGAACCTCCCTTGACCTATATGAATGGGGTGGTCCCTGGTGGTCAGAAAATTCCCCGTCCGGGTTTCGACCCGCACTAAGGGACTTTTATTGATGAAGATGGTTTTAACCCGGGTTCGGACCGTAAGGCCGTTGTCATTAATGGCCAGAACTTCATCTCCTGAAGTCAATTCTTCAATGGTCTTTCTCCCCTGCGGCGTGGTGATAGCCGTCCCGGTTGGAAAGCACCCCCCGCCTTTGTTGTGGACAGCCAGACCATGAACGAAAAAGGTGTTAGGCTGATCGGTCTGAAGATTATAAACCCGTACCTTTTGATGAACCTTTTTTATAGAAACGATCCTTTGCTCCACCAGCCATTTTCCATCAAAGGCCATGATGGTATCCCCTGCTTTTAGGGCCTCCACGGTCTTGAATTTCCCCTGACCCACAAAAAAAGGATGTTCCGCTGTCACCCGAAGAACAGCCCGATCGGTTTTCAACAAGATATATTCATCCACCTCATGCCGGATGACCGATTGAGCTCGGGTGGAAACCAGGTGGCCGTCAGGTTTAAATGACCAAAGCAGGTCGCCCGGTCGAACGGCACTGATCATGGCTTCTCTGCCGTCGGCCATCAGGATGGGGCTGTCCGGTAGAAAACAGCCCTTATTGTGCAAGGCTATATCCCCGGCAAGAAAAGTTCCTCCAGGAATGACTAATAGGTTATAAGCCGGCCCTTTGGCCTTTATATTTTTAATGGACCGGATTGGAGTGGGTATCAGCTTATCGCCTTTGAGTAAAAAAACGGTTTCCTGAAGAAGAAGTCGCTCCGCCGTAAGATACTCACCCGGGGCAGTCATCACCGGATGTTCGGGAGTGACCCTCAAACTTGAACCCCCGGCAGAGATCTCTAAGAACGCCTCCGGATGCACCTGTAGAACCGCCTGGACCCTGGCTTCCTTTAATCGTCCCCCGGTTACACTCCAGACCCGGTCGCCTATTTTGAGCTTTTCGATGGAGATTAAGCCTCCGGGGGTATGAACCAGGGTACCCTCTTCCAGACAGCCTCCGCCACCCCGGCCCCAGGAAAGAACCGGAATCAGCAATAGGAAAACCAAAAAAGCCAAGCCTAAAAACCGTTTCATAGCCACCTTCCGTAAATGAAAACCGAGCCTGAAACACTCCGAAGGAAAAGGGAGGTCCGAATTAAACCGTCATGTCCCGTCTGGGACGTGACACCACTAAATGAGAAAATAGAGCTCGTTGGGTGATGAACTCTATCTTAGAACTAAACCCCTTGTGTCATATTGGAGCCTCATCACAGATATTAGAAATTGATCGAAGGGGCCAAGCCAAAAGCAAGGGCAAAAACCCTGAACCCTTAAAACCTTGAACCCCTGACCTTATTAATGAAGGGCAGCGATAATCCCGCCTAGCACCGCCGCCGCTACGACGATGCTCACCCCGAGGACGGCTGATCCCACCACGCGGCCGTAGTATTCCCCAACGGCCGCATTACCGCGGACCAACTCTTTCTGTTCGTCGATGTTTGGGGTCATTCGATTGATCAGCGTCGGAAGGACTAAAGTGGAGGCGACCACCAGCACCATCCCGATAACTGCTCCGACGATTGAAAAAATCAAAGACCAGCCGATGTTATAGAGTGTCTCTACCATAATAACCTCCTTTCACCTGGTACTATTGGGTTATCCTTGCTTCCGCATTATTAATAACAACCTTTTGGGGAAAGCTCCCTTATCCTTCTGTCCACCGACAAGGTTAAAACTTTACCTGAGGAGCTGAGCGGTCTGTAGCGGACTCGACCTCAAAGAAAGGTTCCGCCTTGAACCCGAAACTATTAGCAACGAGGTTGCTCGGAAACATCTCCACCTTGTTTTTGTATTGCTTGGCCGCGTCATTATAAAATTGGCGGGCGAAACCGATCTTGTTTTCCGTATTGGCCAGCTCTTCCTGCAAAGCCAGAAAGTTCTGGTTGGCCTTGAGATCCGGATAGGACTCGGCCACGGCCAAGAGGGAACGCAGGGCTGAGGTAAGGGCGTTTTCAACCTTGGCCCGTTCTTCAGCATTACCGCTGAAGCTAATGGCCTGCTGCCTGGCCTGAATCACGGCCTCCAGAGTCTGACGTTCATGTCCGGCATAACCCTTGACCGTTTCTATCAGATTGGGTATCAGATCATAACGGCGTTTAAGCTGCACATCAATGGAACTCCAGGCGCTCTTGACCTCGTTACGACCGCGAACCAGGACATTGTAAGGGGCGATCACCAGCAAACCCAGGACAACGACTACCATGATAATGATCAGCAAAGTTACCATGAGCCCTCCTCATTCTTTGTGTAAAAAATGTCAGCGGTTCTCCTCCAATTGCTCAATAAAGGCCTCGATATTGGTTTTGGTTTGTTCGTCGGAAATAAGCCGCAGATCGTTCAAATCCCCATGGATCGTCAGACTCGGGATCCCGGTGGCCTCTTCGATTCTTTGGGGCATGCCATAACGGCAATTGGAGTTGTTGGGACAGGTCTTGGCATCATGATAGATAATCCCGTCCACTTTGAAAAAATCCACCATTTTTTTGATATACATTTCTTTGTAGTGATCGGAGCGGACGATAAATAATTCCGTATAGGCCCTGGCCATGCTGTTAAACGGATCCTCGGGCTCGAAAGCGGTAAAAATCCAACTGTTGCAATAGGTGGAGGCCAGGACATTGGTTCGAAGCTCGGCAAAAAGATTGGAGTGGGCGTTCAGCCTCCCCCAAACCGGCATCCCCTCCCAATACAGTCTGAACCTCTCATTCTCGACCGCGGCCACCCCATTTTTTATTCTATCCCGGAGTTCGGAAAGCAACAACCGGTAATAATCCACGGCCTGTTGGGTCCCTCTCAAAACTACCGCCGGCCCCATATGAATGGTCCCGTCAAAAAAAGTGATCGGCGAGGGAACCGCCGCCGCCGTATCCAGCACTTCCTTCCACAAATCGGAACAGGTTCTGGATAAGGCTAAAACCCGTTTCATCTCATCAAGGTCAAACTTTTTCCCGGAGATTTCCGACAGAGGCCCGACGAGTTCTTCCATTTGCCGGGCAATGGAGGCTACATGGGATTCGGTGACTTCATTCACACCGCAATGAGTGGTAATCCCCATGATGGGGACCTGGAGCCTCCGGGCATACCAGGAAAACCAATCCTGTACATCCCGGCATTGATTGGTATTGAATACCAGAACGTCGGGTTTGGGGACTCCTTCAATGCCCTGATAGGCTTTGGACAAGGGGGTCACCCCCTTGAGAAAAGCCCCTACATCGGCGGTCAGGTAGGAACAGATATCCGGAGAATACCCGATGGCATTGGCCTCAGGGATAAAGTCGGTGGCCATCCGGGTGGAGCCGAGCATGGCCCCATGGTTTTCCGGAAAGTGGACCTGAAAGCCCAGGGCTCTTAAGAGTTCGGCCGGGCCGACGCTGGTACACCAGGCGATCTTTTGCCCCCCGGTTTTTGAGGCCTGATCCAACCCATAAAAATATTCGGACATGATCCGGTTCATTTCCCGGGTGGATTCCAATTTCTTCCGGGCGGGTTTTTTCTTTTCTTCCAAATTCGCTCCTTCTTTAAAATAGATTATTGTATCAGTCTTCCATGGCGTATAAAGCGGCCCCGATGGCCCCGGTCAACTGCGGGTACGGCGGCACCAGTATTTTTTTTCCGATGATCTCTTCGGTCATGGTGACCAGGAAAGGATTATGGGCCACTACACCGCCGGTCATGACCACCTTCTCGGTCAGGGCCTCCATTTCCAGAACCCTTTTGATTACGGAGAAAAACAACCCCTTGATGATATCCGTGACCTTTTTCCCCTGCCGGATATTTTCCAGGACCTCCGTGGCCGAAAAAACCGTACAAAAACTGCCCAACTTGACCATTTCCCGGGATTGGCGGGCCAGTGCATCCATTTCCTCGATGGGGATATTCAGCCGCAGAGACATTTCTTCCAGAAAGGCCCCGGTTCCGGCAGCACATTTTCGATTCATTTTAAAGCCGGTCCGCCGGCCCTTTTCATCCAGCTTGATGATTTTATTGTCCTGACCCCCGATATCGATAATGGTTATAGGCCAGGGGAAATAGAAAAAACATCCCTTGGAATGGCATCCGATTTCGGTTTTGGTTTCCTGGGTGAAAGAAACATTATTTCGTCCATATCCTGTTGAAATCGCTTTAACAACATTATTTCGGGACACACCGGCCATCTTCAGAGAGGTGGTCAGGCAGCGATCGGCCACCGCCAGAAAATCGGTACCCGATTTTTCTACGGCAAAACCGAGGAGGTTCTTATCCCCGTCGAGGACGACAGCCTTGGCCCTTGAGGCCCCGATATCAATCCCCACGAATACAGGTTTAGAAACAGTCATCAACTATGGCCAAAATGTATAAGGTTCTTTAGAGGCGTTAGGTTTATTCCCCAACAATCGAACAGACCTTGATTTTTAACATAAAGAACTTAAAATAGAAAGGGATTGGAGGTCAAGGAAATTTAACGGAGACGAATTGAAAAAGCCTTGTTCCTTCCCTTCAGATATGGTAGCTATCCAAAATGCCTAAAACAAAACCCCCTAAGGGGATCGGGTCTGAGATCGTCGCTTTCTTCGCCTCGGTCAAACTGGCCCTGGTCCTGCTTATTACTCTGGCCGTAATCTCTATCCTGGGGACCATTCTACCCCAAGGGGAATCCCTGGCTTTTTATGATCAGCATTACAGCCCGGTAAGCGGTAAGCTGATCCGCTTTTTTCAACTCCAGGATATGTATCATTCCTGGTGGTTTCAATGGCTTTTGCTTTTATTGACCGCCAATCTGATAGTCTGTTCTCTTAAACGGTTTTCATCCACCTGGAAGGTGGTCACCGCCCCTTCCCGTTCCGTCTCCAATCATTTATTTGAAACCCTTTATTTCCACCGGAAATTCACTTTCCGGGACCGGCCCCAGGATCCCCTGGCCTGGGTCCAATCCCTGTTGTCCCGTCAATTTGGGAAACCGGTCGCCCTCCCGGCCCCTCAGGGAACGGCCTTCTTTCTGGAGAAGGGCCGCTTCAGCCGCTTCGGGGTCTATCTGGTCCATCTAAGCATCCTGGTCATTTTTGTTGGAGCCATCATCGGTTCTCTTTTCGGTTTTAAGGGGTCTTTGGAACTTATGGAAGGGGAAGAGAAAGACCGAATTTTCATCAAGGGTGCCCACTCCCTTAGAGAATTAGGCTTTGCCGTGCATCTGGACCGCTTCACCATGACCTTTTACCCCGATCAGATGCCCAAGGAATACCGGTCGGATCTGAGTATCCGGGAGAAGGGACGGGAAAAAGAGAGGGCCGAAGTTCGGGTCAATGATCCCTTTACCTATAAAGGCATTACCTTCTATCAATCCACCTGGGATCAGATTCCCGTCTCCATCGAACTGATTTTAAAAAAAGGGGGACAGGAATCCAATTTAGAGGTCAGGATGGAGGAAAGAATCCAGGTACCCGGAACCTCCTATGCCTTAGAGGCGGTCCGCTATGCCAACAACCTGGGTAATCTGGGGCCGGCCCTGGGCGTGATCCTTTTTAATAATTCGGATGAAGTCGACAAGGGTTGGATCCTGGCCCGTCACCCCGCTTTCCACGGCAACCGTCTGGGAGAATTTCAATTGACGATCAAGGAAATTAAAACCCGGTATGTCTCTGGATTTCAGGTCAACCGGGACCCGGGAGTCTGGTTTATCTGGATCGGGGCCTCCTTGATGCTCTTAGGATTCATCATTACTTTTTATTTTTCCCATCAACAAGTTTGGGTCTGGATCCGGGAGAACACAGGTTCCAAATCAGGGGAGCGGATTGAAATCTTAATGGGCGGAACGGCTCACAAAAACCGGAGGGCCTTTGTCCTAAAGATGGAACAAATAACCGAAAAGGTACAGGGAAGTTGAGATGAACAGTTCTTGGTTGTTGAGTTGGGTCACTTTTGGCTACTTTTTTTCAGCCCTTTTGTATTTGGTGGCCCTGATTTTTAAAAAGAAGGGGGTCGGCCAAATTGCCGGCTGGGTCATCCGGGCGGTTTTTCTTATCCAGACCGGGGCCATCATTCTTCGCTGGATTGAATCGTATCAGATGGGGATCGGCCATGCCCCCCTTTCCAATCTCTATGAGTCCCTGATCTTTTTTTCCTGGACTATCGCCTTGATTTATATCTGGATTGAATGGAAAACCAATTCCAGAACCATCGGGGCCTTTGCCACTCCCCTTGCTTTTCTGGCCATGGCCTATGCCTCTTTTTCTCCCAATATGAATACCCGCATCCAGCCTTTGCTGCCGGCCCTGCAGAGCAACTGGCTGATTGCCCATGTCATCACCTGTTTTCTGGGATATGCGGCTTTTGCCGTCTCCTGCAGCCTCAGCATCATGTATCTGATTAAAAAACCCAAATCCGGAAAGAAAACGGACACGGGCCTGCGGTCTTATTTTCCCGGGATTCCGGTGCTGGATGACTTGATTTACCAGACGATCATGGTCGGCTTTCTGTTGCTGACCGCGGGTATTGCTACCGGTTCGATCTGGGCCTACTCGGCCTGGGGAGCTTATTGGAGCTGGGACCCCAAAGAAACCTGGTCTTTGATCACCTGGCTGCTTTATGCCGCCTTGTTGCATGCCCGGATGATGCAAGGCTGGCATGGGACCCGCGTCGCCTGGCTTTCGATCATTGGATTTGCCTGTGTGCTTTTTACTTATTTCGGAGTCAATTTTATTCTATCGGGGCTGCATAGTTACGGGGCGGCCTGATCCGGTAGAAACCGGACGGCCCGGATCGCCCGCTGCTTGGTTATTTTTAGAATATCTATTTTGTTTTTTTGAAATTTAAATACTTTATTAGACAGGATTTACAGGATTCCTTTAATTTTTGTGCCTTTCCGCCTGCTGGCAGGCAGGGAAAGGCACAAACCGAATCTGTCCCGCGAGTAGTCTTAATTTAGAAAGCGGATCGAGGTTGCTCAGGGTCGTCCGGAGCCTGAGCAAAGCACATGTAAATCCGGTTAATCCTGTCAGATCATTTTTTTCATAAAGAGTAACGTGTCATCTTCTTGGAGGTAGTGGCTATGTTCGGTATCGGGATGCCGGAATTTTTGTTGATCCTGGTGGTTGCTTTAATAGTTCTTGGCACTAAAAAATTGCCGGAACTGGCCCGATCCATAGGAAGGGCTTTAGCGGAATTTAAAAAATCGGCTGACGCGCTGAAAGAAAATCTGAATATTGGAGAAGAGCTGAAGGACGTCCAAAATAATTTCAAGGATATGGTGGATCCCTCCCAGTATCTTGAACCGCCGGAGATCACCCCTCCCCTGGAGGATAAAAATCCGGAAAAAACCGAAGCCAAATCCTTCCCGGAAAACCCAACGGATCTAACTACGAAAGCCCCCGATGCCTGATCTTCAGATGCCCTTTACCGCCCATCTGGCAGAGCTCCGGAAACGACTCATCATTTGTTTCGGGGCCGTCGGGATCGGCTTTGCAGCGGCCTATGCCTTCTCGGCTGAAATTTTTTCCTGGCTGGTTCAACCCTTGATCAAGGTCCTGCCTCCGGGAGACAAACTGGTCTTTACCGCCTTGCCGGAGGCCTTTTTTATATATTTGAAGGCCAGCCTGATCGGCGGTATCGTGCTGGCCTCCCCGGTTATTTTTTATGAATTGTGGATGTTTGTTGCCCCGGGATTGCATCAAAAGGAAAAAAAGTTTGTCCTGCCTTTTGTAATTATTTCCACTCTTTTATTCGCGGCCGGGGCTTTGTTCGGATATTATGTAATATTCCCCGTTGGCTTTCGGTTTCTGGTTGGGTTTTCCACGGAAAATATCCGCGCCCTGCCCTCTCTTCAACTGTATCTTTCTTTTTGCCTGAAACTGCTGTTGGGTTTCGGATTGGTCTTTGAATTTCCGGTCCTGGCTTATTTTTTGGGGCGGGCCGGGATCATCAATTCCCGGATGATGGCCAAGAACAGACGGGTCGCCGTTTTACTCATCTTTATCATCGCCGCCGTCCTTACGCCACCCGACATCGTTTCCCAGATCATTCTGGCCATTCCACTATACCTGCTTTTTGAAGGCAGTATCCTGATCGTACGATTTACCGGTAGAAAAAAAACAGAGGAAGGTGCGAAAGAAGAGATGGAATAATGGAGTATTGGAGTATTGGAGTATTGGTCTGAAAAAGCCGTCCGCTTCGCCAAATTACCGACATTCCAGTTTTCCAATACTCCAACACTCCGGTACTCCGGCACTCCCAATATGGCTTGGTAAATCCTCCGGCTTGATAAACTTTAAATATCTTGGATAAGACTAAATGGATGCCAATTCGTCCATAATGGTAATTTCCGTTTTCCCGGCAAAAAACTCACCGGCTTTGGCTGAAAAGGCCTTAAAATGAGGAGTTGAGGAATGGGCTCCCAGGCTCTCCTTGTCTTTATACCGTTCCAGGACCACCAGGGTATTAGGTTCTTTTTTGGAGACGTTCAAGGTATAGGAAAGGGTTCCTTCCTCTTTGGCCACTTCCGTGATTAATTGTTTGAAGGCTTCGATAGCTTCGTTCAGTTTTTCCTCTTTGACCGGGATCTTGGCAATAAGGGATATCATGAATATTCTCCTTTTCAAATTATTCTTTTCCTGCTTTTATCCTAATGTTATCCCGGCTGTCAAAGAAAAAAAGACCGCGGAAGGATTTTTCTAGGATTAAAAGAAGGGTCTTCAATTCGGTTGTCTTGCGGGAGTTGAAAAACTTGCTTTTCAAGGTAAAAAGTATAAAATAATACCCGGCGACGCGAAAACGAAAAGAACCCGAAAAAAATCGGCAGCCTTAAGGTGCTATCATGGAAGATATGAGTATGATTTTGGATTCCCTGTTAATCCCCGAGACCGGATTTTCCCTGGTTTTCCTTTTCTTTTTTATTCTTCTCTGGGTCATCTTAAGGCGCATAAAAGGTCTGGGGAGGACCATGGCGGTTTTGGAATTAGGTCATCAGGAGTTTTATTACCAGTCATCCGAAATGCGGAAATGCCGGCTGCGGCTGATGACCACGGAACGGACGGATATGAAGGCCCTTCAAACCCGGTCCGGTGAACTCCTGGGCTTTTTCGAACGAATCGGGTTTTTGGTCCAAAAAGGAATCCTGCCCAAGAAGGAAACGTGGCTGTCTTTCGGGACCCCTGTCCAGGGGTACTTCAGCTTTCTGGTCCCTTTCATCCAGTGGCTGCGGACTGAGGAAAGGGATCCGGAATTGTATATGTATTTCGAAGACCTCAATGAGGCCATTTTCCGCTTGAACTACAAGATGGACAGAAAACAGGTCCATCCTCTCCTGGAAGAAGAAGAATTGACCCGGTTTATTGAAGAAGAAAAATCAGCCCTTTCCAATTAATCTTAAATTGACGTAACACTTTAGTCTTATGAAAATAAATTATCCGACAGGATTAAGCGGTTCCCTCAAGGGAACCTTTATTGAGGTCGGGAAAGCCGACCGAACGGATTTACATGTACTTTGCTCAGGCTCCGGACGACCCAGAGCAACCTCGATCCGCTTTCAGCGAAAATTAAGACTATTCGCAGAACGATTCGCTTTGTGCCTTTCTTCCCCATGCTTGTCAGCGTTTTTGCCCGCTGACAGGTCGAAAGGCACAAAAATCAAAGGAATCCTGTAAATCCTGTCTAATATAAGTATTTGAATTTCAAAAAGATAAACTGATACAAATTGACAAAACCGGGAATAGGACAATGAATACCTTTGACGCTCTGCCGTTAATCATTTTATAGGAACCGGATTCCCTCCAGCCCATTATTCCAAAACAATCGGAAAACGCACCATAATACTAGTTGATTTTTCCCCGACGTTGACTTCGATTTGGCCTTTGAGCAATCGGACCAGGCGATGAGTGATATAGATCCCCCGGCCCCGGCTTTCTCCTTCCTGGAGCATGAGCCGATCCTCCTCGGATATTCTTCCGGTATTGGCAATCTCGACACCGGCCCATTGCCTATCGGAAAAGGAATTTATGGAAAGCAAACCCCCTTGCATAGGAATGGCTTTAGTGGCGTTATTGAGCAGGTTGTCTATGATGCGTTCGAGATGAATGGGATAACAACGCACCGGTAAGGGGTCCTGAAAAGGCCCTTCCTGAAAGGTTACATTGGTCTTAAACATCTCTTTGATAACTTCTTTGTTGATCTCAAATCGCTTTTTTAGAATCTCGGTCAAATTGACGATCTGCTCTTTTCCGGCATGATGGATGCTTAAAGCCATCTCCTGCATCCGATTGGTCTCCTCTACCAGAATATCCAGGTATTTCTTGATAGAGGCATTTTCTCTCAGCGGGATTTCCTGGGACAGCATAGTTTTCAGCCTTCTGGCGAAGCCGGCGATGGCAATGGCCGGGTTCTTAAAATCATGGAGCGTGTCATCCAACTGCTCCATTCTCTGGGCCTGCATAAGCTCCCGGCCTAAAAAGAGAAAGATCTCTATCTCCCACTCGCTATACCCTTTTCGCAGGTCCAGGGCATCGAAGGTCATGAAATGAGTAACCTCTTCACCGACTTCCAGCGGGATATAAAGAATGGAGTTAATATTATGGTTGGCTGCGAATCTCTTCAGGTTATTGGAGATTTTTTGACTTTTTTGCGGATCGACGATCAGGACATAGGAAGGAGTCACCACTTCATAGGGAGACTCCTCGGTGAGGACCCGCCGTCCCAAGGCGAGTTCAAAAGCCGGTTCGCTTTTCACTAAAAAACTCTTGCCAATTCCATGATACCCGGAGGTTTCAGGGTACCCGGCCTCCAGGACCACCTGCTCGAGATTCCCTGAAACTGAAAAAAGGGCGCAGCTTTGAACATTGATGATGTCGTTAATCTCAGGAACCACCCGATTAAAGACATCCTTCATCTTGACCCCTTCCCGGGACCCCATTTTCTGAAATATCCTTTGGACAATGGCTTCCTTCTTCTCATTGATCTTGTAAAGGGAGAGGATCTTTTTCCGGGCGATGACAAAACTGAGCCTCCGGGCCATGAGTTCGGCCATCTGGATGTCGAGAGGCGAGAAAGACCGATCTTCCTCGGCATAGTAGATCTGAATCACACCAACGGTTTCTCGCTCATGAGGGAAAAAGCGGGGGATGACGAAAGGGACGGCCATCAAAGAATGGGCCCCTCGGCGGATGATAACTTCCTTATCCTGATACCGGGGTTCCCCCAGGATGCTGGGGACCAGGCGGGTTTTTTTTGTCTTGATCACTTCACCGGCAATGGTGTTTTCCAGGGGGATGTAGGTGGCCCGCGCGGCCTCCTGATAGGGATGAGATCCGTAAGAAAGCATCTGGCCGGTATTAGGATCGTAAATTCTGATTGAGGCCGACAAGGCCCCCAGGAACGCTACCATATATCCGGTGACTTTGGTCAGGATCTCTTGTTCGGCCAGGTCCGGATCGATCTCGATAATCTCATCGACCTTATGAGCTATCTCGTTTAGAAAATCAGGCAGAAAGGTTTCCCTCAGATTCACCGCCAGATGATCCCAAAAGGCATCATCCTGAACCGGCAAGGCCCGAGTTTCTTCCCGCAAGGTCTTGATAGGTTTGTCGATGGACAGCCCGGTCATTTCAAACCTTTTCTTTGGTACGAAAATAGGGCTCATCACTCAACGTGCTCTATTTTCATACATGGTGGTGTCACGTCCCTGACAAGACGTGACGGTTTAATACCCCATAGGTTCACCAACCAGCTTGACATGGATCCGATCCTTGACCACATGGCCCTCAATAACGGACCACATATTGCAGATGCGGGTTGGGGTCCGGCAGTCGCTGCAGAGGCCTGTTTCGACACAAGGATTGGGTAGCCCGTAACGGATATTGTTCAAAGGGGCGGCGTGATGCTTGACCCGCTTAAAGGCCGCCTCCAAATCCGGGACCACTTTATTCATTCCCGCCACCAAAATAACTTTTTTGGGGCCGAAGGAAAGGGCCGCCACGCGGTTTCCCATCCCGTCCAGATTGACCAGTACCCCGGTTAAGGTAATGGCGTTGGTACTGGAAATCATGATGTCGGCTGAAAGGCCTCGACGGCGTTGTTCCAGTCCTTCCTCCGGGGACAATTCGGGCAGGTAAGGGTCGATAACCGTAACACCGGGGAGGGGCCTGACCGCCTCCCAAAAACCGATCTCCGCCAGAGAGGTCGATCCGCAGCGATAGACGGTTGATCCTTCGGGAATCATCTTGAGGACCTCCTCTTTGGCCTGAACAATAGTCGGGGCGAAGCTACCGGCCATTCTTTTTTTCCCGAGTTCGGCAATAATATGACGGGCAACTTTCTCCTGGTATCTTTCGCGAACCGCATCCATCGGTATTCTCCTGAAGATCCCTTTCAACGGGTTTCTTTTTCTCAAGAAAACTGGTATTAGAGTTTAATTATAAACTAAACCTCCCGATGTTCAAGTGTTATCTTGCTCAAAAGGAATTCGAAGACAATAAAAATAGTCCGGTAACGCAACTTTAACAGAGGAAGGAAGGATATGCTGCCCTACCCTGACATCGATCCGGTATTGATTACTTTCGGCCCCCTTCAGATCCGCTGGTATGGGGTAATGTACCTGCTGGGATTTATTTTTTCATATTTTTTGGTTCGTTATCAACTGACCCGGCAGAAAGCGCTATTATTGACCAGGGAGCAGTTGCTGGATCTTTATTTCTATCTGATCCTGGGGTTGGTATTTGGAGCCCGATTGGGCTATATCCTTTTCTATAACTTAAAGGAGTATCTCCAACACCCCTGGGAGCTGGTGGCGGTCTGGCACGGCGGCATGTCTTTTCACGGAGGATTGGTCGGAGTCCTGCTGGCCGGTTGGTGGTTTTGTCGAAAAAAAAAGATTTCCTTATTACCCCTGGCCGACCTGGTGGTGGTTACGGTCCCCATAGGTTTAGGGTTGGGTCGTCTGGCTAATTTTATCAATGGCGAGCTTTTTGGACGCATTACTTCCCTTCCCTGGGGCATGGTCTTTCCTCAAGGGGGTCCGCTGCCCCGCCATCCCTCTCAACTCTATGAAGCTATTCTGGAAGGAGGGGTTGTTTTTTTCCTTTTGTGGGTGAGAAGAAACAAAAAGATCTTCCAGGGGGAATTGGTGGCGGATTTCTTGATCCTCTATGGACTGTTCCGGATCCTGATTGAATTTTTTCGTGAACCGGATGTCCAGGTCGGGTATTTGTGGGGGTTGTTGACCATGGGCCAGTTGCTCAGCAGCCTGATGATTTTGACGGGAGGGCTACTGTTTTTTCGACTGCGGTCTCAAAAGAACCCATAGGAATTTTTTCAACCTTTTGAGTAGTAGTCAAGAGAAAGCCCATCCATTGATGCCGGAACTAATCCCTTTTGAACTTCTTGATGATCTTCGGGATAAATAGGGAAAAAATAAACAGCCCCATGGAAAGAAAAACCTTGCCCGAAAAAAGCTGACCCCAATCCCCACCGGCCCAGACCTCCTTAATAGTCCCGATAAAGAAGGTGAAGACAAAAGTACCGACAATGATGCCCAGCAGAGTCCCCCAAAAATAATCCCAGAAACGGACGCGGGTCAGACCCATACCGAAATCCATGGCGGTAAAGGGAAAATAAATCAAGCGCAGATAAAGGGTTGTGGCAAACCCGTTCCGTTCTATGGCCTCGTCATATTTTTTTAATTTGTCTCCGATGACCGAAGCGGCAAAATCCCTTCCCAGATACCGGCCGATAAAAAAGGTAATCGTGGCCCCGAGCATCGCCCCGGTAAAGACATAAACAAATCCCCAATAGGCCCCAAAAATCGCCGCGCCCAAAACGGCTAACAAAGTGCCGGGCACAAAAAGGCAAATCCCCAGGGTGTAGATGAGGATAAAAACCAGGGGGGCCCAGAAACCGGAGGCATCTAAAAACCGCCTCATCTCCCGGAGGGTCAAAAAATCTTTGACCGGTGTGTATCGAACTACATAAATAGCGGCGACGATGAACAAAACCAGAATCGCTGCTTTTATGACAGCACGGCTATGTTGCTTAGTCTTAATTTTTTTTTCGTTTTCCATTTTCTCCCTTTAATCTGACTTGAATTACATTCGTGCCATTTAACCAGAAGGGTTTGAGTTATAAAAACTCAACCGATGGCATTAAGTTGTTGAGTGGAGTCAATGTTGAAATATATGAAAAACTCCTTTCCCCCTCATCGACCGAACAAGCGCTCCAATACCCCTTTCTTTTCCGGCTCCTGGGGAGGAAGTCCAAGATAAGTCCGAATGACATTTTCCAGTTTATCCTCGGCCACATCGGACCCCTCGACAACGATCTCGTCATCCACCATGACCGCCGGGGCTACCGGCAGCTCCAGTTCAAAATATTCATCGGTTTGGTATTCGGCCCTTGGTTTTGAGATTGTTTCAATCTCTATCGCATATTTTTGGCCCAGCCTGGGCACCAATTGTTGAAAATGCTTTCAAGGCTTTCCATTCGGCTCATTCATAAAAAACCGGACTCTAACCATTCTCCCTTCCTCCTGTTATAGTAAAATCAGTTAAAAGGATAAATTCATATCCGCCGGTAAAACGATTTTTATTAATAAACCGAATGTCCGGCGGTACGAAATCTATCTTCTGCCTAACGGCCCAACAACCGTCCAAGGAGTCCTTTCCTTCCGATTTCTAACGGCGGCATTCGGAGATGGGATCGAATAATATTTTCTATTTTTCCTTCATCCACATCGGATCCTTCTACCACGATCTCGTCGTTAATCATTATCGCCGGAGCCTTGGGTAGATTCAGCTTGGAATATTCATCGGTCTGGTATTCGGGTCTTGGTTTGGAAATAATCTCCACTGCGATCTCATACTTTTGGCCCAGACTGGGCATCATCTCCTGAAAGTGTTTTCAGGTTTTTCCCATGGGTTCGTTCATAAAACATTTTACTTTAACCATTTATTGTTCTCCTTTCTCAGAGATTCTTTTTTTGGCCTCAGCCATGCGTTTTAAAAACTGATCCGGAGGCAGATAATCCACCAACCGCAGGTCTCCTAATTCCTGGCCCTGGAGGTTTAAAAAGACAATGGTGGGAACCCCTTTGACGTCATATTGCTTTAATAAAGTCTCGTAGAGAGGGTTTCCGCCTTGGGTCAGATCAACTTTGACCATGATAAAATGACCGGTGGCTTCGTTCACCACAGCCGGAGCATGAAAGGTAATGTTTTCCAATTCCCGGCAGGGGGTGCACCAGGTGGCATAAAAATCGATGATGACCGTTTTTTTCTGGTGTTGCGCTTCAAGAAGAAGCTTTTCCGAATAAGGTTGCCAGGTCACTCCCGGTCCACGGAAAAACAAGGAAGCGATCAAAAAGGTGGCGATAACAATGCCGGCCAATCCGGCAATGACTTTCAACCAGTTAAAGGACCTGAAGGCAGCCTTTGTTTTGTCCAGCCAGCCCAGATGAAGTCCGGCAATAAAGGCCACTCCGGCCAGAAGGATTATCCCCCAGGTCTCCGGCAAAAGGGGCCTGATAAAATGGGCGGCCATCCCCACCAGTACCCAGCCCATGAGCTTGCGGACCCAGAGCATCCACTCGCCGGAACGTGGGAGTTTCTCTATTTCCCATGCTGGCCACCCAGGTCAACAACCCCAGGACAAAGGGGCCGATACAAGGAGCGGCAACCAACCCCAAGGTCAACCCCATAAACAACGTGCCGAAATATCCGGTGTAAGATTTGGAAGCCATCCGGTTCAGACCTTCGGGCAGACGCAGTTCCCAAAATCCCAAAAGACTGGTGGCAAAAAAAACCAGAATAGCGGCAATGATAATCAGGACCAAGGGGTTCTGGAGCACGGCCCCCATCAGCCCTCCGGTTAAGGCCGCCAGCACTCCCAAAATGGAATTCGTGAAAGAAAGACCCCCGATATAAAAAATGCCATGCAAAACAAGCCGACCCTGGCCTTGACCGCTGCGTCCCCCAAAATAGGAAACGGTAATAGGAATGAGGGGATAAACACAGGGCGTCAAGTTTAAAGCGATTCCGCCGGCAAAGATGCCGAGGAGCGTCCAAACCATGGCCCAACCGTATAACGGTCCAGGAGCTTTGGGTGGAGCCACCCCCTCGGAAAGACCGGCCGGTTTGCTTTCTATAGGGAACCCTTTCCCCTGCCATTCCGGGTACCCGTAAGGATCCCGATAGACATTCTTGTATCCCAATTTTACAGCCACCCGGGCTGCCGAGTCACTGCGGACTCAGGTCAGCCCTGCTCAGTAAAAAACAATAAATCGGTTTTTATCCGATCCGAGAAAGGTTTCCAAAGATTTCTCTTTGCGCCATCTTGAATACCGGGTGGGTTCGATTGGGAAATTAAGAGCCCCCCGGATATGCCCGGTCCTATATTCCCATTCCTGACGGGTATCTACCAGCAAAGTCCCGGATGGATCTTGCTGGTAACGGGCCCATAAATCTTGAGTCTTGATGACCTGGTATCCGCCCTGTTTGGCTTCGGTAAGGACGTCCTCCCAGGTGGCTTCCTTGGGGGTCACGGCCCGGTTAGTAAACCAAAGCACCCCAATGACTATCACCATAGCCATCACGGCCAATATAATTGATCTTGAGTTTTTCATAACATCCTCTTTAAATTGACTGACTTTTTTCCTAATTCCGAAATCCGAAATCCACAATCCGTAATGACTATATCCTTCCTTCTCTTCGTAATTTCGTAATCAAGAAGGTGGTCCCGGATTTGGATAGCCCCAGGCCTTCGGCCAGCGCTATCGGATCTTGAGAGGGAATTTTTTTAATTTTAGTAATAATCTCTTCTTCCAGTTCTTCCAGCCAGTTCTCAAACAAGATCAGGATTTCGGGATCGGCCACGGCCTTGAGTTGTCTGGATTGAAAAACCTTATCCACCAAAGTTTGACACATCTGCGTTGGATCGACACCTTCGTCCATGCATTCGGCCAGTCAGAGGTGGACCAGGCTGGAAACCTTGTCCGAACCGGCATCTCCGATCAGGTTAACCACAAAATCTAATCGGGCCTGTTCCTCCAAAAGGGGGAACAGCTTTTTGATGACAGCGGCCATCTCCTTCAAAGCTTCTTTAGGTTCTAATTTATCGACGATTTGTTGCAGGGACTTTGTACTCATGAAATCCTCCCTCATTTAAAATGTTTTCCGATTGGCCAATAAATCATCAGCCAAAGTTTGAAGGTCTTTCAGTATAGTCACAATTCGTTGATCCGCCATTTCGTAATAGATGAAGGGTCCATTTCTTTCCACCTTGACCAACAAAGACGTCTTCAGCTCTTTCAAATGATGGGAAACCAGGGGTTGGGAGAGTTTCAACTCCTCCACAATACGTGATACGGATTGTTTCCCTTGGCTCAAGAATAAAAGAATTCGTAACCGGTTCTCATCCGAAAGGCTTTTGGCCAAGAAGGCGATGGTGGAAAGCTCTTCATTCGGTTGAAATTTTTCTTTCAGTCCTGTTTTCGGCAATCTTCCACCCTCCTGTTAAAACGGTTAAGTTGCTTTTTTAAAAAAACCGAGCGCCTGTTTAGGACATATCTCTACACAGTACGAACACTTCAAACAACCCCATTTCCCACTGTTCCAACCTCTCAGGAACTAACCCATAAGTGATATGTCCCCGGAATTACCATAAATGGAATTACCATAACTGTTCTTTAAAACTCGTACCTCACCTGCACATAAGTATTATCATCTTTCGCAAGCTGGCCGAACTGACTTGCCGGGTTGCCGCCTCCGAAAATGTTCGCACCGATTGCTGCCCAGATGTGATCGGTGAAATTGTACTTAATTTCAGGATTCAAAAGATAATCGCCGGCTGAAGGGCTATAGAAGGCGAAAAAGGATAACCGCATTGTCTGATGCATGAGTAATTGGGTCAGTCTCACAGAAGTTAGATCATGATATTTTTGGTCTTTTGGAAATCCTGCCGGGAGGTTGCCCTCATAATCTGAGTAATTATGCATATATTCGACGTAATACTGCAGCCCGAGGGTAAAATCTTCCCATATTTGTCTCTGATATCCGATAAGAAATTTTGTCTGCGAATTCGGTATCATTGGGTTATTACCGCTCCGGTCTTCTCTTGAATCGTAATATCCGGCTTCGAGGCTCAGTACTCCATCCAGCGCCCTTCCCTGAAGGCTCGCCCCGTAAACAGAAAGCTTCGGGAAAAAGAGCGTTAGACGCGTCGGCATGACCGGATTGTCGGGCAGCATCGAAGGTTGCCTGAAGAATCCGCGATAGGCATAAATCGATACGTCAAAGCCGGCTATACCCCGATAAATACGAAGAGCGATTTCCGTATTGTCGAGCTCTGCGGCAGGTTTTTGTTCTGACCGGTTTGTAACGCCCGGGAAGGGATCGTAGAGATGGAACCTCACCGGATCGGGAAAAGTATTTCCCTCAAAAAAAGGGGTGGCAATGAGTTCGAAAGAAGCGAATCCCGGATAGACGCCGACCCTTGCAGCGTTGATCCCTTTTTTTAAATATTCCAAGGGCCTTCCTGAAAAAAAGGCAGCATAATCTTTCGGGAATATATCGTTGATGAAAAGCAGATCCCCCACCCCCCAGGTGATGATCTGTCTGCCGATTCTCGTATCCCATTTATTTGCCGTGTAGTCAACGTAACCTTCCCTCAGTTCCGAATCCCCTTTCTCGCTGATGTGATCGTACCAGCCGTCGGCCTTTACAAAGGCATGGAAAGGGCCTCTCGATGCGTCAAGCTTCAGTTGAAGCCTTTCCTCTGCCAACTTGAAGTCACCGCCATTCGGATTTTTTGTTGCGGTGTCAGCAGAGTAATTACCCTGCAGAAAACCATGAAGTGAGACATCATCTGCCAGTGTGCTGGAAAACAAAGGAATGAAAACTGCTATAAAGAAAAAGGCAATTGCTAGACATCTTCTAATCATTTAGTTCCCTCCGTATCGAATCCCAAGCACTGCCGCGAACCTCCCTGAACCCACATCTAATGGGCGACAGGAAAGCTCAGTTCAAAAAATCCGCTCTGCATTCTTCATTCGACCCATTTCTTTGGCGGTTGTTTCAGAAATCTCTCCGAAAAAAGGCTGTCCTCCACCCCGATATCGTAGTCTGCTTTAATATATACAACCTGTGTCATATGCCCGCTTTGGAGGTTCTTCATAGTCCTTTTTGTTTCCGTTTGAAAACCCTTTATTTCCTTGATTTCATCCGCAGTGAAGACCTTATAGAGTTCTCCCCTCTTTTCAAAGTATTCTTCCTTAAGAGGCAGATAACTGGTCTTATCGATCCAGGAGAGCTTGTAGCTGTATTCCATATCCGCTGCTTTCGGAGTGCTTTTTACCAAATAGCAGTCCTTGCCGCCGTACTTCTCTTCCTTTACGATACTATGGGTGTCTTCCTGAAGGTCTCTCCCCGATACATCTTCATAGGTAAAATCGGAGCCGACAAAGCTCGAATATTTATCTTTGGATGCGATTCTTCTCACCATATTGATCGCCGGAACAAAGAGCCACCGGTCAGCGTCCCTCCCCGGATACTTGTAAACCATAAAAGTCATGTCCTTGACATCAGCGGGTTGAAAGAAGTAAATGAAATATTTCTGTTCGCCTCCTACTGGGCCGAAATTCTTCCTGAGCATGGTCATTTCTCTGACCCGTTCCTGTCCTCCCTTGCTGACAAGCTTCATCATCACCCGCGCCTTGAAGTCCTTCCCCTGATAGAGAAACGCTGTTTGTGATTTCCTCATCACTTCATCCGCAGTGAGTGCAAAAGCCCCCTGTGACAACAATAGTACGACGGCAACGCTTAAAAGTAGTTTTCTCATCTCAAACCTCCTTTAAAAAGCCAGCCCTGCATAAGGGTCACGAGGGCAGGCAGATAAATAAGTGTCATTATCGCGCTTAGAAGCATCATGCTGACAATAAAAGCCCCGACTGTTATATACGGCGTAAGTGGAGCAAAGATCATCACTGCAAATGAGGCGGCAAAGAGAATCGCGTTTCGCATTATGCCTTTCCCCGGACGCGCCGCTGTCCAGAGCAAGGCATCTGATAATGATTCGCCAGGCGCTTCTTGCAGGCGCTGCCGCAATCGGCTCACAAAGTGAATTGCAAAATCAACCGCCATGCCGAGGGATAGAGTGGAGAGCACCGATATCGGCATGTCGAAATCCTTTCCAATAAAGCCGACGACGCCGTAAATGAGCAGAATCGTGAACAAGAGCGGCGTATAACCGACAATCGCCCATTTTATGGATCGGAAATCAAAGGCCAGTATCCCGAAAACTACTATCAGCGCCAGGACAAAGCCCTTTACCATGTCCCATAAAACGTCATGGTTCCACACCAGGTTGAAATAGGCAATGCCGGAAGGCTTCATTTCCATGGGCGTGGGATTGGACTTCTTATAGTCGTCCACCGTTTCTATGACACTTTTCATCGCCTGGGCATCCCAGGTCTTCAACTGCACCCAAATGTTTGCCATTTTGAAAGGATAGTCGACAACATTGTCCAGATCAGAGGGTTTCGCGGACATGGAAAACAGGAAAAGGTATTGGCCTATCATATCCTTGGTCTCAGGTACAACGTCGTATTTCGGATCGTCGTCATGGAGAACGCGATTAATTCTCTTTACGTAATCCACAACTGAGGTGGTCTTGCCGACGAAGGGCAGCTTTTCAAGCCGCCGCTGAAGTCCTTCGATATACCTCATGGCTTCGGGTGTCTTGATATAGTCATCATTCTTGGCAACGGCAACGACATACCCAAGGGATGTTCCGCCGAGGGCCTTATTCATTACTGAATCCGCAACGCGGACATCACTGCTTTTCTTGAACCATTCCACGAGATTGTTGTTTACACTTATTCTTGATAATCCGACGACCGCTATTACAAAGAGGACGAGACCGACCAAGACGGTATTTCTTGGATGATGCGCTCCGAATCCGGCGAGCTTCTTCAGGAACTGAGATGCCTTGCCCATCGAAATGTCTTCTGTCCCGGCGATCTTGGCTAACTTTTCGTCCTTTACGAAGGTGAACATGGCCGGGATGAAACTGAAGCTCAGGATTCTGAGGGAGATCGTCCCAAAGGCCACGAGCCCACCGAAGACCTTCACGGGGATAATATTCATGAAAAGAAGAACCGCAAAGCTGGCCGCGGTCGCCAATGCGGTATAGCGCACCGGACGGCTAACGGCTTGCATGGTCTGGATTATCGCCTTTTTCTTATCCTTGGTCTCCCTGTATCTGAAATAGAACTCATTGAAGATATGAATGCTGTCCGTCGCGATGGCCATGAGAAAAACAGGCGCCATCGAACTCATGATGTGAATGGGAAAACCCAGGGCGATGAGCAACCCCATGCTCCAGACGATGCTGATCATGGCATCCATCATGAGGGTGATCGAGAGGAAAAAGTCCCTGAACATGAGATACCTGACGAAAAGCATAATCATGCCGGCTATGGGCGCAAAGATCGCCATCAACTTGAACATTTCGGCGCCGAAGGTGTCCCTGGCCACGGGATCGCCGGCGATGTAATATTTCTCACCGCCTTTTTCTTTTTTTATAATCTCCCGTATTGTGTCGGCGATCTCCTTGCCGTTTGCTCCCTTTTCGAGGGGGATATAAATAGCGGTGGTCTTTCCATCCTTTGAAATGATACGGTTGAGAAAAAGCGGATTCTCGTATAACATTTTTCGGAGATATTCGATGCTTTTTTGATCCCTGGGGGCTTCTGTCATCAAGGGCGCGACTCTGAGTGTGTCATTGTCAGCCGTGACGTTATCTATTGTTGTAAAACTCGAAACATCCCTTGCTGCAACCCCCTTGATCATAAGAATTTCATCGGTGATCCTTTTAATCTTCCCGAGAGTATCCGGGTTCAAGATTCCCTTTTCATTTACGATTCCAAGCGCGATCATGTCCTCGTAAAGGCTGAAGGTCTTCTCCACTTCGTCATTCCAGACCCGGACATCCGACGTTGCCGGGAGCATGTTCTTGGGGTTCGTGTCAGTTCTCATCTTCGTGAACTGGGTCATAAAGGCAAGGGTGACGATCACAGAAAGGATTACGATCAGTTTCGGGTGTTCTACAGAGAATTCAACAAGAGAAAATTTACGCATTTATACCTCCTGTATATACATCAATTCTGTTCACTGCAGATTACAGCTAAAGTATGTTGCTTCTAATCGCCGCGACACCCTCCCGGAGGTGTGCAGGCGCAATCTGAACTCCAAGTGAAATTCCAACATCTCTTTCTTCATGGCAATCGACTTACCCCGTGTTTTGTCTTCCAGAGGAAATATTTCTCAAATGCCACTTTGCCCCACTTAAACCGGATGCCCTCCTTGAAAACCGAATCCTGCCTTGGCGGAAGAACAGGGGCGGCCTTCATATATACGGCGGTTTTACCCATATCCATAAGGCAGAAGACACTGATAGGGATTTCCGGCGGCTGCGCGCTTCCTGATATATCAGCGGCAATAGCACGCGCTGCGGTTTTTGCCATTCTCACAGTCATATCCCCGGTTTTGGGAACACCGGTAGGGACCGGCGTCGGCTCAGGGGGCGCTATAGCAACGGCAACACCGACGACAAAGATATTTTTGTATTTTGTATGCTTGTATCTCCCGTCCACAGGTATAAAGCCATTAATTGGATTACCAAGATGTGAAACGGCCGGGACGCCTCTCATCGGAGGCGCGAACATGGAAAGTTTAAAGGGGAGCTTCGTCTTGTCCTTAAGCTTCATTTCGCCCGGCGTGAATTCTTCGACAGCGGCATTTGCGATTATCTTGATATCCCGTATTGCGAATTCATCCTCCATAAGCCTTTTTGCGTTCCTCAATCCTCCGATACCGAAATGACCGATATATGGTTCAGGGGTCACGAATATCATCGGGACCTTATGTCTTATCTTTCGCTTGCGAAGTTCTGCGTCAACCTCGAAGGCGTATTCATAGGTCGGTCCGAAACAACTGGCGCCCTGGACTGACCCGGTAACCACCGTGCCGGGGCTTTCAAGGAACCTGTCCCACGCTTTCTTCGCCCTTTCCGCCTGATCGAGGGTAAATATGCATTCCGTATGTCCCTTATCGGGGCCGAGACCGGGCACTTGTTCAAAGGCCAGATATGGGCCGGTCGCGATTACGAGGTAATCGTAAGACAGTTCTTTTGTTTCAGTGATGACCTTTGATGTGTCGGCGTCCACGCCTTTTGCCTTTTCATGAAGAAAGAATAGGCCTTTACGCTCCAGGATGGGCTTTACGGATAAGGTTATATCCGAGGCACTTCTCAAGCCCAGTGAAAGCCAGGGAAGGGATGGAACGAAAACAAACTTTTCCTCGTCGCTTACCACGGTGATCTCCGCCTTTTTCCCGAGAAGCCTTTTAAGTTTAAAGGCCGCGGTCAGCCCCCCAAATGAGCCTCCTAATATAACTATCCGCGCCATGTTCTCCGCCCTCTTTCTTTTCTAATAAAAACAACCCCGTTAACCATTTGCCAAGGTGAATTCTTTTGGGCTATTGTCAGGAGAGTCATAGTATTTCTTCCCTATGAGCGTTTTCATATTAACATATTAGTGTTAATTTATATACTGATATAACTTTTGTCAAGCACATTTTTTTGTTTAAAAAAATACTTGACAACTGATTAAGTATTATGTTAAATAGTAAATAATAAACAAACCGGGAGTTTTATGGAAATCCACTTAGATCCTCACGAAATGTTTAAAGTATTATCCGTGCCGACACGGGTGAAAATTATAGACCTGTTAAAATCCGAAGGTCCCTTGGGGGTGAAGGATATTTCCAAGAAGATGGCCGTTACACCGGCCGCTGTTTCTCAACATCTGAAATTGTTGAGGCAGGCGGGTCTGGTCACCAGTGAACGAAAAGGGTACTGGATCCCTTACTCGGTCAATGAAGAGGCCCTGGAAAACTACCGTCAGGTGTTCAACCAGGTCTGCACCTGCGGATGTGAAGGGTCTTGCCGGCTCAGCGACCGGGGGACGGAAAGATTGAATCTGGAGTCTTTGAAGGGTTATGAGAAAGACCTGAAAAAGGGGCAGATATTCGGTCTCGTCGCGCCAATCGTTGAGCCGCGCCTGAGCGTATAACTGGAAGGAATAATCGTAGCCGTCGTGTTTGAGATTCACGTAGGAATCGGGAGTTTTCTCGGTTTTATCGAGAAATTCAACCAAAATACCATCGCCCCCCAGGCGGCAGAAAGAGATCTGAAACAAATTTTCCCGAAGGATGGAATCCTTTCCCTTGGCCAGGCTGGCCTCTTATGCGCCGTCCTGTCGGAAGATCAGGGAGGTTCTGGTGTTGGGCGATCAGACTTTGCTTCAATGGTTACCGAAGCAGCCAAGGCCTGTGCTTCAACAGCTCTCATTTGGGTATCCCACGTCATTGTGGCCAAGGCCCTTGAAGCTGCGGCGCCTGAAACCATAAGAAAGAAATGGTTGCCCCTGATGGCCAAAGGTCAAGCCCTGGGCGCTATTGCCGTACACGAACCGGACTCGGGTTGCAATGCCGGCGCCATTACGACTCGGGCGCAAAAGGAACAGGGCCATTATCGGGTCAATGGTTCCAAGATCTTCATTACTTCGGCCGGAGAAGCCCAAATCTACCTGGTTCTGGTCCGGACGGATCCGGAAAAAGGACCCCAAGGCATGAGCCTGCTGCTCATCGAAAAAGATACGGAGGGGTTTACCTTCGGTCGGATTGAAGACAGACTCGGTATGCGAAGCAGCTCATCCAGGGAACTGTTTTTCGATGATTGCCGGGTCCCGATTGAAAATCTCATAGGAATGGAAGGTGGCTGGGCTGAGGTGATGGGAAAATCCATGATGGGGTGGGGATTTTTTGGAGCAGCGGCCATAGCTGTGGGGCTGGCCATATCAGCCTCCGAGCTGGCCATAAAACATGCCAGAGAGCGGATGATTGCCGGGCAGCCTATCGGTGTTCATCAGGCAGTTCAGTTCATGATCTCGGACATGGTTCTTGGAACCGAATCGGCCGAGGCCTATCTCTCTGATTGTGCCGCCCGTGCAGACGCTTTTCCGGAGAAGGCCGTTATTAATGGGTTTAAGGCCAAGCTCCTGGCCTCCGAGATGGCGATAGAGGTTACCAACAAGGCGATTCAGGTACTTGGTGGACATGGGTATTGCCGGGATTACATGGTCGAGCGGCTCTTCCGGGATGCTCGGGGTCTGACCCTTCATTTCAAAACTTCCGAATGGCTCAGGCAGGATATCGCCAAGGCTGCGATAGGCCTATGAGCTTCAAACAGAACATAAAAGAAGGTCAAGCGGGTTTCTGTCATGCACAGAGACTCAAACCGAAAGGAGGTGAGTGAGATGGAAAAAAAGGAGAGCCCCTGCGGCTGCGGATGTATCGGTGCCAAGCCGAGCGTCAACAAGGCCGCAAAAAGTTTGAAGGTAGTTGAGGCCAAGGAGGCAAAGAACCAACAGAACAAAAAAACAAAATAAGTTTAATGGGAGGTGAGCAAGCATGTGTTGTGAAACGAATGTCCAACGGCCTCAAAGCCTGCAGGCCGGGTGCGGTTGCGGCTGCACCGGTCTGTCCCGGCGATTTCTGAGTGCCCAGGAGGAAAAGGTCAAACTGGAAGAATATCAGGACCAGTTAAAAAAAGAACTGGCCGGCGTCCAGGAGTGTATTAACCAACTTCAAAAGGCTTAAATTTAGCACTAGCCCGACCGACCGTTTCCGGCCGAAATAACTGGACGGAAACGGTCAAGCTGCAACGGTCCACTCCTTTTTCTTTCATAAAAAGACATTACAAATTAACGGAGAACAAAGGAATAAAATTTTGATTTAAGAAACACCATGTTGGGATCCTTAGCTGTAATTAAATCATTCGGTTACTTCTTTTTAGCTGGTCTTTGTGAAACTTAAGGATGGCAGCCGGTCTGGCTATAACTGAGAGGCATCTTTAGAGATATTTGACAGATTAGTAGATAGACCTTATTCTAGCCGTCCTTTTATCTACTATGACAATATCAATCAAAATTCCATTCTTGTCTCTAATGTCTGCTTCGAAGAACCACCCCTTTTCTCTGACATTGCCGATGGATACTTTTTCCCCTTTGAAATATTCAAGAAGTATCTTCCTTGCTCCATCGGCAGTCCTGACCGCACTTTTTGCACCATACCATCCCCATTGGGGGCCAGGGCAGTAATGGCCATAGGGCATTCTGTCACCCCCCATGGTTTGGCCGAAGGATGACTGTGGAAGCAGCATCAGGCAGAGAAAGAGAAATGTATTTGTCAGTATCTTGTTCATGCTATTGGAGTTCAGAGGGGCATTTCTAGCCCCTCTGTCCTTGTTTATTTACCACCCCATCTGGCACATGCTTCCCATGGGTCCGATCATCCCTCGACCCATTATGCCATGTCTCATCATGCCGCCTGTTACTCCCCATGTGGGGATTCCGTACTTATCGGCAACTTCCTGAGTCTTCGTCTCAAGATCTACGATCTCTTTCCGAAGGGTAGCGATCCGCTTCGAGTCGTAGGTAGGTTTGTTATACTCATTTTGAAGCTCAAATCTTTTCGCCATGAGCTCATCCCTGAGGCTCAAGGTCTCCTTCTGGAAACTCCCCAACTGATCCTCATTCGCATTCCCGTAACTCATTCCGCCCCGCGGCCACCAGGCGTTAACTGTACCGGCCAGGAGGAGCCCCACTCCTAAAAAGAGGGCTACGACAGCCAATTTCTTCATTTTCCTTCACCTCCTTTCTCCATTGTTTTTTGGTTAAAATCTAACAGAGAAATGTGAAGGAGCAACGAAGGAATTATGAAAAACTATGAAGAAGGAATGGATAAGGTAAAGACTGAGCCCTTCCCATATTCACTTTTTACCTCTATTTTCCCGCCATGAGCTTGGGCCAGCTCCCTGGCAATGGTCAAGCCGATACCGACACCTCCGCCTGAGGCCTTGTAGAATCGCTCAAAGATAAAAGGCAAATCCTCATGCCTTATCCCACATCCGTTGTCCGCCACTTCCAATAAAACATCTGTCGGATTTCTGCAAGCCTTCAGCCTCACCTTTCCTCCGCTCTCCGTGGCTTTCAAGGCGTTGCTCAAAAGGTTGATCAGGATCTGACTCAGCCGGTCGGGATCGGCATTGACCTTCAATCTCCCGTCACATTCAAATACAAGATCGACCCCTTTTTCGGAAAAAAGTTTACCGAACCTGTCGATGATGTTTTTTAAAAAGGGCTCCAGCTCC
>JACQYK010000094.1:0-2285 GCA_016208255.1 Deltaproteobacteria bacterium | reverse complement strand
GCTCCACCTCCTCTTTTTTAAGGGAAAGGACGCTTGCCTCCGCCTGGGAAAGCTCCTCAATGCCTTCAACTATTCTCCTAAGCCTGCCTGTTTCTTCATGGAGCGACTGAAGCTGCCCTCTATCAGTGGGTAACAACCCATCCATCATGCCTTCGAGCTCTCCTCTCATCGCAGCAATAGGGGTCCTTAGCTCATGGGCCACGCTGGTAATTACCATTTTTCTAATGGAATCCTGTATTTCCAGGCTCTCCGCCATCTTGTCAAAGGTCTTTGAGAGTTCCCCAATTTCATCACGGGCCGAAATAGTAACCCGGCTTTTCAAGTCCCCCTCGCCGATCGCCTTTGCCGCAGAGGCAAGCCTCTTGAGGGGATTTGTCAGTTTCCTTGAAAAAATGATACTCAGGACAATAGCTATCCCCCCTAAGACGAGAAGGGAGAGAACGAGAAATTTATTCGACCGGGCTATGTAAACGGCATCCTTATTTGGAGGGAGGAAACGCACCTCTATTTGGCCGATCTCCTTTCCACTTAAAAACAAAGGATAGGGCATAAATTCTTCCCCTCCTTCGGATCTTCTAAATCCAGCAATACCCAGGATCCTCTTTTTCATCAGCGGGGAGAGTCTATTCACAGCTTGTTCCTTCTCCATGACTACCCGGCCATTCGAATCTTTTATCCTGATTTCAAGGCCAAGCATGAGCGCCCAGATGGTGTCTTCTGCGATGACCTCCTCTTGCCAACCGTCGTACTTTTCATAGGTGCCTTCAAGGTCGGCCATGATCCAGTGGACCCGGTCCAACATCTCGCCTTCAAGATACTCTTTAAAATCTCTTATCATCAGCTCTCGAAGGAAGAAAGCCGACGTCAGAGAGATCAGTGAGACCGTCAAAATCAATATAAGGAATTTGCCTCGGAGACTCTTAAGCATCTCTTTTTCCGCCAAACCGATAACCCACGCCATCGATTGTCAGGATGAAGGAAGGGTTCTTGGGATCATTTTCAATCTTTTGCCGGATGTTCTTTATGTGAGCATCAACGCTTCTTTCGTACCCCTCGAACTGGTAGCCGAGGGCTTTGTCCACGAGAATGTCACGAGTAAAAACCTTTCCGGGCGAACTGGCGAGAGTGAAAAGAACCTTGAATTCGGTGGGAGTAAGGTTTACAGTAATCCCGTTCTTCTTTACTTCGTAAGTCTGCTCATCAAGGATTAAACCGCCACCGTTAAAGCTCATCCGTCCAGAGCCTCTCTGGTCTTTCTCCTCGGTCCTCTTTAGAACAGCTTTTACTCGGTAAACCAATTCCTTTGGACTGAATGGCTTAACCACATAATCATCAGCCCCGAGAGCAAAGCCGGCCACTCGCTCTTCTTCCGAAGATTTCGAGGTCAGCATTATGATAGGGAAATCTCCGATCTCTTTGAGCTCCTGGCAGACCTCTTCTCCGCTCTTATCGGGCAGTTTTAAATCCAATATCACCAAAAGAGGTCTCTCCTTTAAGGCAAATTCTATAGCCGACTGGCCATTTTCTATGTGAACGACCCTGTAACCGGCGTTCTCCAAGTATATTTTCACCACCCGGCCTATCTTTCGGTCATCTTCAACAACCAAAATGGGATAGATCATTCATTTTCCTCTCAAGTGATATACAGGTTTTAAAATAATTCATCTTTCAAAAAATGTCTAATAAATCTTAACAAATTCACTTAAACGGACGGCTCATCAATAAAGTTATGGAGAGGAAGCGAGGGCTGGATTAGTTAATCTTTTAGGACATCGGTTACCCGGGAATAAAATTTTTTAATGTCAGGACAGAAATCCAGTTGACGACCACTGCAAATGAATCGAATGACCGAGATGATCCCATCAGGGGGGAGAAATATCAAGTGATCTTCGATGACAATTTACTTTTTTACCAGCGTCCCCATCTGCGGGAAACCGACAAGGAGGTGAGTGAGATGGAAAAAAAGGAAAGCCCCTGCGGCTGTGGATGCATCGGTGCCAAGCCGAGCCTCAACAAGGCCGCAAAAAGCTTGAAGGTAGTTGAGGCCAAGGAGGCAAAGAACCAACAGAATAAAAAAATAAAATAAGTTTAATGGGAGGTGAGCAAGCATGTGTTGTGAAACGAATATCCAACGGCCTCAAAGCCTGCAAGTCGGGTGCGGTTGCAGCTGCACCGGTCTGTCCCGGCGATTTCTGAGTGCCCAGGAGGAAAAGGTCAAACTGGAAGAATATCAGGACCAGTTAAAAAAAGAACTGGCCGGCGTCCAGGAGTGTATTAACCAACTT
>JACQYK010000093.1:54282-56635 GCA_016208255.1 Deltaproteobacteria bacterium | reverse complement strand
TGTGACCATCGATGAGGAAGGCAAAATTTATTCGATCAATCCTTATGGGGCCGCCCAATTTGGAAAAACCCCGGAGGAGTTAGTGGGGCGCAATCTATTGGATCTTTTTAATCCCGAAAGCCGCTCCATCCAAAGAAATCTGCTGAAAAGGGTATTTTTCACAAAGAAAAGCAAAAGTCTGGAATATCAAGCGGTCATCGGTGGTCAGGAATACTGGCTCCATGGCCATTTCAAACCGTTGTTGGATGCCGAAGGAAATATCCTGTCCGTGCTTGGAATCATTCGAAATGTTACCGAGAGCAAATTGGTGGAACACCAATTAGCCAATACGGAAAAGCTGGCTTCCCTGGGTTCGTTGGCTGCGGGAGTGGCCCATGAGATCAATAACCCGCTGAGTATTATTCTGGGATTTACCGACCTCCTTCTGGAAAAAGCCAAACCCGGGAGTCAGGAACTGGAAATCCTCCGGACCATGGAGCGTCAGGGTTTGCAATGCAAAAAAATCGTAGAAAATCTGCTCAGTTTTGCCAGGATCCCCGAAAAATCGGTTGATTTTTCCAAGGTCAATGACGATCTGGAGCAGGTCCTGGCCGTGGTCCAAAACACCTTGCGGATGCGAAAGATCACACTGGAAAAACAGCTTCAACCCGATTTGCCCGAGGTCCGGGCCGATTCCAGACAACTCCAACAGGTATTTTTAAACATCATCAATAATGCCATCGATGCCATGGGAAAAGAGGGGGGCCGGCTGACGATCCGGACCCGGCCGGCCAAAGAAACCGATCAGGTCGAAATCCTTTTCCAGGATACGGGAACCGGTATTAAAGAGGAATATCTGGGCAAAATTTTTGATCCCTTTTTCACGACCAAGGAGGTCGGGAAAGGGACCGGACTGGGATTATCGGTGAGCTATGCTATTATCAACAAATTCAGCGGGACTATTTCGGTCTTGGAAACCAAAACCGCTCAAAAATTTCCCGGCAACTCCGGTACGATTTTTAAAATCACCCTTCCGGTTATTAAAGAAGAAAATGATTGATTTAATAATAGCAGGGGCGACCGACCGGTCGCCCCTGCTATTATTATAAAACCATAAATGGGGAGATAACCATGGCCGATCGATTATTGATTGTGGACGACGAATTGGATATGCTGCTTTTATTGAAAATGATTTTAACCGAAAAAACTGCCTATGAAGTGGTAACGACACCCAATCCCCTGGAAGTGGAGCAAATATACAGGGACAAGCCCTTTCAGTTGGTAATTACCGACTTAAGCATGCCCGGGATGGACGGGATCGAATTGATCGGGGTGATTAAAAAATTAGATCCGCTGATCCCGGTGATTATCATCACCGCCTATGGCAGTATTGAATCCGCCATGGAATCCGCCAAAAGGGGGGCCTTTGATTTCATCACCAAACCTTTTCGTAAAGAACAAATCATCCTGACCATTGAAAAGGCCCTGGAATTCCGGCGGATTCAAATTGAAAAAATTCAATCCCAGGAGGCCGGAAAGTCAGAAAACTGGATCACCCCGGAAACTTTTTCTTTACCCTATGAACAGGCTAAGGAGCAAGTCCTTGGTCAGTTCAAACGTCAATACGCCCGAAAACTGATGGAGCGTAATCAGGGGAATTTTTCCCAGGCGGCCCGGGAGGCCGGGTGGACGGAAGAAGAACTGAAGGGGTTGTTGGAAGAAAAGTGAATCCTCGTTGCTGGTAACGGTCCCTCCCTTTTCCCAAAGGCCCTTTCCTTCGGTTACCAGCCTTTTTCCTCCAGGATTTTTTTAATCTTATCCTCATTTTGCTTTTCAACGATCAGCATCTTTTTGGCCTGAGCCTTTTTGATCTTTTCCGTCAACAGGTTTAGATCGGCCGGTTTTTCCAGAAAATCCATGGCCCCCAGCTTCATGGCCTCGATACCCTTCTCCACCGTGGCATGGCCGGTCAGCAAAATAACCTGAAGTTCCGGTCTCTTTGCTTTCAGGATTTTCAAAGCCTCCAGACCATCCACCCCCGGCATCATCAAATCCAGAATGATGACATCATAAGCCTCTTTTTCCACCTTCTGCAGCGCCTCTACACCGGTACTGGAAGTGGCTACCTCCATCCCGCGGGTACGCATGCGCTCTGAAAGCGTATCCAAAAAATCAACCTCATCGTCAACCAGCAACACTTTTTCAGACATGGTCCGTCTCCTTTCCGGTCATTCGCCAAAGGGACATTTCCCGATGGGTAGGTGGCCACACCTCATTATTTTTGGATGGACACTATTAGTAATTATTTTTTTGAAGAAAGAGCCTCATTTCTCCGGATTGAGGTTCCATACCCAATTCGGCTTTCAAGGCGGTT
>JACQYK010000093.1:0-54233 GCA_016208255.1 Deltaproteobacteria bacterium | reverse complement strand
CTCTCAGAAGGAAAAGGCC
This sequence comes from Deltaproteobacteria bacterium, assembly GCA_016208255.1. Taxonomy (GTDB): domain Bacteria; phylum Desulfobacterota; class RBG-13-43-22; order RBG-13-43-22; family RBG-13-43-22; genus RBG-13-43-22. Next base: position 54,214 of record JACQYK010000093.1, on the reverse strand, counting down.
TCCCGGGGTTATCGGGGAAGGCAAACCCGCCGACCAACCGGATCCGAATAGTACCCCCGTTCGATTCGGGAATGAGCTTGATCGTTTTATGATTTTCCGTCAGTAGAAATTCCAGACAAGACCAGATTAGGTTTTCCAACAAAAAAGGATTAGTATCCACCATGACCGGATGACTGGGCTGGATCGAATCTATCCTGGCCTCCCGCATGGAGGCCAGACGTTGGGCAAGCGTCGTCATCAATTCCAGGGTTTCTCCCAGATCGATCGTTTTCATCAAATCATCGGCGCTGTGGGCGAACCGATTCATCCGCTTGACCAGACCATCGGCCCGCTGAATCTGTTTCATGATGTCACCGGCCAGGGATTTCAGCCGTTCCGGATCGATCGGGCGGCCTTGTCCGGCCAGTATCGTAAAATCCTCCAACAGCCCGGCTTTTTCATTGATAATAGCCAGGGCGTTTTTGATTTCATGGGAGAGAGAAGCCGACATTTTGCCAAAAAAATGAAATCCTTCCTGCGCAATCGTTTCCCACTGGACCGTCATATTTTTTCCTTTGTGGTACTCGTTTCTGGTTACTCGTTTCTGGTTGCTGGTTACTGGTTTTAACAAGAAACGAGCAACCAGCAACCAGCAACGGAGAAATTTTCAGGAATTTGTAATCTCTTTCAGCTTTTCAATCAACAGGTTCAAGTCCACCGGTTTGATCAGATAATAGGCCTCTCCGGCCTCCGCCGATCCGATCTTAAAATCCTCCTCGGATCCGTGGCCGGTGAGGAAAATAAATTTCAGGCCGGGGTCTTTCTCCTCCAAAAGCTTTTTCAGGGCCAGCCCGCTGATCCGGGGGATCTTGACATCCAAAACAGCGACATCGTATTTTTGCTTATCCGCCTTTTCCAAGGCCTCCTCAGCCGTGGTGGCCCAGTCCGCTTCGATACCCCGAAAAGACAACCGCTCGGTCAGGGTCGAAACCAACTCGGCTTCATCATCAACCAATAGTATGCGCATCGATCTCCCTGTTCCTTTTTTCGTACTTTAACGGCAAAGTAACCGTAAAACGTGTCCCTTGGCCCACGGTACTTTCCACCTGAATAGTCCCCCCAAGTTCCTGGACCAGTCCATAAGTGATGGAAAGGCCTAAGCCGGTTCCCCCTTTGCTGGCCTTGGTGGTAAAAAAGGGCTCGAAAACCCTTTTCAGGTCTTCGGCGGGTATGCCCCGACCGTTGTCGGCGAAAGAGATGGAAACCGCCTCTTCATTTTCCCGTTTCAGGGTAATGACTAATCGGCCCCCGTCTTCAACCGCCGCAAAGGCATTGTTGGTGATATTGAGAAAAATCTGTTGGAGCTTCCCCCGGTCGCTTTCAAAGACCGGGATTTCACCCTGAACCTCCACCGAAACATCGATGCTCCGGTACTCCGCCTCCTTACCCACAAAACCAAGGACCTCCCGAACCACCTCTTCCAGATGGATGGTTTGAATGCTGACTTCCAGGTGCCGGGCAAATCGGAGCAGTCTCCGGGTGATAGTGGCACAGCGCTCCACCGAGTTGATAATGGAATCCACCAGGCCCATCAGCCGAGGCTCGGGTTGATATTCGGGTTTATAGGAAAAAATATCCTTTATCAACCCGGCTTTTTCATTGATGATGGCCAGGGGATTGTTGATTTCGTGGGCGACCCCGGCTGCCAGCCGGCCTATGGAAGCCAGTTTATTGGCATACTCCACATTATGGAGCATGGCCACCCGGCGTTGGTCGGCCAGGTAGACCTGTTCCACCAAATAAGTGGCCGTCCCCAGGATGACCAGCAGGATGACGGACACGCTGAGAATGAGGAACCCGATGAGTTCCAGCCGGGTCCAGTTCCATTCCTTCATTAACCTATTTTTATCTTTAACCATTAATAAAATAAAGGGTGAATCCAAAATATAGGCGTATCCGATCATCAGGGGGTCCCCTCCCTGGGTGATCCCATCCAAAACCTCTGTATTAGGTGAAAACTTGGGAATGGGTAAAGGTATGCGCTGAAGAACATCCCCATAAGTTCGGGATGGAGTTTGCAGGTCTCCTTTCCAGTTAATTAAGAAGGCATCCCCGGCATCCATAGATTCCGACCCCGTTATCATATGATTAAAACGCTCGGTATCCAGGGTGGCTCGCAGGATATGATAGGAGCCGTCGGAATTGTAATGTTTCACGGCAATGACCAGATGGGGGACATGGCGAAATCCCAAGTAGACTTCACTGATATACCTCCCTTTCTGGACGACTTGCCGAAACCATTCCTGATCCCCGTAATTCTTATCTTTTAAATCGTAAGGGCCTACATAGGTCCTTTGGTTGCCTTGGGCATCGATAACCCCCAGATCCACGAACCCTCCGAAGCTGCCTTTTAAATTTTCCAGAATAAGTTCCAAGCTGGCTGGGGTATTTAATTCCTTCCAGGGATATAAACGGCTGATAAATTCAATGGCGGATTGGCGTTCTTCCAGGAAGAATTTCACCGACCGGCGGTTATTGGACACTAATCGCACCGTCCGCTGAAGGATTTCCGTTTCAAAACCGCTCTGAGTCGCCCGGTAGTTGACGACCGTAATAAAGATCAGGGGCAGCAGGGAAACCGCCGCTGTGATTAAAACAGCCAGAAACCAAACCCGGCGGAAATTAAACAGGGCCTTGTGCGGACCGGCGGCCACATCATAATGTCCCCAGAATTTTGGTTTACCCCATAAGCCCATAATAAATGCTTTTCTTTTAAACGTTCAGGCCACGACAGTGGCCTGATACCACGAAGCATAAAAATGTTGTTTTCCTATCATACGGATCCCTTTTTCCTCTTTATCTTTTCATTGGCTTCTTTCAAACTGTGGCTCAAGAGGTCGATATCCACCGGCTTTTGCAGATAGGCGAAGGCCCCCAGCTTCATGCAGATTTCGCGATCGGCTTCGGAACCGTGCCCGGTCAGGATAATTACCTCCACCTCGGGGTTGGTCTGTTTAACCCGCCGCAAGACCTCGATACCGTCGATACCCGGCATCTTCAGATCCAAAATCATAACCTCCGGCTCGTCCTCTCTGATCAGGGACAGGGCCGATTCCCCGTCATAGGCCACGGCCGAGCCCATCTCCCGCAACAGCAGCCTTTCCGACAGCGTCTGGACAAATTCCCTCTCATCGTCCACCAATAATACCTTGGAAGGGGCCTCGAAATTATATTTCCGGTAAATGTCGGTTTGATGGAACCCCTGGCCGATCCGGGTTTCTATATTTTGAACGCCGGGGACACGGCTGACGATGGAACGCAACTCCTCTTCCAGCCGGCCCAACATCAGGACATTTTTATTGATGGTCAGCGTGATGAGGCCTTGACGGGCCGTCACCCCTACGTTATGCCCCTCTCCGGCCAGGACCACCCCCACCTGAGCGGCCAGCAGGAATTCCCTGGCTGCCTGCCGGGATTCCTCGGAAGGCTTAATAATATCACGATTGAGGTTTTTTTCCACAAGGCGGACGATCTCTTCCAAACCCAGTTTGTCCGTGGGGATCATAATGTCATAGAGGGAAGGGTCCCAAGGGTCCTTTTTCTGAAAAATGGTATCAATCCAGACACGGCGGTCTTCGTCTTCATACCGGATGATTTTCAGGGCTTCGCTCTCGGCCAGCCCCTGCTCTTTTTGGGCCTGGGCCAGCCTGAATTTCAGGTCGGCGATCAGGCACAGGTGGAGACAATGGCCGACCTCCCGGGGAATCAATTGGGCCGAATACCCATGGAAAAGAAAGTCGTCTTCAGCGCTGACCAATTCCGCCATGGCCAGCCTTAGGTAGGCCATGGCCCTTTCCTTTTCATGGGTGAAGGGATTGAAGACCGACGTCTTTCCGGAAAAGGCCCGGGCAATTTTGCTCCCGGGCACCCCGGAATGTTTCGCCGCTTTGCTTACCAGGTTGGCATCGACCATCCGCTGGTAGCCGGTGCGGGTCAGCAGTGTTTCGATAATCGAATCCTGATTGCAGAAAATTCCGTTATAAACCGTAATAATGGACATAAGTGGCTCCCCCCTAAGTAGTGAGATAACAGGCTGTCAACAAGGGGCAATTTTCTTCCAGCCCGTCCTTATGGGTCGAATAATGAACAGCCGAAATGGCCCGTTCCATGGTGGGAAAGATATGATCTTCCCCTATTTTTTCCGGAAAATGAGTCCGCTTCAACACTTGCATCACCGCCTCATTAACCCCGCTCAGGGAGATATCGATCCCGGCGCTGCGGACCCGATCCACCAAAAGGGACAGGGTCTCTTCGCCGGTGGCGTCGATGTCGTTGATCCCGTTGGAAACGATGACGATATGCTTCAGCTTAGGCCTGGTCCGCATCAACTCCATGATTTTGTCTTCCAGATAGCTGGCGTTGGCGAAAAAGAGCGGCCCTTCAAAACGGACCAGGGAGACAAATTTGCATTCCCGGAGACCGTGGGTGCTGGCGTCACGCAGGGCCTCGTCGACATAACGGGACAGGGAGGCGAGTTTGGGCCGCATGCTCTTATAGATAAAAACCATCAGGGACAATCCCACCCCGATCATGATCCCTTTATCCAGGTGGGGGGCAAAGATCAGGGTGGCGATAAAAGAAATGAGGGAGATGACCCCGTCATACTTCTGGGCCCGATAGGCGTGGATAAAGCCGGAGACGTTTAACAGCCCGATCACCGCCATCATGATTACCGCCGCCAGGACCGATTGGGGCAGATAGTAGAGTAAGGGGGTAAAAAAGAAAAGGGTGATGACCACGGTCAGGCTGGTGAAGACGCTGGACAACCCGGTAACGGCCCCGGCCTGCAGGTTGACCGCGGAACGGGAGAAGGACCCGGAGGCGGGGTAACTTTTGCCTATGGCCCCTAAAATATTGGCCAATCCCTGGCCGATCAGTTCCTGATTGGGGTCCAGCCGCTGGCCGGTCTTCCCGGCCATGGCCTTGGCAATGGAAATGGCTTCCATGAATCCCAAAAGGGAGATGATGGCCGCATAGGAAAAAAGGGTCCCCATGACTTTAAAATCGATTAGCGGCAGCGAAAAAGAAGGCAGCCCGCTGGGCACGTCTCCGACCACGGCCCCGCCTCCCTGGATAACGATTTTATCTTCCTTTAAAGACGTGTTGCCGACGCGGATCCGCCAGGTCCGCCCGTCGGTCAGGGTTCCTTGCGGTACTTCGTTTTTCAGATAAAATTTCAGGGATCCGTCGGACTGTTTCGCCCCGCTAAAATGCAATCCCCGAATCTCATTTCGGATCTCCGCGGTTTCCTCTTTCAGCTTTTCGATGGTGAAGGTCATCACGCTGGCGGCATGCTCGGTATCCAGAACCCCCCGAAGATCATGACCGCTTTTAACTTCGTCCAGGGCCTTGGTGATTTCCGTACGCTGCCGGGCCAGAGAAGGCATTTTCTCCACCGTCTGGTTGAATCGGGTGATCAAGGCCTTGGCCCGTTCCGATTCAATTTGTGAAATGGATACCTGGGCATCATGCTGGAACCCGAAGGCCCAGGATAGGAGGGTGGTAATGACCACCGCCACCAAGACATTGGGAATCCTGGGCGATACTTTTTTAAGCCCGAACATGATAGCGAAAGCCGCCCCGCCCATGATCAGGGTGGGCCAATGGGTGTAATGAAAGGCGGCCTGGATGACCCGGATAATGGTTTGGTAATGATGTTCGGCCGTGTCCACCGAGGCTCCGAACATTTTATCCAGTTGGGAGGTGGCAATGATGATGGCCGCGGCATTGGTGAAACCATTCACCACCGGGTGGGACAGGAAATTCACCACCAGGCCCAGTCGCAGGATGCCGAGCAGGAGTTGAAAGACCCCCACCATCAGGGACAACAGGATGGCATAGGCGATATAGCCCTCGCTTCCGGCCGTGGCCAGAGGGGCCAGGGAAGCGGCGGTCATCAAAGAAACCACCGCCACCGGGCCGGTAGCCAATTGCCGGCTGGACCCGAACAGGGCGGCCACCATGGGAGGCAAAAAGGCCGCGTATAACCCGTAATAGGTCGGGAGACCAGCCAACTGGGCATAGGCCATGGACTGGGGAATCAGCACCAGGGCCACGGTCAGGCCGGCAACGGCATCGGCCCGCAAGGCAACGCTGTTATAGTTCTTAAACCACTCCAGGAAAGGAAATATTTTTTTGATCATCAGTAAGATCCTCGGTTCATTTTCGTAGATTGTCGCCGATTCCGACCGACTTTGATGCGGCTCCCTCTTCAAGGGTTTGAGTATTCGCTAACATCTTGCGGCAGGCTGAAATCAATTCATTATATAATCCTCCCGGATCATAAAGATTGTAGGTTTTGAAACGAACCAGTCCGTCAACCATGGAAAAAAGGATCAGGGCCATTTTTCTGGAGGAAACCCTCCCGATAGACCCATCCTTTTGCCCGAGGAGGATGGCTTGCTCGAAAATATCCACGATACAATTATAAATAGCCCCTAAAAGTTCACGGCAGACCGGGTTGATCGCCGCCAGTTCATAAGGATAACGGTGATGGAGGAGGTGGAAACGGTCTTCTTTCATACCGGCCAGATAAAGGTAATAGGAGATGGCCCCTTCCACCATATCCAAGCCTGAAAGAAATTTTTTTTCTTTAAAGTATTGATCAAAGCCGGCGACGATATCATCCTTAAGGCCTTCCAGGATGGCCAAAAAAAGACCCTCCTTATTCTTATAGTGATAAAAAATGGTGCCTTCAGCTACTCCGGATATCCGTGAGATTTCAGAAATCGAGGTCTCGTTAAACCCTTTATCCGAAAAAAGCCTGCTGGAGGCCTGCAAAATAACTTCTTTCCTAGTCAATCAATCCTCCAAAAAACAAACTGAGCACTCAGTCAGTTTTAAAATACTTAAATACCACCTCATTGTCAAGAAAAAAATAATAAAATTTTATTATTTAATAACAGATAGTTATGTTAAATAGGGGATCAGACGCGGGTTTTACGAAAAAAGATTCTATTTCCGTCTTTTCGATCCTAAACTGAGACTACCCGATTCATTGAGATCCAGCAAAGGGATAAAGCAAGTTATGGCCGAAACAGATTTTTTACCTTTTCTTTCCCTTCGGCCAGAAGGTATCGGATTTTTCGCAATAAGGTCCTTATCGGCTGTTTAGGGTTAGTTATAATGGTATCTCTTTCCTGTTGATCCAGGATCTTCTCCATGCTGCTGCGATGAATTCTCATCCGACTCATCCTTTCTTCCCAGGGATAGAACGCCCCATCTTTACGGTCGCAAAAAAAGCGGAGGCCTTGGAATCGGAATCCGTCAGGATTCGCCCTGTTCTTTTTCCAAGGTCTTGACCGCTTTCAGAATCGTATCCCGGATTTTACCGATTCGAAATGGCTTAGCGATGAAGTCAAAGGCCCCTTGGTTTAATGATTCATGGGCCAGCTCCAGGGTGGCAACGCCGGTGATCATGATAACCTTCGTCCGGGGCGACTTTTGCCGAATGCCTGCCAACACTTGCAACCCATCCAGATCTGGTTTAAGACGCTGGCCTACGATCGATTCGTCATCCAATATCAATATTTCAAAAGGCCTCCCCATAGCATCTCCTCAGCGCGAAAATATAAATTTGGCTAAAGCCTCTCCCCTGCGAAAATATTTTCATGATTCGCCACGCCCCGGGGCATGAAAAACTTGGTTCAATAATTTATCCTACAAAATGAATGCCAATCGACAAAAGTTGATTTAATCAAGTATGTTACCCATGATTGTTCTGAAAGGAGAAGTGGCTTTGTTCAATTTTGAAACAAGTGAGAGACGCCCCAGGGCCGGATTTGTTTTATGGATCGGTCTGAACTTCCGCTATGGGAATCATGAAGGAAAAGGTCGACCCCTGTCCTTCAGTGCTTTGGACATCAATTCGTCCCCCAAGTTTCTGAAGGAAACTATAGCTCAGCGACAGGCCAAGACCGGCCCTGTTTTTTTTAGTGGTAAAAAAGGGCTTAAAAATCAGGCTTAAGTTCTCGGAAGGAATGCCCATTCCGGTGTCGGCAATGTCAATTTGAACTTCTTTTTTTACTCGGTTGACGGTAATTTTCAGTTGACCCCCATTGGGCATGGCCTGGATGCCATTTAACATTAGATTGACCAGAACCTGCTGCAAACCGCTTCGATCCAGATATAAGGTGGGGAATGGTCCTCGTAATTCCTTGAATATTTTTATCCGATTTCTTTTAAATTCGTTAGTGAGTAACCGGATAGTCTTGGTAATCAATTCCTCAAGGTCCACCTCCTCCAGCGGGGGAGGATTCGCCCTTGAGAATTCGAGAAGATTATTAACAATAGCAGCAGCCCGATCGGTCTGATCCAAGGCTTCCTGATAGAACTGGTGTCGCTCCTCATTTGGCATGGTCTGTTGGTCTTCAATCAGGGTTTCAAGGGTCAAAACGATATTATTGAGGGGGTTATTGATTTCATGGGCGATCCCCGAGGTCAGGGTGCCTATGGCTGTATTTTTGTGTGACTGCATCAGTAGTTCCTGGAGGCGTTGCACTTCGTTCAACATGCGGTAGGGACGTACGATTTTCCCTCCGACAAAAAAGACGATGAAACTCAGCAAAAGCACCAAGACCGCCAGGTAGATCATTCTATAATTGATCCAGATCATAAAGGCCATAAAAAGAAAGCAGGCCAAAAAGGCCATGATGATCTGTCCTCGAATAGTAGAGGGGATAACCGTCATTCGCTGGGTTTCGAACCTCCCTGTTACTCTGATTTGGGGGATAATTCCAATGCCGGGATGGTTGTCACCGGTAATATGATGGTAAAAGTAGTCCCGACACCTTCCTTGCTGGAAACCCGTATTTGTCCGCCATGTCGGGCAATGATCCCCTGGGAAACCGACAAACCCAATCCGGTGCCTTTCCCTTTAATCTTAGTAGTAAAAAAAGGATCAAAAATATTGGGGAGGATATGTTCGGGAATCCCCGGTCCGTTGTCGGTAATCTTGGCCGCTACAAAGTTGGGGTCTTCATGGGCAACGGAGATTTGAATCCTCCCCCCTTTGGGAATCACATCGAGGGCATTGAGAAGAATATTCAGAAAAACCTGGCTCAACTGCTGATGATCACCGTGAATACGGGGGAGATTGGGCAGGATACTGACATCCAGATGAACCCCGGCCATTTTGATTTGATTGCCGGCCAGTTTGCTGGTTTCCTGGATCAAAGCGCCTAAATCCAGTGATTCTATCTTGGATTCACTTTCCCGGGCAAAATCCAGCAGGTTGCGGACAATGGAACGGGATCGATCGGCCTGATGAATGAGATCCAGGATCATTTCCTTCCTGTCTTCAGCGGAAATTTCCTGATATTCCTCCAGGAGCATATGGGCGGTAAGGGAAATATTATTAATGGGGTTGTTCAGTTCATGGGCCACACCGGCCGTCAAGGTCCCTACAGCCCGGAGTTTATGGGATTGGATCAAGATTTCCTGTCGATGGGCCAATTCCTCCAGCATCCGGTCAATGGCCGACAACAAATCGGAAAATTCGTCCCGATAAGGGCGGGAAGGGACTTCCGGGGTATAATCCCCTTTGGCGATACGCTGGGTATATTTCAGTATTTTATTAAGGGGGGCCAAGATTTGCCGGGAAAGGAGATGAGCCAGATAAATCATGAGTAAAAAGAGAAAAATCAAAAAAAAGATCGGCACCCGGCGGGACCATTGAAGCATTTCTTCCACCGTCTGTCTCTCCTTTTGAACCAGGCTGAAGGCCAGAGAAATCATCTCTCCCCCATGAATACGCAGATCGGATTCCAAATTTCGTCTTTGAGCGGCAGGGGCCTTCTCCCTATCCTTATCCACTGTTTGCAGGTTTTCCAGAAGCTTCTGATAGGTTTCGGTGTGGTTTACCAGGATGTCATAATTGGGTTTTCCGATCACCCCTTTCAAGGGCAGGACGTTGGCCTGCAGGATGCTCAGGGCGGTATTGACATGGCTGGCCGCATCCGACAGGTTCGTTCCATAAAGGAAATAATTCTTTTCAAATCTTCGGGCCTGTTGGATCTCAACGGAAAAATTGTCGGCCACCTGGAGGAAATGCAGTTTATCTTTTAAAAGGACGACCACATAAAGAGAGATGAGGGTGATGCCTAAAGCCATGAGGAAACAGATAAAGAAACCCAGGGTGATCCGGGTCCTTATGCCCAGAAGGGGTCTTCCGGCTACGGGAGAAGGAGATTCCTCAAAGGTCGTCGTTTGAAAACCCAGAAATTCAGAGAGGTTTTTCAAGTTCATGGATGGTCACCATTATTATAAATTATAATAAGTCTTCTTCCCGGATTCGGTTTGGGGTTGTAAACCGCCGTCAGAAATTATATATAAAGCTTGGACAGGAAACAAGGACAATCCCATGACTGAAAAAACACGCTTAGCCGTTATTGACGATGAGCCCACGGTTTGTCAGAGGCTCAAACAGGTTTTCCGGCGGAGTGATTTTGAGATCGAAACCTTCGGGGCCGGAAAACCGGCTCTGGAGCGGATGGCTCAGCAGCCTTTTCCCTTGGTTCTCACGGACATCCGCCTGCCGGATATTGACGGCCTGGAGATTTTAAAACGGGTGAAAAAAGAGTATCCCGGTACTGAAGTCATTCTCATGACCGGCTATGCCACCCTGGATCAGGCGGTGGAAGCGGTTAAAAAAGGGGCCTTTTATTACCTGTCCAAACCCTTTACCCCGGATCAGGTCAGGGCGGTGGTGAACCGGGCTCAGGAACACATCCAAATCTCTTCCGAGAACAAAAAACTGCGGAAAGAAGTTTTCCAAAAAATTCAATATGAGGGGATCGTCGGCATCAGCCCCAAAATAAAGGAACTACTGGCGGCTATCGACAAAGTTTCTCAGATTGATTGCAATGTGGTTATTCAGGGAGAGAGCGGGACCGGCAAAGAACTGGTGGCCCGGGCCATCCATTTCAACAGTGCCAGACTCTCCGCCCCTTTTGTGGTTTTCAATTGCGGCGGATTTTCGGAAGAACTGATCGCCAATGAGCTTTTCGGTCATGAAAAGGGGGCCTTCACCGGGGCCGACTCCACGAAAATAGGTCTTATGGAGGCGGCCCAGAGGGGCACCCTCTTTATGGATGAAATCGGGGAAATGCCCCCGACCATGCAGGTAAAACTCCTGCGGGTGATTCAGGAAAAAAATCTGCTCCGGCTGGGAAGCACCAAACCGATTGATCTGGATATCCGCATCATCAGTGCCACCAACCGGGAACTGGAAAAAGAAGTGGAGTTGGGCCGCTTCCGTCAGGATCTTTATTATCGATTGAAAGTGGTTCTCTTAAAGGTTCCTCCTTTGCGGGAACGCAAGGAAGACATACCTCTTTTATTAAACCATTTCCTGCTCAAATACAATCGCGCCTACAAAAAAAAAGTCCGGGGATTTTCCCGGGAAACCCTGGAAACCCTGATGAAATATTCCTTCCCGGGCAATGTCCGGGAATTAGAGAATATCGTCGCCAGTGCCGTGGCCTTGTCCGAGGAAGTGCTCATCGGCCCCTCTGATCTTCCCGAAGATATGAGGCAGTTCGAGGTGGAAACCTATGGTTCGACTCAATGGCTTTCCCGGGAGGATAACGAAAAGGAGTATATTCGGAAAATATTGGAGACCACGGAATATAATAAAATAGAAGCCGCCCGCATTTTAAAGATGTCCCGGACCACCTTATGGAGGAAGATTTTGAGGTATGGGCTGGAAAAGGAGTAATGACCCCGCTTTGACCCTTCCAAAGACTTATATTCCCCCGGCCGTTGTTCCATCTTGGAACACATTTCTTTTCTTTCTTTTTTCAGAATCATATTTTTAAATCTTATTGTAATTTAAATAACTTCTTCTAATAATTTTTATTATCAATTTCTTATTAATGTTCCACCTTGAATCTATTATCCCTCATCTCCCCTTTTAAGCCTTTTTCTGTTTTTATAACCACCTGATATTACATTGGTTCGATAAACGGCACGGGATTTGAAGATCATGTCGGCCGAGGATTGATTATGAATAAAATCCTAGTGCCTATTGAGGAATTTTCCCGGCTTTCGATGTCAGCAGCCTATTTTGCTGTTGAATTTGCCAAGCGAAATCCCACCAAAATTCTCTTTTTAATATTTTCCCCTTCTCCGGAAGAGGAAGAAACGAGTCCGAACAAAAAAAACAATCCCTGGCTAAAATCTTTTGATGACCTCATTCAACAGGCCAGGACCGAAAAAATAAACCTGGAGCTGCTATTTTCAAACGAAGGATATCTGGAGACGGTTCGTCGTTTTGCCCGGGATCATAATATTTCGGAAATCATCATCGCCGTCCCTCCGGCACAGGAACCGATCTACAATACCGTGAATCAGAAGATCGATGCCTTGCGAAGCCATGTGGCCAGCCAGATCGTAATAGTCAGGCCCAAAGAGGATAAAAGCGTGAACCGAGACTGGAACATCAAAAAAGAGGGGAGCCCGACCCCTTTGAAATTCAGGAACCCAACAGACAAGGAAGGAAAATAAACATGGCCATTGTTATTATTTCAAGTACCTCGGCCGCTCTGAGAAAGGAAGTGGCCGAAAACCTGGCCGGGAAATTAGGTTATCCCTGCCTGGGCCGGGAGGAACTGGTTGACCGGGCGACGGAAGCCGGGATCCCGGTTGGTAAATTGGAGATGTCGGTTATCAAGAGTCCGGCCCAATCCGAAGGGTTGGCCCGTTTGAAGGAAAGATATCTGGCCTTTATCACCGCCGGGATTTGTGAGCAGGCCGGCCAAGGAAACCTGGTCTATCACGGCCGGGGGGGGCATCTGCTTTTGCCCAATGTTTCTCATGTATTCCGGGTTCGTCTGGTGCCTAATCGGGAATACCAGATACAGGGCAATATGTTGAAGCTTCGTATGGATCGGCCTAAAGCTGAGAAATACGATCAGCAAGTCAACGAAGATATTGAACGGTGGGTCCATGTCATCCACAACCAGGACATGAATGACCCCCGGCAGTACGATCTGGTCCTGAACCTTGAAAACATGAGCATAGCCAATACCGGTGCGGCGTTGTGCGCCATGGTCGAACTTCCTGATTTCCGGCCCACCCCGGCCTCCCTGACCGCTATGGGTAATTATTGTCTTTCCGCCCGGGCCAGAATGACCCTGGCGCTGAATGAGCGAACCTCCTGGGCCGACCTGACGGTATCGGCCAATGAAGGAGTCCTGACCGTAACCTACATGCCCAGGCAGGCTCAAGTGGCCCAATCCATCCCGGAAGTCCTGGCCGGACTGGGGGGGGTCAAAGAGGTCCTGGCCACCATGGCCGAAACCAATATTCTCTGGATCCAGGAGGCCTTTAACCCTCAATCGGAAACCTTCACTCAAATCAATCAGATCGCTCAACGCTGGGGGGCCGCGATAGAATTGTTGCGCTTTATTCCTTCCGAGGAGATGGTCATCGGGGATGATGAAGAAAACCTCCCGCTAACCGCCATCCGTGGCACCAAAGAAGAAACCTATAGCGGAGGAATCGGCGAGGATACGCCGGAAGTTTCGGTCATGGAAGACGGGGGACTGAATCAAACCCTGGAAGAACTTATCCGGCAGGGGCGTTCGGGAGGGGGACATCTCCTGCAGGGGACCTTTCCCGGCCTCTCCAAGACGATCAGTCGAAATGTAAACTACAGCTTAGTGGTCATCGGTGATATTTTTATGACCAGATCCAAGGCGGTTCAAACCCGCATGCTTCGTGACTTAAAGGTCTTTCTGGGTGAGCACATCCGTATCCCGGTGATCTCTTCGGACGAATTACAAAAGAAATATTTTTTAGGCGGCAAGCAATTGATCAAGTTTTTCGTCTTTATTCTCCTGGTTCTCGGAATTTATTGGGGTCTGTTTACCAATCAGGAGAGCATCTTGTCCTTTTTACAACAATATAAAGGGTCAAAGCTCCTGGCTGTAGTCGCCGTCGGTCTCTTCGCCCCTGTGTTTGCCTATCTTTATGGGACCATTGCCCATGTGCTTCTAAAATTAATCAAGCTGGATTGACCAGGTGAAAGTCTAAGGAGGGATTTAAGATTTCTGTTCGGAGTTTTGAGTTTGAGTTTTGAGATTTTACTCCGAACTAATGACTCCGAACCGAATTAGACCCATCTGAAATTATTAATAAAATTTTCATCTCGGGTCCTGCATCGGACCGGCTTGATGATAACCTAACTCATAGTGAAGGAGTATTAATATGACCACTGAATTGGCGAATCTGTTTATTACCTTGGATCTGGCGACAGCCTTACAGGTCATTGTTTTGGGATTTATCGGAGGGGTATTGAGCGGATTTATCGGCAGCGGCGGGGCCTTTTTTATGACCCCGGGGATGATGAACCTGGGGGTCAACGGCGTGGTGGCCGTAGCCAGCAATATAACTCACAAATTCGGCAAGGCCATGATGGGTTCCAAAAAACACGGAGAAATGGGAAACGTCGATAAAAGGTTGGGCCTGTTCCTGCTCCTCACCAGCTTGATCGGTATCCGGCTGGCCGTCTGGATCAATAGCCTGTTATTTCACGGAGGGGGAGACGGGCACGGGGCCGCTTCCGGGGCCGGGGCCAATTTATATATCAGTGCTGTTTTTATCGGCATCTTGACTATTGTGGCCATCTCCATGCTCCGGGACCTGATGAAAAATACGGAAGAAGGCACGGGACCCTCCAAGAAAATTTCCGAATTCCTGTCCCGGTTAAAGCTTCCCCCCTTTATCCATTTTAAAGTGGCCGACGTCAGGGTTTCGATATGGTTCTTACTGCCGGTCGGTCTGGTCACCGGTTATCTGGCCGGGACCATCGGGGTCGGGGGGTTTGTCGGGGTACCGGCCATGATTTATGTTTTCGGCGTCCCCACGGCTGTCGCCGCCGGAACCGAGTTATATCTGGCCATGTTTATGGGGGCCTGGGGGGCCTTGAACTATGCCTGGGAAGGCTTTGTAGACCTCAGACTGACTGCTTTATTGTTGACCGGTTCTTTAATCGGGGTCTATCTCGGGGCCTATGGCGTGAAAGTGGTCAGTGAGAGGTATATTCGAATGGTCACCTGTATGATCATCCTGCTCTGTGTGGTAAGCCGGGCCATTGCCGTTCCTATGTATCTTCGCCAGCTGGGATACCTGAACATCAGCCCAGACTTGGACCCCTGGTTTAACAATGGAAGTAAATACCTGCTTTTTGCCAGCGGAATCACCGGGGTCGTCATGATCCTTTATAATGTTATCCGGGCCTACAGAGCCCGCAAGAAAATCCATCTGACCCTGTCTTATGGCCGGGCTAATTCCTGAGCGTTAGGAGTCAGAGAAAGAGGGGAGTCCCTGTCCCGCTTCCGGAAATTTCCGGGTAGAGAACCATTAGGGACCTAACCTGAAAATGAGTTCGTTGACTAATGAATGATCAACCGTAGTTACCTATTAAACCATCATGCCCGCCTGGGCACCGACGAAGCATGAAAATATTCGTTTTCCCCCTCACCCCAACCCTCTCCCTCGGCGGGGAGAGGGGGCCTCCTTCCCCTTAAGGGGCCTGCGGGCCGGCAGGGATAGAGGCGGTGGTGCACCACGAATCATGAAAAGAGGGGTTCGCCTTACGCCTTACGCTTAACGCCTAACGTATTTTCGTATTAAACATTTTGGAGGTTAAATCATGGAGCCAAAAGTGCAGGTTCTTATTTTGGATGACGAACCGATTGTCGGTAAACGATTGGGGCCGGCTTTGACGAAGATGGGTTGTGAGGTGGAATCTTTTGAGGACCCTAAAAAAGCCTTACAGCGTATCGAAGAAAAGGATTTTGATATCGTGGTCACTGATATTCGCATGGAAGATATTGATGGGATTGAGGTTCTGGAAAAAGTCAAAGCCCGGTCCGACCGCACCAAGGTCATCATGATTACCGGTTATGCCACGGTGGAGGTGGCCCGGGAGGCCCTGGGCAAAGGGGCCTTTGATTTTATCGCCAAGCCTTTTAAACCGAACGATTTGAGAGAAGTCGTTTACCGGGCCTCCGAAGCCTTGGGGTTCAAAGGACTTTCCCGAATCAATGCCGTCGAATGAGGAATTATAAACGAAATTGGTATGTAACGAAGAAGGGCTTTGGGCCGTAGAACAGAGGCTATCGGCAAAGAATCATCGGGATAACCATCAAACCTATTGCCCCTCGCCCCTCTGCTCTTCGAATGAACAGTCTGATAAAAAATGAAGCGACCATGCATCAATACCTGGACCGGTCCCTGACCGGAGATTATGAGGCTTTTGCATGATGATGAATCATGAAGAGGATTTCTTCTCGAGAAGTGGTCTGAGGGAAAGCGTTCCCGACCGGTCGACTCCGGGGCTGGTTCTGGATGAAGCCGCTCTGAAAGAAGCCCAAAAAGGTTTGGTGGAAAGGCCCACCATGAATATCCGGACAAAAATTATCATGGGCTTTTCTCTTTTATTCATCCTCTGCGCCGTAGCCAGCATTACTTATTTAATCATGGGGGGGCAGGTTGATAAAAAAATAAGGTTCATGGAAACCCTCAACAATTACTCCTTTGAAATTCAACAGGCCCGTCGTTATGAGAAAAACTTTTTTCTTTATAAAACCAATCTGCCTGATGCCTTGGAAATCACTCAAAACGCACGGGAAATTCTTAAGAAGGAAGGGAAAAATATAACAGCGGTAATCGGTCAGGAAAAATTGAATCTTATGCTGTCCCATCTTAGCCGTTACGAAAGCCTTTTAGGGACCTTAAGAGGGCTGATGCCGGGATCGACAGAAAATCCGGCTACCCTGGCCAAGATCGAAGGAGAACTGAGGCAGCATGGGGCTGAGATGATCTTCATGGCCGCCAATCTGGTGGAAAAAGAACGGAAGGATGTTGAGGCCATGACTCAATGGTCCCGACAGGTTCCCCTGATCTTTTTGGCTATTCTTTTCTTGGTCATGGTTTACCTGACCCGTTTCTTAGCGCAACAAATTCTCCTGCCGCTGAACCGATTTGTCGACTATACCTTGAGAATCGCCCAGGGGAACTATACCCCGATCACCCCGGCCAAGAAGTATAAAGACGAATTTTCCCGGCTGGCCATAGCTATTAATTTAATGATGGATCAACTGCAAAAAAATCAGGAGCAATACCTTCAAACCCGGAAGATGGCCTCCATAGGGACCCTGACTTCCGGGATCGCCCATGAGTTAAATAACCCGTTAAACAATATCTGTATTACCACGGAATCCCTGATCGATGAATTGGAAAACCTTACGGATAATGAAAAGAGAAAACGCCTCCAGGATATTTATACCCAGGCGGAGCGGGCCAGCGGCACGGTTCGGAATCTATTGGATTTTACCCGTATGGGACCGCCTGCTTTTGTGCCGGTTTCAACCCAGGAACTGATAGGCTCCACGCTAAAACTGGCCGGGCATGAGATGGAGTTGAACAACATTAAGTTACAATACACTCCTGAGGACCGGGATTCGAAAATCCTGGGGGATTTCAGTCAACTCCAGCAGGTCTTTCTTAATCTTATGATCAACGCCATCCAGGCCATGCCTCAGGGTGGAATTTTGAGTCTCCGGGTAAATAATGAAGACGAGCAGTTCACTCGGATAGAGGTTACGGATACCGGCGTGGGTATCCCTCGAGCCGTCATCGAGCAGATATTCGATCCATTTTTTACCACCAAAGGAAATGGGACCGGATTGGGTCTCTCCACCAGTTACAGTATTGTTAAAAAACATGGGGGAAAAATTTTAGTAACCAGTCAAATCAACCAAGGTTCCACTTTTTCGGTTTATCTTCCAAAATCCAAGGAGCGATAACCTATGAACTTTTCCATTTATTTGCCTATTGCCGCCAACAGCATTAACGCCTTTCTCTTGTTGGGTTTAGGCGGCCTGGTCGGTTTTTTATCAGGACTCTTCGGGGTCGGAGGAGGATTCCTGCTGACCCCCTTATTAATTATGTTCGGTATCCCTCCTACCGTAGCAGCGGCTTCGGATTCCAACCAGATTGTAGCCGCCTCCGCCTCAGGGACCTATGCCCATTATCGCCTGGGAAATGTGGATTTTAAAATGGGGATTGTCCTGCTCATCGGTGGTATGATCGGAGGAACCCTGGGAGTTCAACTGGTCAAAATACTCAGGGCCACGGGGAATGCCGATTTTGTCATCCAAATAACCTATGTGGCCATGTTGGGAATTATCGGCGGCTATATGTTTATGGAGAGTCTGCAAAGCCTGAAGAAGGCCCCCTTGGCCGAAGAACTCCCAGCCTCGACCCAAAAACCCCCTTCTTTTTATGCCCGCTTGATCACCGGTTTGCCGTTCAAGATGAATTTTAATAAATCGGGGATTCACATCTCTTTTGTTATTCCTCTCCTGTTGGGAACCCTGGTTGGTATATTGGCCGCCATTATGGGGGTCGGGGGGGGCTTCATTATGGTCCCCATTATGGTTTATATGCTCCGGATGCCCATGCATGTGGTGGTAGGAACCAGTCTTTTTCAGATCTTTTTTACCTGTGTCAATGTGACTATTATGCAGGCAACGTTCAATCATACCGTGGACTTTCTTCTGGCCCTCATCCTCCTGGTCGGGTCTTCCTGCGGGGCTCAAATCGGGGCCCGTGTCAGTAAACGCCTAAAGGGCGATCAAATAAAAATTCTACTGGCCGTTATTATCCTGGTCGTCATGGTTCAGATGTTATTAGGGCTTGTTCTGAGTCCCAAGCTCCTGTTATCCTATAAAGGAGGCCATTAATCATGAATCGGCTTATGATCAAGGGATTCGGCTATCCATTTTTCTTGGGGATTTTTATTTTGGTATTTTTCATATCCGGAGTTTATGGGGAGCATCCCCCGATCGGTATTGATGTCATACAACCCCACACCATCCGTATAGGCAGTTTTTTCGCAGGAGAAAGGGTAACCGTCAGGGACGTAGTGCCCCATGGAGATCAAGTCGCCTTCAGGCTCATTGGACCCCGGGAAGAGTTGACCCTGATGCGAAAGGGCCGGGTGGGCGGTTTATGGATGAATGTCCAACAGATCCATTTTAAGAACCTGCCCAAGGTCTATCTCCTCTGGACCTCCGAAAAATTGACTTCCATGGAAGCGGGAGGGGCCGAAAAGGCGATGAAGCTGAATTACCTGTCCGTACTCTCCGGCAGTCTGGAGACCAATAATCAACAGTAGGAATCCCTCCTTCTCAATGAATTGATTAAATTGAAGGAGGCTGATAATCTTTACCATGTCTTTGAAAGGTCGGTTCGACTCAAACCTTTGGAGAAAGGGACCTGGGATCAAGCCGATGTCGTTTTAGAGTTGCCCCCCAAAATATATCCCGGTTCCTACGGGCTTGAACTCCTGGCCCTTAAAGAGGGAAATGGCCGGTTGCTTCATTCCAGCACCCTGGAGGTAAAATTAGTCGGATTCCCGGCTTTACTATCGGAGTTGGCTTTTCACAAAGGCTTATTGTATGGTTTTTTCGCCGTACTCATCGCCATGTTCAGCGGCTTGCTCATTGGGATAGTTTTCAGTTCCAAAGGCGGTCATTAGTTCTATCCGTTGTACAGAGAGAGAATTTAATCCTTCATGTTAAACCCTTTAAAATATTTTCTGGGTCGTAAAAAAAACGGGGGGGAGCTATCCCTCCAGTTCCTTTTTCAGACCTTCCGGGAGCTCTTGGACTATAACAACCAGGCCTTAGACCTCATGGCCGATATGGGTGAAAAATTGGGGGGCGATTATCTATTTGACAAACATTATATTGAAACCGTGGTTGCTCAGTTGGAAGAGGTGGTCTACAAAGTCGTCTATGACCTCAATTTAATCACGATTAAAAAATACTTAGGTCTTTTTGATGTTTTTGAAAAAGCCAAATTGGAAATCCATGGAGAACTGGATTCCCGTTTTACCCTCCCCAAAGGGGAATATGTTTATCCCCTGAGAGAGGTGACCAAAGAAATGTCCGATTATGTGGGTGAAAAAATGGCTACCTTAGGAGAACTCCAAAATCGTTTAGGATTAAAGGTTCCCGAGGGGTTTGTCATATCCACCTATGCCTTTAAACAATTCATTGAGTACAACCAATTGGAAGAATGGGTGGCCCCTTTGAGCGAAGGAAAGTTTAACCAAGAGGTTATGGAGGAAAAGGCCAAAGAATTAAAGGAACGGATCCTCCAGGCCAAGATGCCTCCGGAACTCAAAAAGGCCATTCGAAACGCTCTATCCTCCTGGAAAGATACCTCATCCGGCGGCTGGGCGGTTCGCAGCAGTGCCGTGGGTGAAGACAGCCAAATCAGTTATGCCGGTCAATATACCACTGTTCTAAACGTATCTTCTTCTCAAATCGACTCCGGCTACAAGCAGGTCGTGGCCAGTTTGTTTTCTCACCAGGTCATTAGATATCGTAATGAGAGAGGCATCCGACAGCAGGAAATGGCGATGGCCGTGGGATGTTTACCCATGATCACTCCCAAGGTCAGCGGGGTTATCTATACCGCCGACCCCAATGGGTTGGATGGGGAGGAGATGGTCTTGTCAGCTTCCTGGGGGTTGGGGAAACTGGTGGTGGATGGCGAAGGGGAAGTGGACCAATTTAAAATTTCCAAAGCCGACCCTTACCCGATTTTATGGCAGCATATCGGGAAAAAAACCAAACAGTATACTCGGCTGGGAGGCCAGGGAATTTCTCTGGTTGCCGTCCCGGCCGACCGGCAGGAAGTGCCTTCTCTGGACGGGGCCTTGATGCGGAAAATCATTGAAGGAGCCCTTCGGATTGAGCAATACATGAAATCCTTTCAAGATATTGAATGGTCTATCGATCAAGAAGGACAGGTCACTTTTCTCCAGGCCCGGCCGCTTCAATTTTCAGGAAAATTGAAAATGGATAAAAGCCGGCTGATTACCGCCGCTCAAAAATATCCGGTCCTTTTAAAAGACCAAGGGGTCATCGCCAGCAGAGGAATCGGGGCCGGGATTGTTTTTCAAGTTCAATCCGAGGAAGATAGTCAACATTTTCCCCGCGGGGCGGTCCTGGTTTTAAAGCATACTTCTCCTCGAATGTCCAAGCTGGTCCCCCTGGCCAGTGCGGTAGTCACCGATATCGGCGCGGTTACCGGACATATGGCTACCATTTGCCGGGAATTCCGGGTTCCCACCATTGTGGATACCTATTCGGCCACGCAGGTCCTAAAGTCCGGAATGGAAGTGACCGTCGATGCCGAAGAGAATGTAATTTACCAGGGAATTGTCAAGGAACTCCTAACCGCTCAACTGATCGAAAAAATACCCTATGAAGAAACCTATGAATTTAAGCTGCTCCGCAGGTTGCTCAAAAAGATATCCACTTTGAATATCACCGACCCCCAATCCAATGAATTTGATCCGGCCCATTGCCGGACCTTCCATGATATCATCCGGTTTGCCCATGAAATGGCGGTTCGAAAAATTGCCCAGGGTATTCATCCCAGTCAGTTGAGTTTTATTCACTCCTTGACTAAACTTAAGCTGCCCATCCCCCTTAATTTAACGGTCCTTGATATTGGGGGAGGAATCAAAAAAGGTATCTCTTCTAATGAAATAACCCTGGATGAGGTCGAGTGTCTACCTCTAATGATTTTACTCCGGGCTCTGATTGCCCCCGGCGTGTGGCAGTCCCAGCCGGTTGATTTGGATTTCAAAGGATTTATGTCCAGCTTTAGCCGGAGCCCGTCCACCGAGGCCTTTTCCACAGAAAAGTTAAATATTAACCTGGCTATTGTTTCCAGGGAATACCTCAATCTGAACCTCAATCTGGGATATCATTTTAACCTGATTGACGGCAATATGTCCGAAGACCGGAACAGCAATTATATCTATTTTCGTTTTTTTGGGGGGGTAACGGAAACAAATCGGCGAACCCGAAGGGTAAAATTGTTGGCCCAGATACTGGAGATAAATGATTTCGCCGTGGAGAGCAAGGGGGAATTAATCACCGCCAGAATAAAAAAAGTCGAACAGGCCCTGATGGGAGAAAAATTCCGACTGATCGGTCGATTAATAGGATTCACACGGCAGTTGGATGTCTTGTTACGTAATGAAAAAGATATTGATTTCTTTGCCGATAAATTTTTGAAAGAAGAGCAGGAGCAGAGTGTTCCGTCGTTATAATGAACTTTTTAAGACTAAAAAAAGTGAAAAAGTAAGAAGCTCAAGGAGGAGGTTTTGATGAAAAAAAATATTTCAGTTATGGTCCTTGATGACGAACCCATTGTGGGGGAACGGTTGCAGCCGGTCCTGGAAAAAGAAGGGTATCAGGTAGAAGTTTTTACCGACAGTCAAAAAGCCTTAAACCGCTTGAAGGAAAATATTTTTCAGGTCCTGATTACCGATCTGAAAATGAGCGGCCCCAGCGGACTGGATGTCTTAAGATTTCTCAAGGATCACGCCTTGGATACCAAAGCCATTCTAATCACCGGATATGCGACGATTGAGAGGGCCAGAGAAGCCGAAATATTGGATGCCGAATTTGTTACCAAACCTTTTAAATTGGAACAGATCGTCAAATTGGTTGACAAGGCAGCCAAAAAATTTAAATAACCCGGGAAGCCGGCGCCCCTTAATCGGAGGCCTTATGGATCAATCCTTTAGTGTAATGATTTTAGATGATGAACCGATTGTTTGTGATCGATTGCGCTCCACTCTGGAAAAGATCAATCTGGATATTGAAACCTTTACCGACCCCAATGAAGCCCTTAAACGATTTGCTAAAAAAAAATTCCAAGTTTTAGTCACCGATTTGAAAATGAAAGAGTTGGACGGCATCGAGGTATTAAAACTGGTTCAGAAGGTTTCCCCGGAAACCAAGGTGATTATTATTACCGGGTTTGCCACCGTAGAAAAGGCCAGGGAGGCCCTAAAAATAGGGGCCTATGATTTTATTGCCAAACCCTTTAAACTCTCCCAACTCCGGGATTTGGTCGTAAAAGCCCTGGGGCTTTCGATCTGAACTTTTTCGGATAGGATTTTAGGGGGAAAGGGTGAAAGAATTATCTAAGGAGGAACGATGGCCATCATAACCATTTCCAGAGGGACGATGAGCGGTGGGGAAGCTTTGGCAAAATGTATATCGGAAAAATTAGGCATCCCTGCGGTCAGCCAGGAGATCCTGCAGGCCGCTTCGGATCGTTTTGGGATCTCTCAAGCCTTGCTTCTTCAACAGTTGGAGAAGACCAAAGGACTGATTCGTGGACCTTCCTCTGAACGCAGCCTCTATCTGACCGCTATTCAACTGGCTTTGGCCGAAAGGGCCCAGAGAGGGCCTTTTGTTTATTATGGGCATGCCGGACACTTGCTCCTGAAGGGTCTGCCTAAGGTCTTAAAGGTCCGGGTCATAGCCCCATTGAATCGCCGGGCACAGAAACTGGCCGAAGCCCAACATATATCTTTGGAAGAGGGGAAAAAAACCATTGAAAAAACAGATGAAGGCCGGGTCAAGTGGACTCGGTTTTTATATGACGTGGATTGGCGGGATCCTTCTCTTTATGACTTGGTGATCAATCTGGATTCTATCAGTATAGAAAGCGCTTGCGAAATGATTATTGGTACCTTAAATCAAGCGGAATTTAAGGAATCTCCCGAGGCCCAAACCATTATTGAGGATTTTCTCCTGGCCAGTCAGGTTAAAACAGCCTTGGTCAGCCACGACCGCACCAAAGGGTTGGATCTCGAAGTATCAGCGAAAAAAGGAACCGTTATCATCTCCGGAACCATTGAGACAGGAGGCATTTTCCCCAGCGGAAGACACCGGACAAAAAATGAATTAATCGAGGTGGCCCGTCAGGTGGACGGTGTAAAAGAGGTTCTAATCGAGCTGGCCGATATTCCTGTAGTCTTGGAATGATTGAGACGCAGAAAGGAAAATATCGGTTTCTGATAACAGGTGTCCGGGGTTACCTGCAAACCCATTTTTGTAAGTAATTTTTACCAGGTTTTAATCAGAGTTCCCCTTGACCTGGAGCCTGTTCGGTCTTATCAGCATAAATATAATACTAAATCTGGGGGAGGTGTTCCTTGAAGCCTACCAGGGGTTTCCAATGGTGGTTATTTCCGCTTTTTTTGCTTATACCCTTCATTTTCACAGGGGAGTCCCCAGGCGCGATAGCCGAAAAAGTTCAGGAGAAGGTTTTATCCAACGGGCTAAAAGTGATTTTGCTTGAAAATCACAAGGTCCCGGAAGTAACCCATCAGGTCTGGTACCGGGTCGGTTCCAGAAATGAAAATTGGGGAAAGACCGGTCTTTCCCATATGCTGGAACATATGATGTTTAAGGGGACCCCCAAAAACCAGGGAGGGAAATTGACCAGGGCCATTGAGGAGATCGGCGGCAATGACAACGCCTTTACTTCCCATGATTTTACCGCCTATTTTGAAAATATCAATTCAGGCCGGATTCAGATACCTATCGACCTCGAGGCTGACCGTATGCAGAATCTTCTGCTCAAAGAAGAAGACTTCCGGACTGAACGGAAAGTAATCCTGGAGGAACGTAGGCTGCGAACCGAGGATAATCCCCAATCCTATTTAGCCGAACAGGTCGAAGCTACGGCTTTCCAAACTTCCCCTTACCACTGGCCGATCATCGGCTGGTATGAAGATATTGAGCGTGTTTCTCTCGAGGAGCTCAAAAGATATTACAAAACCTATTATAACCCGGCCAATGCTTTCCTGGTAATTGTGGGAGACCTTAAAAAGGATGACCTTTTACCCCTTCTGGAAAAAACCTTTGGCTCGATTCCCCAAGGGGAAGCCCCTGACCAACAAAAAGGGATTGATCCGCCACAGTCCGGAGAAAGAAGGATTATGGTCACCCGGGAAGCTGAGCTGCCATTTATCATGATGGGATATCATGTACCTAATTTGAACCATCAGGACAGCTACGTGTTAGAAGTCATCGCTGCTATTCTTTCAGGGGGAAGAAGCTCCAGGTTCAACCGAAATCTGGTAAGAGAGAAACAATTGGCCCTGAGCGCAAACGCCGACAACGCCCTTCTTTCCAAAGACCCCCACCTTTTTACCATTTCAGCGCAGCTCTTTCCCGGAAGAGAGGTGGGTGAAATGGAGAAAGCCCTGGATCTGGAGATAAAACGACTGCAGAAAGAATTGCTGGGACCCTCTGAATTGGAGAAGGTCAAGAATCAATTGGAAGCCGCTTTTATATATAGCCAGGATTCACTTTTCTCCCAGGCCATGATCCTGGCTCGATACGAGATCGTCGGGAGCTGGAAACTGGTCGATAGTTTTCTCCCCTCAATTAGAAAAATCACCCGGGAGGATATTCAAAGGGTGGCCGGGAAATATCTTATTCCGGGCAACCGGACCGTGGGCGTTCTTATTCCGCTGCCACCCAAAGAGGGTGGACCGGCGGAAAAAATCCCTTCCCGATCAGGGCCTATTATCAGGTGAGGAAGGGGTCCCTATGACAAGTGCACCGCTACGATTAATCTCTACGGTATTATTGGCTTTAAGCTTTTGGGTCTGGTCCATCAAACCGTTGATGGCCATGGCCCCTATTCAACGGCTTTCTTTACCCAATCAGATGGTGGTCCTTCTTTCCGAAGAACATTCGCTCCCTTTTGTAACCATCCAAATGGTGATCGACGCAGGGTCAAGGCAGGACCCAAGAGGCAGAGAAGGGCTGGCTTTTTTAACCGCCAAGGGGTTGCTTTTAGGGACATCCAAGCAGGATGTGATCACCTTGAACGAGGCCCTCGATTTTATAGGTGCTTCTTTGAATGTCTCGGCCAATAAAGATTATGCCTCAATCAACCTGCGGCTTTTGAAAAAAGACCTTGGAAAAGGACTGGATCTTTTGGCGGATACGGTAAGGCAGCCGGTTTTCCCCGAGGACGAATTGCGAAAAGAAATGAATAAAATTCTGGGGGCCATTAAATCTTCTGAGGAAGACCCCGGTGAACTTGCGGAAAGGGCTTTTTATAAGGCCGTCTTCCCTAACAGCCCCTATAGTTATCCGGAGGAAGGGACGAGGGAGTCAGTTCCTAAACTAACCAGAGAGGATGTCGTCCGTTTTTATAGGTCCTTTTATCTCCCCAATAACGCCATCCTGTCCATCACCGGAGATATTACTCCTGAAGAAGTGAAGGCCCGGATCCTTCCCCATTTTTTAAAATGGCCTGAAGGTCAAATTCCAAAGTCAAGCGTAGGCAAGGAATCTCCCAGGAATGGCGAGATGATCCGGATCAATCGTGACCTAGCCCAGGCCAATATCATCATTGGCGGAATCGGGGTGGAAAGGTCCAACCCGGATTATTATGCCTTGACCGTCATGAATTACCTCCTGGGGGGAGGGGGGTTTGGATCGAGGTTGATGGAAGAGATTCGTGTTCAGCGGGGCCTGGCTTATTCGGTAGGCAGCTTTTTTGATACCAAAAAATTTCAAGGATCTTTCCAGGTGGTCTTGCAGACCAAAAATGCCTCGGCCCGCGAGGCCATGGCCCTGGTCATGGACCAGATGGAACGGATCCGCAAAGAACCGGTTTCAGACGAAGCCCTCAGACGGGCTAAAAGTTATCTGATCGGCAGCTTCCCCAGGCGCTTCAATACTCAGGGGAAACTGGTCAATTTTCTTTCCCAGGTGGAATATTTCGGGCTCGGTCTGGATTATCCGGAAAAATACCCTGTTCTCATCCAATCGGTCAGTCGAGAAGATGTGCTTCGAGTGGCCCGGAAATACCTCCATCCGGAGCAGGCCATCCAGGTTATCGTAGGCAATCTGAAAGAAGCGGGTCTGGCAGCCCCTGATCAATAAATCACCTCCTGGTTTTTTTTATTGAGACCTCCGGGACCATTTAAAAACCTCGATATTTCCCCGCTGGGCTTCAAGGGAAGATTGGATTTTAGTTTTTCTTCAGAAGCGGTAAAAAATCTCCCGAAGGGCGTCCCGGAGGGAGGCAGATAATTGTCAACGGTGCTTTTGGGTTGTCTTGGTACCCATCAGGACATCCGTTCGAGACTCAGGGAAAGGAGAGACCATGGACAAACCCACACGGGTCAGCAACCCTATATACAGTTTGTTGCCTGTAGAAGTTGAGGGGTTTGATTCTCTGGCCGAGCTGGCGCTGGATATGCAGATGTATTGGAACCATTCGGCCGATGAAATTTGGAAACAGCTTGATCCGTCACTATGGAAACTCACCTATAACCCCTGGATCGTTCTCCAGACTGTATCTCGAGACCGGATTGAGTTGTTGACCGCCGATCCGATTTTCCGTCTTAAATTGGAAGAGCTTCTGCAAGCCAAGCGTCAAAGAGAAGAATTACCCGCCTGGTTTCAACAAAATTATGCCGAAACGTCACTCACTTCAGTGGCTTATTTTAGTATGGAATTCATGTTGAGTGAAGCCTTGCCTATTTATTCGGGCGGCCTTGGGAACGTAGCCGGCGATCAACTCAAAACCGCAAGTGACCTCGGTGTGCCCGTGATCGGGGTGGGACTCCTCTACCAGCAGGGTTATTTTCGGCAGGTCATAGATCAGGACGGGGCACAGCAAGCCCTTTTCCCTTACAACGATCCCGGCCAATTACCGATTACACCTTTGCGTGAACCGAACGGGGAGTGGCTCAGGCTGGAACTCAACTTGCCGGGTTACTCCGTTTGGCTGCGGGCTTGGCAGGTCCAGGTGGGGCGGGTGAAGCTGTATCTTTTGGACAGTAATGATCCGGCCAATTTCCCGACCCGCCGGGGAATCACCAGTGAATTGTATGGGGGAGGTCTGGAACTGCGTCTTAATCAGGAGCTGGTGCTCGGTATTGGGGGGTGGCGACTTTTGAACACCCTGGGGCTTAAACCTGAAGTCTGCCATCTGAATGAAGGGCATGCGGCCCTGGCCGTGTTGGAACGGGCACGAACCTTTATGGAAGAGACCGGACAGCCTTTCGAGGTGGCCCTGGCGGTCACCCGAGCGGGCAACCTTTTTACCACCCACACACCGGTTTCTGCCGGTTTTGACTGCTTTTCTCCGGCCCTCTTCGAACAATATCTCGGTTGGTACGCCCAAAACGAGTTAGGCATATCCATCCCTGAATTGCTGGCCCTCGGCCGTCGGAATCCTAACGACTCTTCTGAACCTTTTAATATGGCCTACCTGGCCTTGCGAGGCAGCGAATTAGTCAACGGGGTAAGCCGTCTGCACGGCCAGGTGAGCCGGCGGATCTTTTTGCCCCTTTTCCCTCGTTGGCCTGAAGGTGAGGTACCGGTAGGATATGTGACCAATGGGGTCCATATGTCAAGTTGGGATTCGGAAGAATCGGATGCCTTGTGGACAGGATCAAGCGGAAAGGACCGCTGGGTTGGGACCTTGGAGACCCTGGAAGAGGATATGCGGGGTGTTTCGGATTCCAGGCTCTGGGAGTGTCGCGCTTGCGCCCGCCAGACCCTCATTGAATATGTACGGGAACGATTGTCCAGGCAATTGGAAGCTGCCGGTTCGTCCCCGGGGGAGGTGGCCGGTGCGAAGCATCTGTTTGATCCCAACGTCCTGACTTTGGGTTTTGCCCGTCGATTTACCCCATACAAGAGACCTAATTTACTGTTGCACGACCGGGAGAGACTCCTGCGCCTCCTCACTAATCCCCGGCAACCCGCGCAACTACTCATTGCCGGCAAGGCCCATCCGGCGGACTTGGCCGGGCAGGCCTTGATTCAGGAATGGACCAATTTCATCCGGCGGGAGGAGGCTCGGAATCATGTGATCTTTCTGAGCGATTATGACATGCTTTTGACCGGGCAGCTGGTGCAGGGTGTGGACGTCTGGATTAATACCCCCAGACGACCCTGGGAGGCCTGCGGAACGAGCGGCATGAAAGTGCTGGTCAATGGAGGCCTTAATCTTTCTGAGCTGGATGGTTGGTGGGCGGAGGCTTACGACCCCGAAGTGGGGTGGGCCTTGGGAGACGGCCGGGAACATGATGACGATCCGGCCTGGAACGGTGCCGAAGCCGAGGCCCTCTACGATCTGCTTGAACAGGAGGTCATCCCCGAATTCTATGCCCGGGATGAGAACGGCCTACCGGTAGCCTGGGTGACCCGTGTTCGGGAGAGCATGGCCCGGTTGACCCCGCGTTTCTCCTCCAACCGAACGGTGCGAGAATACACTGAGCAATATTACCTCCCGCTTTCAGCCTCCTACCGCCGGCGTGCGGCGGACCAGGGGGCTTTGGGCCGGCAGATCATCGATTGGCAGAAGGCAGTGCGACAGGATTGGCCTGCCCTGCGTTTCGGTGAACAAAAAGTGGAAAGCAACGGTGAACATCACATCTTTGACCTTCCAATTTATCTCAATAACCTTGATCCCAAGGCCGTTTATGTCGAGCTTTATGCCGAAGGCATCAACGGGGCCAGCCCGGTGCGGCAGGAGATGAAACGTCTGCGCCCCTTGACCGGCACCGCGGGCGGCTATGTTTACACGGCATCGGTTTCGGCGACCCGGCCGGCTACGGATTTTACCGCCCGGGTAATACCGCACTTTCCCGGTGTTGCCGTTCCCCTGGAAATCCCATATATACTCTGGCAACGGTAACTTCGGTCGACTGGAGAAAAGTTAAGGACCCCAAACGACTTTTTGCTCGGCGGGAAAGGGCTTCCCCTCTCCCGCCACTTGAAGTGAATTCAAGTGGTTCCACCTTCACCCCAGGCCGGGACTTAATCGTCCTCGGCCTGCTGATGGACTTTTTACAAGTCCATCAGACATTATTCATCCTCTTTCGTCTTCTTTAAAGAATCATGACCAATAGATTTTCCCCTAAAAACAAGTTCCGGCCTTTTTAGAAAAACATGCATGTCCGCCGGGATGGACTCCGTGATCCATACATTGCCTCCGATGACCGAGCGCGCACCGATCAACGTATCTCCGCCCAGAATGGTGGCTCCGGAATAGATAATTACGTCATCTTCGATAGTCGGGTGACGTTTCCGGTCTCTGAGCTTTTCCGTAGCCCCTCTTGGAACCGACAGAGCCCCGAGGGTGACCCCCTGATAGATCCTGACCCGATTTCCAATAACAGTGGTTTCGCCAATCACCACCCCGGTTCCATGATCGATGAAGAAACTTTCACCAATCCTGGCTCCCGGATGGATATCGATGCCCGTTTTACCGTGGGCATACTCGGTCATGATGCGAGGCATAAGGGGGATGCCCTGCTCAAAAAGCTGATGGGCCAGGCGATAGACCGTGATGGCGAAAAGACCGGGATAGCTGAAAATAATTTCATCATAGCTTTGGGCCGCAGGATCCCCGGCCAGGGCGGCACGGACATCTTTGGAAAGCCTGGAGCGCAGCCGCGGCAATTCTTTTAAAAATTCTAAGGCGGCTTCCTGCCCCCTCTCCTCACAGTGCGTACAGGGTTGATTGTAGCGGAGGCATTCATGCCGGATACAGAGGGTAATCTGCTCCGATAGAATTTGGAAAAAGGAGGTCTCCTCTTCGCCCAAGTAGTACTCCAAATTCATGCCATCAACCCGGGAACTGATAAAATAGCCGGGGAAGAGGATACGCCTTGCTCTTTCAATGATATCGATGGAGGAATCGAGGGAGGGGAGGGGTTCCGGACTGATATGAGCAAAACTGTCTTCCTGAAAGCAGGTTCTGACCAGTTCCTGCACCAGCCCCGGGATTTCCTCACGATATTCCCCTCCTGTCCCGACCCTTTTTTTACACTGGTCTTGTTTGTTTGAATCTTCCATATCCGCAAAAGCTCCTGGCCGCGTTTTAGATTCTGATATTGCAATTCTGAGAATTTATCTCTACCTTTTAAGTGTCAGGTCCAAGGGGGGTAGCTTTTGGGCCGGGATAGGGCGACGAGTTACCCTTCGGACCGTTCCGGCTTCCGGTCGATCGGCTATGCCGATCTCTTGGGGAGACTCCCAAAGGGAGTCGGACAGGAAGCCTCTTATTCAGATCGACAGTACGGTCGGGTTGCTCGATCCGCTCGGCTTTGCCGAGCTTCAGAAGAGGCTTCCATTCGGAAGCCGAAACGTCGGGCTTTTGAAAAGGCATCCGTCCGGATGCTGGACGCCGACCTCAAGAAAGGCTCCCATTCGGGAGCCGCGTCGATCGACCCAAAAATAAGACCCCCCGGGACCGTTTCACAATTTCAAATAGGTTTGGTTAGATTTAGAAATTTGATTTATTTACAGCAGCTTTCCCCTCCGGGCGGACCCTGGGGCGGGTCGTGTCCGAGCCGACTTTTCACTTAAGAATTTTATTTTTGATAATGGAAGTATAAAATCATGAATAGTCGAGGTCAAGGGGAAAAAACAGACCCGAAGGTGAGTGGGCACCGGAAAACGAAAAAATGAAAAACTCCTATGGCCTTTTTTCTCCAAATTCATTAAAAGAAGTCCTCTTTATTTTATTTTTGACGAAGCTTTCGGGAGGTGTTAACATACCAACCAGACGATGATACCATTTTTTTTCTACAGTCGGGTAGGTTAGAGAGTCTATCTGTGTGCGATGCACAGACCGCAATGACTGCCAGCTAAAATCGAAGACATCGAAACATTTTTCTTGCCGATTGTCCCCGGTTCGGTGAATGGTCCGGGACTCTTTCGTATAAATTCATATTATGAAATTATGGCAAAAAAATCTTTACAGCCTCTGGCTGGCCCAATTGATTGCCGCACTCGGTTTGAGCATGATCATCCCCTTTCTCCCATTTTACCTTCGTGACCTCGGCGTTTCGGGTAGGGAAGCCGTTAAAATCTGGAGCGGGTTTATCTATTCAGCCCCTTTTATGATCTCCGCTTTTATGCAGCCGGTTTGGGGTATGTTAGGAGACCGAAAAGGACGAAAACCTATGGTGGTCAGGGCCATGCTCGCTTTGTCCCTGGCCAATTTTTTGATGGGTTTTGCGCGGAGTGCCCCACAGCTATTAATTCTTCGATTTTTACAGGGGAGTCTTTCCGGGTTTGTTGCACCATCCCTCGCCCTGATGGCTTCCAGTGCGCCGGAAGAAAAAACCGGCCAAGCCCTGGGCACCCTGCAATCCTCCCTGGTAACCGGGATGGTGGGAGGTCCTCTCTTAGGCGGGGTATTGGCCCATTTTGTGGGTTATCGGCCTCTTTTTTTCGGAACGGCCTTATTCTGCCTGATTGGCGCAACCATTGTCATATACTTCGTGAAGGAAGATTTTGTTCGTCAGGAGAAAAAAGACCGATCCAGTTTGAGCCAGAATCTTGGCTTTGTCCTTCATTCCTCGGAACTGCGAGGCTTGCTGGGTCTGTTGGTCCTGGTCCAGTTGTCAACGGTAATCGTAGCTCCTTTCCTCAGCCTTTTTGTGGAATATCTGAACGTCTCTCCAACCCGTGTCGGCCTCATGGCCGGGATCGTTTTCGGCATTACCGGGATGACCAACGCGGCCTTTGCCCCTTTTTGGGGGAAAAAATCAGACAAGGTCGGTTCCAGAAAAATTCTTCGCCGTTCTCTTATAGGGATAACCCTTTTCTCTCTCCCTCAGGCTTTTGTCACCAATATTTACCAGCTACTGATCCTTCGTGGCGGTTTGGGCGTCTTTTTTTCCGGGGTAATCCCGACGATCAATACCATTGTCCGACGTTCGACCCCTCCAAATAATCAGGGTGGAATATTTGGTATCTTTCAAAGCGGTCTTCTGCTTGGCAATATGGCTGGTCCGTTGATCGGGGGAATATTAGCGGCCTCCTTTGGAATTAGATCCATTTTCATAATCAGTACTTGTATTTATTGTATCGCTTTACTTTGGCAGATATTTATAAATAGTAAAACATCCTGATCTGGTAAAATTTGATCTGACCAGGAGTGCGCTCACTTGAAAATCAAAAAGTAATCTTCCGGTAAAATATCTTTTTAGCCGCTTCGGCGGTAAAAATATACAAGCCCACGATGACGGCCAGCGAGGGGAAGAAATAAAAAGGCAGGGTTTGGAACCCGAACATCTCCCCTAGGGGGGTAAAGGGGAATAGCAAGGTGGCACCGGTTACCATCAAGGTAGCCCAGGTTAAGGCCCGGCTAGGTTTGCTCTTAAGAAAGGGACGGCGGGTACGGATCACCAGGACAATCAAGGCCGCTGAAATAACTGACTCGATGAACCAGCCGGTTCTAAATTGATCCGGTTGAGCCTTGAGGAAGGCAAGCAGGAGGCCGAAGGTCAGGTAATCGAATAGGGAACTGATCAGGCCAAAAGTGATCATAAAATTTCGGATAAAACGGATGTCCCATCGTCTTGGTTTTTCCACCAGCTCCGGGTCCACCCGATCACCGGCAATAGTCAGCTCCGGAAAATCGGTCAGCAGGTTGGTCAGGAGGATCTGTTTAGGGAGCAGGGGAAGAAAGGACAGGAAGAGGGAAGCCCCGGCCATGCTGAACATGTTGCCGAAATTGGCGCTGGTGGCCATAAAAACATATTTAAGGGTATTAGCAAAGGTGGTCCGGCCTTCACCGATACCTTGAGCCAGGACTTTTAGATCTTTTTCCAGCAGAACGATGTCGGCGGCCTCTTTGGCTACATCCACAGCCTGATCCACTGAAATGGCCACATCGGCGGCATGGAGGGCTGAGACATCATTAATGCCATCCCCCATATACCCAACGACATGGCCGGCCTTTCTTAAGCCCAGAATAATGCGTTCTTTCTGGTTGGGTTCGACCTCGGCAAAGATATCCGTCTCCAAAGCCAATTGCTGTAAGGCCCGGTTGCCGGTTTTTTGAAGTTCACGGCCGGTGATGATTCTGAGGTCGGAGAGACCCATCTGCCGGCCGATGGTAGCTGCCGCCAAATGGTTGTCCCCGGTGATGATCTTAAGGGCCACCCCCAATCCCTTGAGGTGATTAATGGTTTCGACAATGCCTTCCTTGGGCGGGTCGAACAGGACCAGGAAGCCTAAAAAGATCAAATCCTTTTCAAGGTCTTTAGTCAGAACGACCCTGGATTCCAACTCCTGGTAAGCCACACCGAGCATACGGAACCCCTGGGCGCTGAATTCCTGGAAATGGCTGTCGATCTGTTCCCGGGCCTGTCTCAGTTCTATCCGGGTTCCATCGGCCTTTTCAGCCAGGGAACAGGCCTCCAGAACATTGGTTAAGGCCCCTTTGGTGACCAGCAGATGCTTGTTCCCCTTGGTGACCAGGATGCTTAAACGTTTGCGGATAAAATCGTAGGGTACTTCGTCAACCTTTTGAAAGCCGGACAGATCAAAAGGGCGAAAAGAGCGGATGGCCTGGTCGATCGGGTTGGTAAAGCCGGTCTCGTAATAGGCATTCAGATAAGCATAGAGTAATACTTTTTCATTTTCTTGGCCTTCCCAATCCAGGGCCGAGCGAACTCTGACCAAGCCTTCGGTCAGTGTTCCGGTTTTATCGGAACAAAGGACACTCATGCTGCCGAAGTTTTCTATGGCGGTTAATCGTTTGACAATCACCTTTTCCCGGGCCATTTTTTTGGCCCCTTGGGCCAGATTGATGCTGATGATGGCCGGTAAAAGCTGGGGAGTTAAACCCACGGCCAGGGCCAGGGAAAAGAGGAAGGACTCCAGAACCGGCCGGACCAGGTAGACATTGATGGCAAAGATGGCTATGACCAGGATTAAAGTGATTTCCATCAGAAGATAGCCGAACCGCCGGACTCCATGTTCAAATTCGGTTTCCGGTGGCCTGAGTTTCAGCCGTTGGGAAACACGGCCGAATTCGGTCTCAATTCCGGTTTGGACCATCAGGGCCCGGGCACTGCCGCTGACGACATGGGTGCCCATGAAAAGGGTGTTGGTCCGGCGGGCTAATGGAGTTTCCGC
Organism: Deltaproteobacteria bacterium; assembly: GCA_016208255.1. GTDB lineage: Bacteria > Desulfobacterota > RBG-13-43-22 > RBG-13-43-22 > RBG-13-43-22 > RBG-13-43-22. The sequence continues at coordinate 19,361 of JACQYK010000093.1, read as the reverse complement.
AGTCAGCACAGCGGCCATCTTTTCCACCGGATAGGTTTCTCCGGTCAGAGAGGCTTCATCCACAAAGAGGTCCTTGGAACTTAAAACCAGCCCATCTCCGGGAATGACATCACCGGCCTTCAGTTGGATAATGTCGCCGGGAACGATCTCTTCCACCGGGATTTCCCTGGCAGCCCCATCCCGCAATACCAACGTCCTGATCTGTACTATTTCCAATAATTTTTCAACAGCACCGGCGGCCCCCCGTTCCTGCCAGTATCCCAAAAGACCACTGACCAGGACGATGGCCAGGATGATCAGGGCATCGACTGGATCCTGGAGAAACAGTGATAAACCGGCGGCCAAGATCAGTATAAGAATAATGGGACTTTTGAATTGACCGAGCAATAAGGTAAAGGCGGCCGATTTTTTAGGCGGCTTGAGGAGATTATAGCCGTATTCCTTAAGCCGTACCCGGGCTTCCGTTTCGGTCAATCCCTGGGGGGAGGTCTTTAATTCCCGAAGGATTTGGTCGGGAGGAATACTCCAAAAGGCGGCCATTTTTTGATTCAAGACTAATTTCCCTTGGCTTGGTTATCCATTGATCATTCCTTAGGAATTTCTCCGGATTTCTTTTTTCTGGACCTTCAAGCGCTCCGGGTGAGACAATCAATTCAGCAATTTTATGGAAGATGAAAAGAGTGTAAGGCAAGGAGAATAAATGATCAAGGAGAAAAACCTTCCATTCGGCCCCGGGAAATGGGGAAATAGGACCGGACTTTTATTGGATCTTATTGATTTTATCAAGAAGTAGTTGATAATTCCGGGGGGTTAGATGCCAGGTTCCCGGCCGGAAGGGGTTATCAAGGTCATCAATAACCATATAGATGGTATAGGCTAATACCCCAATGCCTAAGGTAAAGATATAATCAAGGATGGGATTTTTCACACCGATGAAAAGAGAAAGGATGATCACCAGAAGATCGGCAAAAATAAGCGTGTTTTTTAAAATAGGAGGGATATGACTTCCACTCTGAAAAATTCGTTTATTTCGGTTTTTTATAAGATCATTAATAAGAGATAGCAGTAGTATCCCATTTGTTTTTTCAGACAAACCGATAATGGTATTACGGAGATAATCCAACCTGTTTTCTTCTTCCTCACTACTTTCATCTTTTTCCAATCCAGGCCATTCTTGCTGTATAACTAAAAGATATTTTATTAACCCTTCTACTATTTCTTTTTGGTTCTCTATTGGTAAATAGTCAGACCAGATCCATAATTCTCGAAGGGCGTTGACCTCTCCTTTGTTAGCTTCAACCAGATTATTCCATTGTTCCCACTCTTTCTGGATGGTAAAAGCGGCCAGGATGCTGAATATAAGAGATATGGCTGAGTAAAGCCAAGGGATACCCCCTAAGTCAAGCAAGTCTGCTCTTAAAATTTTTCCATGGTCGATGGTGCGAATCAGCCAGAATGCGCATGAAAAAAGAACGAAAAAAAGAAATAATTTTGGAATAATCTTCATCCTTGGACTTGGGGTTTTTTCTTTCTTCAACATCGCCGTCTGTTTCCTTTTCTTTAAGGCTCTCCTTTTCGATCATTAAACCGGTAATAAATGAACGGATATTGTTGTTCCCATATTTACTTTGCTTTTTTTCTCTATTTTTCCATCATGCAGTTTGGCTATCTCATTGCCTAATCCTGGCTAATGGCGGGGGTCTTTTTCTGGTGCCGGCGTTTGTCGTCTTTTTCCGGATGAAAATAAAAAGGCCATCGCCACTTCGCTTTTGACTGTGGCGGTCTGTGCCTCCCCGGAAGCATCATACACTATCATCTCAGGTATATTGATCTGACAACGACTGCTTCCCTGACCTTAGGAGTGATGCCTATGGCCTATCTCGGCGCCAGGCTGGACTTCAAAACTGAATCAAAAAGAATCCTGCTGCTCTACGGCCTGGTCATGGCCGCCTTTTCTGTCTATTTTTTTATCAGTCAGATCAGGGGCTGAGCATTCAAGCCTGGGATTGGGATTCCACGGGGCTTTTCTCCAGCATCTTTCTCAGCTCCTCACCCTGGACCATTTCCTCTTTTGAAACCAGACCGGCCAGTTCCTCTAAGACCTTACGCCGGGAGGCGAGGATCCCATGCACCCTTTTGTGGGTTTCTTCGACCAGGAGGGCTACCTCTTCATCGATTTGAGCGGCTTTTTCTTCGCTGTAGGATTTAGCCGGGGAATAATTTTCCGGGAGAAACATGGCCTGACGGGGCCGTTCATAAGTCACCAGCCCCAATCGATCGCTCATCCCGTATTCAGCGACCATGGACCGGGCGATCTCTGTGGCCCGCTGCAAATCATTCTGCGCCCCGGTGGATATTTCTCCGAAGACCAGTTCTTCGGCCACCCGTCCTCCCAAGAGCACGGCCAGCCGGTCCAGTAATTCCGAACGAGTCATCAGATAACGATCTTCCGTGGGTTGCTGTTGGGTGTAACCGAGGGCCCCTATCCCTCTTGGAATAATGGATATCTTGTGGACCGGGTCGGCATGTTCCACCGATTCGGCGACGATGGCGTGCCCTGATTCATGAAAGGCCACAATCTCTTTTTCCTTTGGGTTCATGACTCTGGTTTTTTTCTGCAGACCGGCAATCACCCGGTCAATAGCCTCGTCCAGATCGGCAGCCTCGACCACCTCTTTATTTTTCCGGGCGGCCAGGAGGGCCGCTTCGTTAATCAGGTTGGCCAGATCAGCCCCTACAAAACCCGGGGTGCGGCCGGCGACCTTACGCAGGTCTACATCGGGCCCCAGGAGGACATTCTTGGCATGAATTTTCAGGATGGCTTCCCTGCCATTGATGTCCGGACGGTCCACCAGGACCTGCCGATCAAACCGTCCCGGTCGGAGCAGGGCCGGATCCAGAATTTCCGGACGGTTGGTGGCCGCCATGATGATGACCCCTTTGTTCGTTTCAAACCCGTCCATTTCCACCAGAAGCTGATTGAGAGTTTGCTCCTGTTCGTCATGCCCGCCCATAACATTGATGCCCCGTGCTTTGCCCAGGGCATCGAGTTCATCGATAAAGATGATGCAGGGGGCTTGTCGGGTGGCTTGGGAAAATAGATCGCGAACGCGGGCGGCCCCTACGCCGACGAACATTTCCACAAACTCAGATCCGCTGATGCTGAAAAAGGGGACCTTGGCTTCGCCGGCGACAGCCTTGGCCAAAAGGGTTTTCCCGGTTCCGGGAGGCCCCACCAGGAGAACCCCTTTGGGAATCCTCCCCCCCAGTTTCTGGAATTTATCGGGATGGCTTAAAAACTCCACGACTTCCTGAAGCTCTTCTTTGGCCTCGTCAATGCCGGCGACATCGGCGAAAGTCACTTTAGTTTCATTCTGTGCAAAAAGCTTGGCCTTGCTTTTACTGAAGGACATGACCCCCATGCCGGGCCCCATTTTTTTCATGGCAAAACGCCAGATGATGAAAAAAATAGCCAGGGGGATGACCCAGGACAGGACACTACTCAGAAATTTACTCTCGTATTTCCCTGAATAACTGACTTTATGCTGGCCCAAGTCTTTGACCAGATCAGGGTCTTCGACCCGAAAAGTGATGAACTGTTGTCCCGGCTTTTTATCTTTGCCGATCAGGGTCCCGACGATACTTTCAGGATCGATGGTCACCTTACTTACCTGACCGTTGGCCAGGTATTGCTTGAATTGGCTGTAGGGGATGGTCTCGACCTTGCGGGCCAGAAAGTATTGTTGAAAAAGGCTGAATAGCATGAAAACGATCAGAAAATACCAGATACTGAAATGGGCTTTCGGCGGCAGGGCGTTCTTCTTCTGCTGGGGGTCCTGAGGGCTGAAGACAGATCGGAATTTATCTATTAAATTTTCAGTAAGTCCTTTCTTCTCTTCAGGGGCCATCGTCTCCTCTCCCTTTTTAGGGTATCTGAAAAGGGTTTTTCCCTTAGTTTAATGGCCTTCCGAGCTTTTTTGAAGGCATCCCGCAGATCCTTATAACTTTTGATAAAACCTTGTTTAGCCTCTTCCCAGGCCTTCCCAGAGCTTTTTATCATAAGGCACAGAATATCATGGAATTTTATCTTTTATAGGGAAAAAGTGTATGATAAAAAAAAGTTATGATCAAGAAGAAAACCTCTGTTTAGGTCAGGAATAAAGCGGGCTTTAGCTTGGAGAAAATGAGACGATAGGAGTTTGAATTTTTCAAAGGAAAGGATAAGGGAGCTTCCAGAACCATCGAGAGGTAAATTGAGGCAGGGACCTGGAGTAGCCAGCAGCTCAGGACAGGCTTGATTGACAGTATCTTTTTTCCTATTTAGTTCTCATCCGGAAAAGACCTTTCCGGATGAGAACACTCCGATACCGGCATCATCTATGACCAGAAACCCCCCGCTCGGCTTAGCCGAGCTCCTGTTAAGGTCGATGAAATCGACCGATTGAAAAAGGGTTTCTGGCGGGAGCTTCGTGCGGTCCCCCATCGGTCGACTCTGTCGACCTCAGAAGATGACTCCCTTCAGGAGTCAGACAGGGGACCTTAATATGAGGTCGACATACGGCATCCTGCCGATCGGCTTTGCCGATCTTTTGGTCAGACTCCCTGAGGGAGTCTGACGGGATGCCTTTTCAAAGCTCGACAAAGTCGAGCAGGTCGATCGGCGGAAATTCGAATTTCCGGATGGAAACTAATTCGGTTTTACCGCGGCAAAGAGACGGTTTTCTCCCCGTTGTATAAAGAACAGAACATTTTCCTGCCCTTTAATCTTTTCGATCTTCTCCAAAAAATCATCGGCATTTTTAACCGGTTTTCGGTTGACCTCACGAATGACATCTCCGGTTTGAATACCCGCCTCGGCGGCCGGGCTCCCGGATTCCACCTGGGTCACAACCACACCTCCTGATTTTTTTAAGCCAAGGTCCCGAGCGATTTCCGGAGTAAGGTTCTGGACTGTAATACCCAGGGATGGTTGAGGAGAAGAGGTTCGGGCCGTTTCTGCCTTTTCATTCATTTCTCCCACCTTGATCGAACGGTCCATAACCTTGCCTTCTCTGGACAGTTTTAAATCAATCGATTTCCCAATCGGGGTGGAAGCCACGATTCGGGGCAGGTCATTGGCCTCAGAAATTTTTTTGCCGTCAAACTCAAGGATGATGTCCCCCTGCTCAATGCCGGCCTTTTCCGCCGGACTGCCCGGGCTGACCTGGGCCACCAGGGCACCCTTTTTTTCCTTGAGGCCAAAGGACTTGGCCAGATCGGGGGTTACCTCCTGAATAGTCACTCCCAGCCAGCCTCGGGTCACATGACCCTTATTCTGGAGTTGACCGGCAATGTCTTTAGCCATATTGATCGGGATGGCAAAGCCAATCCCCTGGCCTTGGGCCACAATGGCCGTGTTAATGCCAACCACTTCCCCTCTCATATTGATGAGGGGACCGCCGCTGTTGCCGGGGTTGATGGAAGCATCCGTTTGAATAAAGTTATCATAGGGTCCGGAGCCAATCACCCTCCCTTTGGCGCTGACAATGCCCGCGGTCACAGTCTGTTCCAGTCCGAAAGGACTGCCGACGGCCACAACCCAGTTGCCGACCTTCAAATCCTCTGAGTTGCCGAGGTTCAGGGGGTGGAGATCCGATACCCCTTCAATCTTGAGCAGGGCCAGATCAGTCTTGGGGTCCCGTCCGACGACCTTCCCTTTATACTCATTGCCGTTGCTGAGTTTGACTTTTATCTGGTCGGCCTCTTCAACCACATGATTATTAGTCAGAATATATCCGTTCCGGCTGATAACAACTCCCGAACCTATTCCTTTCTGTTCAAATCCCCGTGGCGGGTTGCCCTGGGAAAAAGGCCCGAAAAAATCACCGAAAGGATCCTGGCCTCCAAAGGGAAACCCCTGGAAATTGCGAGGATTCAGACCGATGTTCTTTATTTTTTTGACGACCTGAATATTGACTACCCCGGGACGAACCTTTTCCGCCAGGTCGCTAAAGGTAGCCGGGACCATAATGGGCTGAGAAATGACGGGTTCCGATGAAACCGTTCCATTGGATTGCCTGACCGCCTGGGACACTCCAAATCCTGCTCCGGTCAAGCCCACGATCAAGGCCAGAGTTAGAATAATGGTTTTAAATCGTTTTCTATGTTCCATGTTGTTTTCCTCCTTATTTGAGATACTGGACTTTGGGTAACGACAACCCTTTTCTTTTGATGGAATGATAAATCAGGAAGATGATGGGAAGATGACCGGAAGATTACAAGTTGGTCATGTTGGGAACTGGAATTAGAGACTTTGGGCCGGGCGGGATTTCGGGAGAATGAGTCTGAAAGTACTTCCTTGGTTGGGTTGACTGAGGGCACTCAAGTCGCCGCGGTGGGCTCGGGCAATGGCTCTGGCCAGGCTCAGACCCAATCCGATACCTTCCAGCGAGCGGCTCCGATCACTGCGATAAAACCGTTCAAAAATACGAGGAAGATCATCAGGAGAAATACCGATCCCGCTGTCCTTGACTTCGATCACCAGGTTTTCCTCCTGTTCTTCAAGGGAAACGGTAACGAACCCTCCTGAAGGAGTATATTTAATGGCATTGTCCAGAAGATTAGCCAGCAGGCGCTGGATCATCCGGGTATCTCCCTTCAGACGGCAGCCCTCAGACACCTCACAGTTCAAAGACAACCCTTTATCTTCCGCCGTGGGCCTGAACAATTCGCATCCTTCTTGAATCAGGAGGGTCAAATTGATCTCCTCCATGGCAATCGTGTTCACTCCCGATTCTGTTTTTGAAATCAATAGCAAGGTATTGGTCATGTCCAGCAGCCGGTCACAGTCCTCAATGGTGCCGGCAGCCATAGCTTCATATTCGCTCAGGGATTTAGCGGTGGTCAGGGTCACCTCGGCATGGCCGCGAATGCGGGTCAGGGGGCTTCTCAGGTCATGGGCAATATGGTCGGTCATTTCCTTTATCTCGGTGACCAGGGTCTGAATGCGATCGAGCATCTGATTGAAGGTTTGGGCCAGTTGGTCGATTTCATCCCCCTGACCTTTGATTAAAACCCGTTCTTCCAAAGACCCCCGGGATATCTTCCGGGCTGTTCGGGTCACCGCCTCTACGCCGGAAACGGCCCTCCTGGCCATAAACCAGCCCAATCCTGCGGCCAGCAAGATCAAGAGCGACATGGTGATGATAAAGATGCTCTTAAAGGCTGCCAGAAAACGGGAATAGCTCTCCATAACCAATCCCACCTGTATAATAATGCCGGAACTGATCATGGCATAGAGTATCCGGACTTGATCCGGCCGGTTCTTCATAATCAGGGTTTCCATAACAGGCCGACCGCTATGAAGCAATTCCCGGATGGCTTTTTCAGTGACCGGAATATTTTCCCAATAAACCATGTTGGAGGAGGAAAAAACCTGTCCGTCCAAAGAAAGAAACCGAAAGAATACCTTCTTGTCTCGTGCGGCCTGGGCTTCTACCCAGGCACCCCCCTTGACCGCTTCAACCCCTTCAGCGGCTTGTAGCGTTGCAAAACGGTTGACCTGGCCTAACAACTCCTGGTCGGTCTGATTGCGCATAAATGAGGTGATCAGCATATAGAATAAAAGAAAGGCGACACAGGAAGAGAGGGTGAAAATCCCCGCGTACCAGAGGGTCAGCCGAAAGGCGAGGGTATTTAGAAACTTAATCGGTTTCCTTAAGGACATATCCTACCCCCCGGACCGTCTGGATCAGCTTCCGTTCAAAATTTCGATCGATTTTATCCCTGAGCCGGCAAATCCGGGCTTCCACCACATTGGTCTGTGGATCAAAATTATAATTCCAGACATGTTCCATGATCATTGTTTTTGAAACAACCCGGCCGGCACTGCGCATCAGGTACTCGAGTAACGAAAACTCAATCGGCTGAAGTTCGATTTTTCCCTCCCCCCGGCTCACCTCCCGGGTGAGGAGATTGACGGATAGATCGCCTACGGTCAGGCGGACCGGTTCAGAAAGGCCGCTGGCTCTTCGAATCAAAGCCTGGACCCGGGCCAGGAGTTCGGAAAAAGCAAACGGCTTGGTGAGATAATCATCCCCACCGGTTTGAAGTCCCTTAACCCGGTCATCAATTGAATCCCTGGCACTGAGGATTATGACCGGGGTTTGGACTTTTTCTTTTCGCATTTTCTCTATGAGAGAAAGGCCGTCCCGTTTGGGCAACATGATATCGATAATGGCGGTATCGTAGGGCTCGGTCAAGGCCATATCGAGACCCGTTTCTCCATCGGCGGCGTGGTCCACGGCATAGCCGGCGGCTTTTAAGCCCTTCATAATAAAAGAGGCGATTTTAAGGTCATCCTCTACCACTAAAATACGCATGTCAACACCTCATTGAAAAGGAGTTGGTTTTCCGGGTTGGCAATCAACCTAAAACTCTCTGGCCCCATCGGGGGCGCCAAGAAACATGAAAATGTTGTGAGGACCGATAAGTTAGGTCGTCATTCCCGCGAAGGCGGGAATCCAGGCTATTCACAAAGTCCCTGGATGCCGGATCGAGTCCGGCATGACGGAGAGCAATCAAGCCTGGGGTTTAATCCAGGGTTATTTTCGTATTAAACCGTCATGCCACGCTTTTCAGTGGCGTGACACCACGAAGCATGAAAATAGGCTTGTAGGCTCCGAATCCTATTTTCGAACTAAAGACTTTATCCCGGGTGTCAAGAACACGATGGCAGTCATCAGCTTTTATTGATTAACTTGGGTTTCAGATATCTGTATATTGAATAAAAAAGAATGAAGATGATGACGACCAGAATGGCAATGTGTTCAATTCTAACCAGGCCTTGTTTTAGGAATTTGAGGCTGTTTCCTCCCCAATAGCCGGCTCCAATCATCAGGGCCATGGTCAAGAGGGAAGACACCGCATCCGTCATTAAAAATTTCAGTGTGGGCATTTCCATAATCCCGGAGACCAGAAATAATTGGGCCCTCAATCCGGCCACATGTCTTCCCAATAGGATAATCAGGATTCCCCGACGATTGAACTTGTCTTCCAGAAAGGAGAGCCGTTCCGGAGAAATCAATTTATGGAAACGTCGATGGGTAACTACCTGACGGCCGTATTTTTTGCCGATAAAATGGAGAGTCAGGTCGGCTATCAATAGACCGGCATAGACGATGATCAGGGCCGGGATGGGCTTTACAATCTGGGTGGAGATCAAAAACCCGCAAAGAATAAGGGTGGCATCTTCCGGGAAAGGCAGGCCTACTCCACCAAAGAGAAGCAGGAGGAACAAACCTAAATAAGGGAAATGTTCTATATTCGGTATCAATGGAAATTTCTCTCTGGGGGAGAAAAAAAATACTTTCCCCCATTTAAATTAATTATACCGTCTTTTTATGACCAAAGCAAAAATTATCATTCCTCACCCGGAAATGGGAAAATGGGACCTCGCTAATTGAACTTTTTCTCCAAACTTATTAAGAGAACCAGATCATAACTTACTATTGGTAAATTGGTCTCAAAAATAAAAACTAACCTCCTCTAATTTAACTCCGGAGAAGAGAAGGCTGTAAATTCATGGTCGAGTATAATAATTTGACAAAATAAGTAATATGTATTACAATAGAAACAAATGATACAAAATATACCGGCACGATCAAAGGGCTGGCTCCTTTTCTTTTATAGCCTTCCCTCTAAACCCGTCGGGAACAGGATGAAAATATGGAGAAAACTGTCCCGGATTGGGGCTGTCCCTTTTAAGGGATCGGGGCATATCCTTCCTGATAATGAAGAAAATCATGAGTACTTTCAATGGCTGGTTTCGGAAGTGATCAGTCGGGGGGGGGAAGGGGCTTTTGTCCGTGTTGAACGGATTGAATCCCTGGCAGAAGAGGAATTGATCACCCTTTTTGATCAAAATAGAGAAAAGGAATACCGTCCTGTGGAGGAGGGCGTTGAAGCCCTGGAAAGAAGGATCGGTAATTCAAATAAAACAGGCACCGCAGAGAACAGGAAAAAATTAATCAAAGACTATAACCGTCTCCTGAAGGAATTTGAGATGGTCAAAAAGGTCGATTTCTTTTCATCAAAAAAAGGGGCTTCCCTGGAAATCCGTCTGAAAGGTATCAATAAGGAGATAACGTGCCGGCCGAGAGGGGAAATTAAAAAGTCGGAGAAATTAATTGATCCAAAGGACCCGAAAGACTACCAGCGAAATACTTGGGGCACCCGAAAACGACCTTATGTGGACCGAATGGCCTCGGCCTGGCTTATCCGGAGATTTATCGATCCTAAGGCGGTATTTAAATTTATTAAAGAAGATGAAACAACCAACCCCGAGGGAGGGTTTGTAACCTTTGACATGAAGAACGGAGAGTTCACCCACCAAGGGGATCTCTGTACTTTTGAGGTGATGATCAAAGTTTTCGGATTAAAAGACAAGGCCCTTAAAAAGATGGCCCAGATCGTTCACGAGATTGACTTGAAAGATGAAAAGTACCCTGCCCCGGAGGCCCAAGGGATAGAAGAACTTTTAAAGGGAATCAGAAAAACCGGCACGGCAGACCGGGAGATTTTAGAAAAGGGTATGGCCCTATTTGAGCTGCTTTACGCCTCAATAACTTTATAACCAAAGGAGACGACCTATGAAATGGATAACCCGTTCCCATGTACATGTCGATCGAGTGGCCTGCCCCTGGCTGATCTCACGCTTTGTGGACAATCAAGCCGAGTTTTTGTTTGTTCCGGGAAGCCAGGTTAAAAAAGTTGCGGAAGACAGTGGTGCCATTCCCTTTGATGTCGGGGATGTCGAGTTGCGACATATCGAGGGGCGCTGTTCTTTTGAGGCAATCCTGCTAAAATACGAACTGAAAGATCCGGCGTTGCAGCGGCTGGCAAAAATCGTTCACTCCGCCGACGTAGCGGCGGACATCGATAAAGATCCGATAGCCCGCGGTCTGGAGGCGATAGCCGTTGGTTACAGCCTGCGGTATCCGGATGACGAAGAGAACCTGTCCCGCCAGTTCGAGGTGTACGATGCCTTGTATGCCTGGTGTCGTTTGCAGGTAGCCAGAAAGGAGGCCTAAATGGATAACCAACTGGAGTACTATTCGGAGACGGGGACTTATCGGGATAGATTTGATGAGGGTCTTCCTGAGATCATGGGGGCCTATTCTCTTTTTAGAAAGAAAGTTTACCAAGAGGGTGCCCTAAGTCTCAAATTCAAAAGGCTGATAGCCCTGGCCTGCGGACTGCAGACGGGCTGCACCAGGTGCATCCAGGGCCAGACGAAAGACGCTGTGGCAGCCGGGGCCAGCAAAAAGGAAATCCTGGAAGCGGTGGCCGTGGCTACTGTTATGGGAGGCACTGCGGTAAGCGCTGAGACCTGGCGGGTCGTCAAAGTCCTGGAGGAAATGGGAAAATGGTAGATTCCGGGGAGGACCGAATTATCACCGGGCATCCGGCTCTCATCAAAATTTGGACTGACAAAATATGAAGGGTATATCATCGCCGTTTTTGCTTCTCTGTTTGACGGGGGGGCTGGCTATCTTCAGTTCCACCATTTCCAAGAGTCCCGTACTTCCCCTTTTTGCTACTTCCTTGGGGGCCGATCCGGCCGGGGTAGGGATGATAGCCGCCATATCGGCCTTTACCGGCATTGTGGCCAGTATTCCGGCCGGGCTGCGTTCCGACCGCTGGGGACGGAAAAAGATGCTTCTTTTTTCGCTCTTGGTTTTTTCTACCGCCCCCTTTTTATACCTGATCGTCACCCACCTCTGGCAATTGGCCCTGATCCGATTTTATCATGGCCTAGCCACAGCCATCTTTATGCCGGTGGCCATGGCCCTGGTCTCCGACCTCTTCCAGCAGGGAAGGGGGGAAAAGCTGGGTTGGTTTTCTACTTCCACATTGCTCGGCCGGTTTATGGCCCCTATTGCCGGTGGCAGTCTGATCGGCTTTTTTGTTTTTAATCCCTCTTTCGGGTTTAAGACCGTTTATCTGTTCTGCGGTTTAGCGGGCATCCTGGCCCTTCTTCCGGTCTTTAAACTCCCCTATCCATCCCCTTTGAAAAAGGAGAGGGGGCCTTTAGGCGAGACCTTAAGGATCCTCAAAAAAGTTATGGCCAACCCCGGGATTTCCCTGACCAGCGGTATGGAAGCGGCCATCCTTTTTGCTTATGGAACTTTTGAAACCTTCTTGCCTGTCTATTCCATAAAAATTGGGCTCAGTGCCTATGAGGTGGGGGTCTTCCTGTCCGCACAGGTAATTACCCTGGCTCTGACCAAGCCTATTTTGGGCCGATTTTCCGACCGTCATGGGCGAAAACCCCAGATTCTGGCCGGGGCTTTGATGGGGGCCTTGTGCCTAGGAAGCCTGTCAATTTTCAAATCCTTTTTCCCGTTGCTCCTTTTAAGTATCTTATTCGGATTGAGCTTATCGGTTGTTACTTCGGCCACCTCGGCCCTGGTAGCCGATTTCAGCAGGAAAGAAACTTATGGTTCGGCTATGGGTATACTCGGGTCCATTATGGACATCGGACACACTACCGGCCCTTTAGTCTCCGGGATCGTAGCCAAGTATTTGGGGTTCTCTTATTCTTTTATGAACGCTTCTGCCATTCTCTTAATCGTTGCTGTTGTTTTTGGGGTGGGAGTCAAGACTTCCCATAAGCAAAATTCTTTTTAAGAAAGAAAAAAATGAAAAGGGCCATCCAAGACCCGGGTCAAATAGGTTTATGGACCAAAAATGATTCGGTAACGGCCTTCCGAAATTTAATCATAGAGAGATAAAATTTTTTAAAGTATTATAGGACCCCAAAAGGGCTGGATGCATGGGAGACTGGATGGACAAAATAAATTGTTATTGCCTGGGGCCCAGAAAGAATTCCTTGGGTTCAGGGCTATTGTGAAATTATTGAATAACTTATCCGTCAAGAAGTAAAATTAGAAAAGGTAGCCTATGCCTGGTTATCAAGATCCTCACCAAAACAACCCATCCTATGGACACAACCACCCCCATGATGCTCATACTCATTCCCACGGTGCCGTTGATCCATCTATTCTTACCACTCAAAGGGGAATCTGGGCCATTAAGTGGTCCTTCCTTGGACTATTTGCTACGGCCGCTTTTCAAATCATAATCGTGATGCTTTCGGGAAGTGTGGCCCTTCTGGCTGACACGATTCACAACCTTGGGGATGCCGCCACGGCTCTTCCGTTGTGGATTGCCTTTAGACTGGCACGCCGGAAACCCACTAAAAGGTTTACTTATGGCTACGGTCGGGTAGAAGACCTGGCCGGGTTGGTCATCGTACTGACTATTCTGGTGAGTGCTGTTGTCGTCGGCTACGAATCTATTGACCGCTACTTTCACCCACAGACCGTGAAACATCTCTGGGCGGTGATCATAGCCTCGATAATCGGTTTCCTCGGTAACGAGGCGGTAGCCCGACTTCGCATCAAGACTGGCAAAGAGATTGGCAGTGCCGCTCTCACCGCTGACGGTCAGCACGCCCGCGTAGACGGCCTGACCAGTCTGGCTGTCCTTTTAGGTGTGGTCGGGGTCTGGCTGGGCTATCCGCTTGCTGATCCTATTGTTGGTCTTCTTATTACGGCCACGATCATACCAATCGTCTGGCAATCCGGAAAGTCTGTCTTCGCCCGTTTGCTTGACGGCGTCGACCCGGCCATCATTGATGAGATCAAGCACGCGGTCAATCACGCCCAAGGGGTTTGCGGGGTCTCTGAAGTCCGGATAAGGTGGTTGGGCCACCGGCTGCATGCGGAGTTGAATATCGCTGTAAGTCCGGACCTTACTGTTTCGGAAGGGCATGAAATTGCTGATGAGGTCCGCCATCAGCTCTTGCGTCATTTGCGTTATCTTTCCAACGCGACTATCCATATTGACCCTCTGAACGCCTCAGGCGAGGAACATCATTGTATCGCTGAACACTCCTTCGACGATCTGACCGCTCATTTGCCTTAACGGGTCAGGGTTCCGGGTTGTACAGAAAATAATAACCACGGGGGGTTAATTCCTCAATAACGTCTTCAGTGGTATGATTTATCCCGGAAATCCCGATTTTTTGAAGGGGAACTCCGGCCACCAGGGATAAAAATCCGGCAGGTCTCGGCTCAGTTTCATGGGAAAGAGAGGCTTTCGTTTTTCTAAGAAAGCGTTAACCCCCTCCCGGCAGTCGTCTGAACTACTCATGAAGTACACGGCCTTGGACTCGACCCGATGAGCCTCCATGGGATGATCGGCTCCGAGCATCCTCCAGACCATCTGTTTGGTCAGGGCCACGGAAATGGCGGAGGTGTTTTCGACTATTTCACGGGCTTTTTCCATGGCCGCCGGCAGAAGGTCGTCCGCTGGCAGCAACCGGTGAACCAGTCCGGCTTGCAGGGCCTCCTGCGCGGAAAAGACCCGGCCGGATATCAGCCATTCCGCCGCCTGGCCGATCCCTACCACCCGGGGCAGAAACCAGGTGCAGCACCCATCCGGAGCGATGGCCCTTCGGGTAAAGACAAAACCCATTTTGGCCGACTCCGAGGCCAGCCGGATATCCATGGGCAAGGTCATGGTAGCCCCGATACCGACCGCCGGCCCGTTGATGGCCGCGATCACCGGCTTTTTCATCTCAAAAATCCGAAGGTTCAACACCCCACCCCCATCCCGGAACTCATCAATGGGCTCTGCCCGGTAACTAAAGGCCGATCCCCCTCCGGCGCTCAGGTCCGCCCCGGCGCAGAACCCCCGTCCGGCCCCGGTAAAAACCAATACCCTGACCTCGTCGTCTTCATCCGCCTGATCAAGGGCTTGAATAAGTTCCCAGGCCATCTGCGATGTGAACGCATTCAGCTTGTCCGGTCTATTCAAAGTTATGAGCCCGATCCCCTTTTCTTTTTCGTACTTGATTTGTTCAAACGGCATGACGGCCCTCCTCTGACAATATTTTGAAATTTTGTATTATTTTAGCTAGTTGAAAAAGCATTTATAAATCCCTCCCAACCTCCCTTTTCCAAAGGGAGGAGAAAGACTTCCCCCTTTTATAAAGGGGGATTGAGGGGGATTTTGGCTCTGCTGTTGTTCTGAAATGGCATATTTTTCAAAAACCTAAAGTGTTACGAAATTTTCAGTTTCCTGCTTTGAGATCTTTCCTTATCTTCTTATCACCTTTATGCTAATTATTCAAACCCGGTGATGTCTTTTGACAGATTGTCTTGGTCCTTGTATACTAAAGCGGTCATGAAAAAGACCAGCCCGATTATTATTCAAAAAAATGCCCGGGGTAAAGGTCCTCCGAAAAAAATCCAACGGGACGGGACGAAGAATCTTTTTCAGCAGCGCGTCCTGGAAATCGTGCGGGCCATACCGCGAGGGCAGGTCCTGACCTATGGACAGGTGGCCGCCCTGGCCGATACCCCGAGGGCCGCGCGGCAGGTGGGGCGTATCCTTTACGCTTCCGGGCGGACCGTGCCCTGGCAGCGGGTAATCAATTCATACGGCGGGATTTCTACCTATAAGGTCGGCAGCGGGGAACTGCAACGGGCCTTGCTGGAAAAGGAGGGAATCACCTTCAGGGTGGATGGGACTCTCGATTTGAAGAAATATCAATGGCAGCCGGGTCTGCGGATAATAAAAAAAATGAGGCTGCCGGAAGAGGTCGCCTTCCAGATCAATGCCCGGTTACCCTTTTCTAAGGATAACCCTAAAATCAAAAAAACCAGGCCTGGGATGGGAAGAAATGACGACCGGAAAGCAAACCATCCCTTTCGAAATATCCCTTCCTAATTTGTCATGCGGTGAATAAAGGCCATATTCGACGCATTATATGCGGAGAATGTTCTTGCTTTTCGGGATAGAATCGGCATAATATTCAAAAGGAGTTCGGAATATTATGGACTATATCTACGATAAGAAGAATTGGCCAAAACTGACTTGGAGCCAGGAGAGACTTGCCGGGCAGCTTGCCGGGGTACGTCATCGTCAGGGGCGGCTCATCGGACGCATGGAGAGTCTGGGTTTTTCTCTGCGCAACGAAGCCGTTCTGCAAACCCTGACCGAGGATGTTCTCAAAACCAGCGAAATCGAGGGTGAAAAGCTGGATAAAGATCAAGTGCGATCTTCTATTGCCCGAAGATTGGGACTTGATATCGGCGGGCTTTCACAGGTTGACCGGCAGGTGGAGGGCGTTGTTGAAATGATGCTTGATGCCACCGGCCACTATGCGGATCCGTTGACTGAAGAACGACTGTTTGCCTGGCATTCCGCTCTGTTCCCAACCGGGCGTAGTGGTATGAGGAAAATCGTGATTGGGAGCTGGCGCGACAAGAAATCCGACCCCATGCAAGTGGTTTCCGGCCCGGTAGGCCGTGAAAGGGTGCATTATCAAGCCCCTGCAGCTAATCGCGTCCCCAGAGAAATTCGGGCTTTCCTGAAATGGTTTAATGGGTCCCCTTCTGTTGATCCGGTTTTGGCGGCAGGTCTGGCCCATTTCTGGTTTGTAACGATCCATCCTTTTGAAGATGGTAACGGCCGCATTGCCCGGGCGATTGCCGATATGGTCCTGGCCAAATCAGAAAACAGCAGGCAGCGTTTTTACAGTATGTCCGCCCAAATTCGCCTGGAACGAAAGGTCTATTACGACATACTGGAAAAAACCCAGAAAGGCGGTATGGATATAACCCCCTGGCTGGAATGGTTCCTGAGTTGTCTGGATCGCGCCATTGGCGGTGCCGAAAATATTCTGGCCGGTGTCTTTCATAAGGCGGATTTCTGGAAAGCCCATAGCCTGAAACCATTCAATAAACGTCAGCAAGCCGTCATTAATCGTTTGTTCGACGATTTTGAAGGAAAGCTGACTTCTTCCAAATGGGCCAAATTAGTCAAATGCTCGCAGGATACCGCCCTTCGAGATATCGATGATCTGGTGAAGGGGGGTGTTTTGGTGAAAGAGCCGGGCGGCGGCCGCAGCACAAGTTATGCTCTGGCTGATCGATGGATGAGGAAGTAAAAGCCTTGATCTGAAAAGGAAAGAAAAAAATGCCCCGAATCTTCGACAACATCGAACTTGATCTTCTCCCGACCTTACGAGGGACCCTGGAGCTTGCCGACCGTTCTGATTTTTGTGTTGGTTATTTCAATCTGCGGGGCTGGAAAGCGATCGATGATCTCATTGAGAGATGGCCCGGCGGCTCGGACAAGCAGTGCCGCCTGATGGTGGGGATGCAACGTCTTCCCCAGGAAGAACTACGCAACGCCTTGAGCTGGTTTCAGAACCGGGACGAGCTTGACAATCAGACCGCGCTGCGTTTAAAGAGGCAATTGGCTGAAGAATTCCGAAACCAATTGACCCTCGGTGTTCCAACCAATGCCGATGAGGCGGGTTTAAGACGACTTTCGGGCCAACTCAAAGCTGGGAAACTCGTCGTCAAACTGTTTCTACGTCATCCCCTTCACGCCAAGCTCTACCTGCTATTTCGTTCCGATCCCGTCAATCCGATCATTGGCTACCTGGGCAGTAGTAACCTTACTCTGGCCGGTCTCTCACATCAAGGAGAGCTCAATGTCGATGTCCTTGACCAACAATTTTTTATCCTCGGTTTATTGGATATTCCTGACCCTGCTTCATTGGAAAACGAATTGGAGAAATTAAGGAAAAACCTAACCATGGATCCTTACTTCAACGGCGTTCCCTCCATGCAAACCAAGTCTATGAAAACGGCCTTGGCTTTCCATGCAAAAGATGATTTGCCAGAAATTCGGCGGGAAGTTTTCTCCTTGCTTATTAAGCATGAGTTGCGATTTTTTGGAATAGTGAGAAATAAAATAAAAGTGTTGGGGTATGTCCGTCAAAGGAATGAGGATGATCCATCCTATCATTATAATCCGAATGAGTTATACGACTATTTAGTAAGGCGATTGTTTAAAGATCGTTTGCATAAGGATGATGGGTATAAAATTTATTTTTCGGAAAGGGGAAAATCGGATCGTACAGAAGCCCTTTTAAAGGCCCTTGAAAAGGCCCGTAGAAGTTTCAGTGAAAAGTGGGGTATTCAAAGTAACGCCCCTATCGAGGTCATTCCGGACACCCCAAAAACTTGTTTGTGTTTACAGGCTGTGGATTACTTCCTTTGGGCTTTGCAGCGTTTTTATGAAAGAAAGGAGGAACGGTATCTTAGGTTTATTTGGTCTTCCTTCAGATTGGTCCATGATATAGATGATACCCGCCAAGATCGATACGGGGTTTATTATACACAAAAAAAGCCGCTGACATTAGAGGCTTTATTTAAGAATCATTAGGGGATATAGGAGCGGTCGGCCACAGCCAATCTCTCACACGGCGTGAAGCCGAATTTCATCCCCAGTTTTGTAATTAGTCCTTATTTCTTAACTTGTCAAGAAAAAAGGTGGGCATGTGGAGAGGCCGAAGGTTTGGCCAGTTTAATAAGGTTGAATTAGCTATAAATTTTTCCAATTTGTGGCCAAAAAAGATACTGCAGTGCAACCGTAGGAAAAACGCCAGGAGATGATAAGTCGTGAATAAAAAGATGAACCAACCTCATGTAACCCTTCGTCTTGCCCGAAGCGACGATGCCTATCCGGCCATACTGCTTGATCGCCTTGAGGGAAAGGCCCCGGAAACGCTGACGACTATCGGCCCAATTGAGATCCTTTCCCACCTGAAGACGGCCCTTTTTTGCTCCGCCCGTACACCGGGAGAGGCCATCCTCCGGGCCCATGATATGGCCCGGCGCCTGCGCGATGAGGGGACAACGGTCATCAGCGGATTTCACTCATCCATCGAAAGAGAATGCCTGAGTATCCTTCTGCGCGGCAAGCAGCCTATTATCGTCTGTCCGGCCCGGGCCATCGAAGGAATGCGCATCCCCACAGAATGCCGTCCGGCCTTCGATGCCGGGAGGATTCTCTTCCTCTCCCCCTTTGTTGAAAAACCCCGGCGCGTCGATCGTGAATCCGCCTTGTTCCGTAATGAGATAGTGGCTGCACTGGCTGATGTAGCCTTTCTTGCACATGTGGAACCCAGCGGGGATACCGAACGTATTTCCTTATTTCTCCGAGAGTGGGGAATAAAAGGATTATAGCCTCGGGATCCTTATTTCAGCCATCAAATCTTCCGACTAATTCTTTTTCAAATCTGTCATTAAAGTCCCTTGATCATGGACTTTCTCCTTTTTCTTTTACTCCTTCACCCCCGAAATACTTTCCAATGGGTGGCTGGCCCTTTCCAGCTTTTTCACGGTCGGGGTCACATATTCCGGCACCGGTTTGAGTGCAATGGCCTTATCTTTGTCGCAGGCCACATAGCAAAGACCGCAGCCTATACAGCGGATCGGTTCAAAGGCCCGTGTTTT
>JACQYK010000332.1 GCA_016208255.1 Deltaproteobacteria bacterium | reverse complement strand
TTATCCTCCCTGTCCCAGGAATGCAACCGGGTCTTATCCATCGCCTCGGTGATCGGCCGGGCATTTGACCTGCCGGTACTGCAGGTTGTTGCCGGGATATCAGAAGAAGATCTCTATGCCGTCATCGAAGAAGCTCAAAATGCCGCCCTAATCGAGGAGAGGCCCCAAATCACCCGGATGATCCGCTACCGCTATACCCATGCCTTCTTCCGCCAGACCCTTTATGAAGAGATTATTGCCCCCCGGAGAATCCGGCTTCATCAGCAGGTAGCGAGGGCTTTGGAGGATGTTTACAAAAACCGCCTTGAAGAGCATGCAGCCGAGTTGGCCGAACACTTCTCATATTCATCTGATTCGGCTGATCTAACCAAGGCAGTGAGCTACGGGGAGATGGGGGCAAAAAGGGCGATAAATGTTTATGCCTATGGGGAGGCGGTCAGGTTGCTCGAGCAGGCCATCAAGGTTCAGGAGATCTTGGACCCCGATGATAAGGCCAAACGGTGCGACCTGTTACTCGACCTGGGAGATAACCTTCTCCTGGCCGGAGAGCCACAGCGTGTTCTTGACAACGAACTAAGCGAGGCCTTCTTCGTAGCTGAAGCCATATCCGACAACGAACGGGCGCTGAGAGTTTCTCAGACAGCTTTGAGAGCATTCTCTTTTTTATCGGGTGGCACAATATACACATGGGGTTCTGAAGAAGGAAAAAGATGGGTGGAACGGGCTGACCGATATGCTATTGCCGGTACCAGTGGGAGAGCACTGGCTAATGCCGGTATGGGATGTTTGATGATCTCTAAGAATAATGCAAAGGGAATATCCTTACTTAACGAAGCACTTGACCTATCCCGGCGTCTGAGTGAAAACGAAACATTCTGGATGATATCTTATTGGTGGCTTCTCTATTCTGTAGTGCCGCAACTGGTTGGGGAACGGCTGCAGATTGCTGAGGAAGTTGACCGGCGTTCCCGTAAAGGCGTAACTGCGAATACGGTTGCTGGAGGATTGCTTCTTACTGGTTATACCTTCCTTGAAAATGGGCAACGCCAGCGGGCCGAAGCGTGTTTTCAGGAATACAAAGCCCTGGCTGAACGAACAGGCCAAGTGCATCTTCACTTGGGGGCGATGAGTATAGATGCATTATTAACCTATATGAACGGGGACTTGATTGGGGCTTCACAAATAGTAGAGCGTGTTCTAACTCAAGGGGAGGAGCTCAATAATTCTCAATTTGCCCTTTCCGTTGCACATTTCACTGGAATTCGGCCCTGGGTGTCTCGGGGGATGTATGACGAAATACTTAAAGTAATATTACGAGATCAATATTGGTTAAGAGCCTTGCGCTACGCAAACAAGAACCAGACGGCAAGAGCAATCCAGATGCTGGACGAAATGCTAAATACACGCCCAGACATAGGGACTCCTGAGGACTATAGTACTTACCTATGGGATGTCGTCTTTTTGGAGGCTGCTGTTCTGGTCGGACACAGGAAAGCCTCTGATCTCCTGCTGTGTCAGCTTGCTGGGAGGAGTCCAAAGACCACCGGATACGCGTTTATTACCTGCATCCCCCGCCACCTGGGTGGGGCAGCGGCCCTGCTGGGCCGATATGATGAAGCACGCCAGCATTACCAGGAAGCCATCAGGATTTGCACGGAAATGAGGTTTCGCCCTGAGCTGGCACTCAGCCGCCTCCAATTGGCAGAGTTGCTCCTGGAGCAGTTTCCTGAAGAGCGAACCGATGCCATAGACCACCTCGACTTCGCCATAGCCGAGTTCCAGGAGATGAAAATGCAGCCTTCCCTGGAACGCGCCCTCAGGCACAAGGAAATACTTAAGGCTTAAGAATCAATCGGAAGGGTACAGACGGTAATTGTCAAAACAAAATATTTATTGACTTCTTACCTACTCACAACACGGCCCAGGGTTTGGGGAGAAATATTTTTTCATAGATGTTTAAGGCATAGCGGTCGGTCATGCCGGCGATGAAATCGGTTATCTTCTTAGGATCCGCTTCCGGAGGGGATTCGGGCAGACCCCCAATAGTCATCCGGGAGTCCGGGGGCTTCCAGAAAAACTGGGAATAAGTCCCTGATCACCATCGTCATACCCAAGCGGTTATCCCTCTTCACCGTCGGGCCGGACAGGGATCTGAACTCATTTCTTCCCTTTATCCATTTTTCTTTTTTCCTCATCGCGTATTTCCCGTCTGAGGAGCTTTCCCACTTTGGACTTAGGGAGCATGTCCCGGAATTCAATATATTGCGGGACCTTGTAGGGAGCCAGGCGTTCCCGGCAAAAACGGATTAATTCATTAGCCCCTACCCCTTTGGCATCGGCCTTTAAGACCACGATCCCTTTGATCCGCTCGCCGACTTTGGGATCCGGAACCCCAACCACGCAGGCCCCGACAACAGTAGGATGGTCCTGCAAGACCGCTTCAATTTCTGAAGCGGAAACCCGGTAGCCTTTATATTTTATGATGTCGGCCAGGCGTTCCACATAATAAAGTTCCCCTTTTTCATCCTGCCGGATAAAATCTCCCATCCGATAATAAATCCGGCCATCCCATTCGAGATAAGATCGATTCGTTTCATCCGGCTTATTCCAATAGTACTTGAGCGTTTCATCAGAAGTGACGATCAACTCACCAATCTCTCCGAAAGGAACCTGCTCCAGGGTCTCAGGGTTGACCACTTTGCATCTTCTGGTTTTTAACGGGAGACCGATGGACTGGGGGTTCGGTTCCTGATCCAGATGACTGTAGGTGATATGGCCCGCTTCAGTAGAACCATATACCTGATATATGGGAATCCCGAATTTCTCTTTCCAGCGGTTAAAAACTTCCAGGGGGAGCACATCGCCGCCGCAGTAGCAATACCGTAACGAATCAAGACGGTATTGATCCAAACGGTCGTTTTCCAGAATCATCCGATAGAGGGTAGGAACTCCGAGCATCCAGCGGACCTTGTATTTTTTGATGGCCTCCAGGATTGGGTCCACCTGAGGCTGGGGCATCAGGATGGTGGTATTGCCATAATTCAATCCAACGGCCACAAAAAACCCAAGGGCCATGATATGGAACAGGGGATTAACCGCGAGATAGACATCCTCCCCTTCTTTAATATATCCTTTCAGGACATCCTCGGTTAGGTCGTTCACGTAGGAGGTCATACCGGCGTGGTTACCCGGCACCCCTTTGGGGAACCCCGTGGTTCCACCGGTGTAAAGGATATAGGACAGGTCTTTCATGGAATCCATCACCACAGGGAGGGGAGCCGGAGGGGCTTTTAGTAACTCTTTAAACAACAAAACCTTATCACTCTTTTCGACCAGGCCATGAGGAATCTTGTCGAATAAAAATCCGATGGCCCTTTTATACCTGGGCAGCAAATCAACTAAATTGGTGACTACCGCCCTCTTCAAACGCGTTCCGGAAAACACCTCTTTCACATATCCGAAATTGGTATCATGGC
>JACQYK010000331.1 GCA_016208255.1 Deltaproteobacteria bacterium | reverse complement strand
GGAAACCCCGCCGGTGCAGGCTGAAAAATTGGCGGCCTTGCAAAGGAAAGCCAATTTCATTCCCTTGTTTCCGGAGAGCAACGGTTTCCATGCCAAGGCCCTGGGGCTTCGAGCGAATTTTGCCCCCAGCCAGATGGAAGCAGTCTACCTGCTCTTAGAAGACACAACCTTATCGGATGAGAAAATCAAACAGGCCCGGGAGGCAAAATTTTTTGCGGCCCATGCCACCTATCACAGCCCGCTGACCGAGGTGGCCGATGTCGTATTCCCGGCCTTGGTTTGGTATGAACATGAAGGCTCACTTTATAATCTGGAAGGCAAAAAAGTGGCCGTCAGGAGAGGTGCTCCGCTAGCGGAGGGTTTGATTCCTGAAAATGAAGTATTAACCCAACTGGCCGCCCGAATGTAGGAAGGGGAGGAGAAAGATCAATGGCGAAAATAAAAATTGCATCGGATTGGCTGGCCGCTTGCGCCGGATGCCATATGTCCTTATTGGATATGGATGAAAGGCTGGTCCAATTATTGGATAAAATAGAAATCACCTCATGCCCGATAACCGATTTAAAGCATCCCCCGAGAGATGGAGTTACGGTTGGAATTTTAACCGGAACGGTCAATAACACGGCCCATCTCGAGGTAGCCAGGGTCATGAGGGAACGCTGTCAGATCCTGGTCTCCCTGGGGGATTGTTCGGTCCTGGGGGGGGTCCCTTTGATGAGGAACCAGGTCAATATGGAAGATGCCCTGCGGCGGGCCTATGTGGAAACCGAGAGCACGGTGGACGGTCTTATCCCCCGGTCGGAGGAACTGGCCAAACCGATTTTTGCCCGCCCCCTGGATCAGGTGGTCAAAGTGGATGTTTATTTGCCCGGCTGTCCGCCGTCGGCCGATGCCATCCATTTTGTGATCGCTGAGCTGTTGGAAGGCCGCATCCCGGTTTTGAAAGACCAGGTATTGAAGTATGATTAAAAAGACAGGCTAAAAGGCAATCTGCTTTTTACGAAGTCTGTAACAATGATGATTTTTTATAAAATCGCCAAAACCCAAAAAACGTCATTCCGGCGAAAGCCGGAATCCAGGAATGTCTATTTCTTAGGAATTTGCTGGACCCCGGTTTTCGCCGGGGAGACGACTTGTAACAAGTTTATCGACAATGCTACGTTCTGAATCAAGCCGGTAGAGCAGAGGAGAACTTAAAATGCAGAAGATTACGATAGAACCGGTGACCCGGATAGAAGGTCACGCCAAAGTGACCATCCATATGGGTGCCAAAGGGAAAGTGGAAAACGCCTTTATGCATGTCAATGAATTTCGGGGTTTTGAAAAATTCACCGAAGGGCGCCCCTTTTTTGAAATGCTTCAAATAACCCCACGGATATGTGGTATTTGTCCGGTCAGTCATCATCTGGCTTCGGCCAAGGCCTGTGATCAGGTGGTTGGGGTGACCCCTCCCCGAACGGCCCGGCTCCTTCGAGAATTGATGCATATGGGGCAGTATATTCAATCCCACTCCATGCATTTTTTCGAATTGGCCGGCCCGGATATGCTGCTGGGCTTCGATGCCGATCCGGCTATTCGAAATGTGGTGGGGGTTATTCAGGCCAATCCCGAATTGGCCTTGAAGGCCGTCCAGTCCAGGGCTTTCGGTCAGGAAATTATCCGAAAACTGGGTGGGAAACGGGTCCACCCCATTCATTCCATCCCCGGGGGGGTGAATGCCCCTCTTTCAGCGGAAGATTGTGACGATCTATTAAGCCGGATTGATGAGGTGATGGACACGATTAAGATCGCCTTAACCGTGGCCAAAGGGTGGTTTGAGGCCAACCGCGAGCTGGTGGATAAATATGCGGTTTTTTCCTCAGGCTATATGGGGATGGTCGACGACCAGGGGGGATTGCAATTGTACGATGGCCGGATTCGGTTGACGGACAAGACCGGGACAAAGCTGGAGGAATTCGATCCCCAAAATTATCTGGAACATATTGCCGAACATGTGGAGGATTGGTCCTATTTGAAGTTCCCTTATTATCGAAAGATGGGCTATCCGGAGGGTACCTACCGGGTGGGACCTCTGGGCCGGTTGAATGTGGCTGATAAAATCAATACCCCTCTGGCCAATGAGGAATTCGCCAATTTTAAAACCCTGGGTGGAGGTAATCCGGTCGAGGGCACTTTATGGTATCACTATGCCCGCCTGATTGAAGACCTTTATGCCATAGAACGGGCCAAAGAAATTCTTATGGATCCGGAGATCCTTTCCACGAATCTGGTGACGGAATCCCGGAATCTGACCGGAGAAGGGGTAGGGTGTTTGGAGGCCCCGCGAGGGACCCTGTTCCATCATTATAAAACCGATAAGAACGGGATGTTGACCAAAGTCAACCTGATTGTGGCTACCGGACATAACAACTGGGCCATCAATAAAGCCGTGGAAATGGTGGCCAAGTCCTTTGTGGATGGGAAAAAGCTGACCGAGGGCATGCTGAACCGTGTGGAGGCGGCCATCCGGGCCTATGACCCCTGTTTTTCCTGCTCGACCCATGCCATCGGGGCCATGCCGATGATCATTGAGCTAAGGGAGGAGGATGGTACTCTAATCGATCACGTTGAACGTTAAACCCTCCCTCACAACTCTGTCCTCTCTCCGGCCTCGGAGAGAGGACAGATGGAAACGCCTAAGTGTTCGGGTAAGGACCACCTAGCTCCAGAATGATTTGCTTTCCGCACAGTCTCTCATTGATCCGGCCTCAGGTCCGTTAACTGTGGTCCCAGGAGGGCCAAGGTGAACGTGAAAACCTCCTCCAATATTTTCGAGGTTTTTTATCGTACCTTCAGAGACATCAGCCGATCCGTACACGCCAGTACCAAGGTGGATGAAGTTTTGTCCCTGGTGGTCAGGGAAGCCTCCGAAACCCTTCAGGCCAGGGGCGCCCTCATTCGAATCCGCAATCTTGAATCCCGTGAGATGGACCTTTTTGCCGCTTACGGACTGAGCGAGCGGTATCTTTCCAAAGGACATGTCTCCAGTGAAACCATTATTACCGATCTTTGTAAGTTAAATAAAGTGATTCTGATCCGCGACATTGCTGATAATCCCCGGATTCAGTACCCCCGCGAATTTTTGGAGGAAGGGTTTCAGATGGCCCTGGACATCCCCTTGATCCTTAACGAAGATGTATTGGGGATTATCCGGGTTTTTTTCGACCAGCCCCGGGATTTTTCGGATGAAGAGCTTGATTTCCTGGCGGCGGTTGCCGAACAAAGCGCCCTGGCCCTGGATAAAGCCCGGTTCATTGAGGCCCAGGAGTCCCGGTATAAACACCTGGTCATTCAAACCGAGAAGCTCACGGCGTTGGGCCGGATGGCCGCCGGCATCGCTCATGAGATCAATAATCCCATGGGTGGGATTCTGGTTTACGCCACCATGCTCATGGAAGAGGTCCTTGAAGAAGGTCCTGTTCGAGAAGGACTGGGAGTCATTGCTCAGGAAACCCTCCGCTGCAAAAGGATCATTCAGGAGCTTCTGGATTTCTCCAGGGAACGGCCGCTGTTGAAAGAGATGGCCGATCTCAACGAAGTGATGGAAAAGGCCTTGAGGATCCTGGAAAATGAATTTAAACTTCGCAGGATTAAACTGGAAAAAAATCTGTCATCCGAACTCCCGCCGGCCTTTTTAGACGTCAACCAGATCCAGCAGGTTTTCATGAACATCCTGATCAATGCCGTCGAGGCCACCCAGGAAAAGGGGAAAGTCAAGGTCTCCACCCGTCCCGGCCCGGGGGGGGAGACCGTTATCACCGAAATTACGGATAACGGCTGTGGTATTCCCTCCGAAAACCTGGCCAAAATCTTTGAACCCTTCTTTTCTACCAAGGAGAAGGGAACCGGTTTGGGGTTATCGGTCAGTTACGGGATCATTCAAAACCACCAGGGGCAGATCGATATTTCCAGCCTGCCCGGAAGCGGAACGCACTTTACCATTACCCTGCCGGTCCAGGCCGGGGAAGTGAACCACTCTTTGAAGGATGAAAGCGGTGCCTCCCCTTAATATCCTGATCATCGACGACGAACGTTCCATTCGAGAAGGCTGCCGTTTATCCCTTACGCACAAAGGGCATGTGGTCAACACCTCTCTCAACGGCCAGGCAGGCCTCGAGGCCATCCTGAAGAGTGATTATGATATCGTTCTGTTGGACATAAGACTACCGGATCTTGACGGTATGGAGATCCTCAGAAAGGCATACCGGGAATGCCCGTCCCTTTGTATTATTATCATTACCGGATTCTCCACGGTCAAGGGGGCCGTAGAGGCCATGAGGGCCGGGGCCTTCGATTATCTCTCCAAACCTTTTTCGGAAAATGATCTTTTGCTGACCGTGGAAAGGGCCCTGGAGAAAAAGCGCCTGATCGAGGAGAACCTTTCGCTTCGAAAGGAGGTTCTGGATCGGTTCGGCTTTCAGAATATCATCGGGGAGAACCCCCAGATCCTGGAAATCTATCAGCAGGTCCAAAAAGTGGCCCCTTTGGACAGCGCGGTGATCCTCTATGGAGAAAGCGGAACCGGAAAAGAACTTTTCGCCAGGGCCATCTATGCCAACAGCCGGAGGGCCGGGCGGCCTTTCATGGCTGCCGATTTCAGCGCCCTCAGTCCGGGAATTCTGGAGAGTGAGCTCTTCGGCCATGTCAAGGGTGCCTTTACCGGTGCCCTGGAGAGCAAGGCCGGCTTCTTCGAAATGGCCCAGGGCGGGACCCTTTTTCTGGATGAGGTTTCTAATCTGCCTCTGGATGTTCAGGGGAAACTGCTTCGGGTCCTGGAGGCGCAGGAATACAAACCGGTCGGTGGAAGCCAGATCAAAAAGAGTGATGTCCGGATTATATCGGCCACCAATCGGGATCTTAAAGCGATGGTGGAGGAAGGCCATTTCCGGGAAGATCTCTATTACCGGCTGAACGTCTTTCCAATTTTTATTCCCCCTTTACGGGAACGAAAAGATGATATCCCCAGGCTGGCCTATTTCTTTTTAAAGCTTTTCTGCCGAAAAACGGGAAAGAACGTTGAAGGATTCAGTGATGAAGCCCTGGAGGCCCTGGTCCAATATGAGTGGCCGGGGAATGTCCGGGAGCTTAAAAACATCATCGAACGCCTGGTCATTCTGGCCGAAGGAAGAACCCTGGAGAATGTCTTTCCTCTTTTTTCATCACGGGTCCGGGGAGGGATGAAGGCCGACCGGGTCCCTGAAACTACAAAGGAACTGAGGGATTTTAAACAGCACCTGATTAAGGAAACCTATGAAGTGGTGGAGAGGATGTTCCTTATCAAAGCCCTGGAGGCCTGCCATGGAAATATTACCCAGGCGTCTCTAAGAGTAGGTATGCAACGGCCCTATTTCCATTCCCTGATAAAGAGATACGGCT
>JACQYK010000330.1 GCA_016208255.1 Deltaproteobacteria bacterium | reverse complement strand
GGGGTCGAAAATCCCCCCTTCCGGTACTTGTAATAAACCATATCTCCTTTAAGAAAACCTTTTTCCTTGAATTGCTCCCAGGTCAAACCGGTAGGTTCCAGGAGATAATCCAGGGCGTCTTCCACCGTGTCCCACCACTCCTGCCCTAACCTCTTACCCAACTCCTGAAAAATCTTATGATCCTGCCAGCACTCTCCAATCTCCACCACCTTCGGCCGGGCCAATACATAGCCATGAAATTTCCAGTTCTCGGCCATGTGATTCTGTTCCAGCCAGGTCCCGGCCGGCAGGAAGATGTGGGCCAGTTCGGCGGTGGGAGTGAGAAAAAAGTCGGCCACGGCCAGAAAATCCAGTTTCTTCAGGGCGGCATAAATATCCCTGGCGTTGGCTTCGGTAATGACCGGATTGGTACCGACAAAGATCCCGGCCTTAAGGGGATAAGGTTTTCCGGTCAGGATGGCATCCCAGGCCGCTTTGGGAGTAATCAGAGCCATCCTGGCCGCCAGTTTATATTGATTGCCTCCCAGTCTTTTTTCCCTTTGCCTCGGCCCAAGGGCATCGTGGCGTGAAAATTCGGAGACCTTGCGAACTTTCGGGGGTACCTGGAAGACATTTCCCCCGGGGGCGTCGAGATTGCCGGTGGCCGCCATCAGCCCTATGGCCATCCGGGTAAAATCGGTGCAATTGATCGTCTGTTCGGTTGGAACACCCCAATGGATTCCGGCCGGTTTAATCGTGCAATACATCCTGGCCGCTGACCGGATGAGATCCTCATCAACCCCGGTGATTCGTTCCACCCTGTCCAGGGGATATTCCCTGACCCTTTCCCTAAAGGCCTCCCAGCCATGGATATATTCGGTTACAAAGGCTTTATCGTAGAGCTCTTCTTCTATCATGACCTGGAAAAAACCCATAGCCAGGGCGGCATCGGTCCCCGGTCTAAGCCTAAGCCAAAGATCGGCCTTTTGGGTATAGAAATTCCTTCGAGGATCAATGACAATCAGTTTGGCTCCTTTCTTATAGGCTCGCCAGAAACTGGCCCCCTTGTATTCATCGGGGTTGGTCCATAATGGATTAACGGCCCAAAGGACAACGCACTTCGGCTCCCCCTCATAATCACAGACCGGAAAACGTCCACAGGTGATCAGGGAAGCCCCGATCCGGGAAAGATAACACATGTGCCCGGCAGTCAGCACATTGGGCGTTCCCAGAAGGTTTCCGAACCGGGAAAAGTGACTTTCGTAATCCCGTCCGGTCCCCTGCCCGATAAAAATGGATTCAGGCCCGTGCTCCCGGATGACCTTGTTAAATTGTTCGGTTATTGTATCCAGAGCCTCATCCCAGGTGATCCGTTCCCAGCCCTGCCCGGTTTTTTTCAGGGGATGAAGGATGCGATCCGGATGGTAGGCGATCTGGGTGATGGCCATCCCTTTGCTGCATAAGGTTCCAAAACTGATGGGAGAGTCCGGATCCCCTTCGATTTTAACCACCTGGCCGTTTTTAACCAGAGCGATCACCCCGCAGCCGCCATGACAGCTCCGACACACGGTTTTAATTTTTTTTATTCCCTCCATATCCATCCCCTTCCCTTTTTTGGACTCGGTTTCCGTCCAGAGGAAGCCAAAAAGTTTCGATTATTATTTAGAATATCAAAGAAGCGCAAATAAGTCAACTCATAAAATATCAATTTATGTAATATCAAGAATTTTAGTACTTGCCATCCGATCCATATTTTGATAAAAGGGAAAGGGAGGACAATACCCTTAAAGCCTAACCAAACCTATTTGAAATTGCGGGTATCGAAAGTGAGAGATAAATTCTCAGACTTATGATTTTAGAATCTATTCCGGCTGTCAATAGCATTTTTTCTGCGCAAGGAGGCGCCATGAGGTCGACCAATTATCGAAGCGATTTAAGCGTTGACGAGAAGGTCCTGATGGGGGTTATCCGGGCGGCGGAATCTTTTAAAAGGGTTTTTTCGACCATTTTCAAAAAATACGACCTCTCTTTCCCCCAATATAATATTCTGAGGGTCTTGGACGCCTCAACCAACGGTCAAAGCAGAATCACTGAAGTAAGCCGGATTATGCTTGTTCCCGGGGCGAACATGACCGGTTTGGCCAAGAGATTAGAAAAAAGCGGCTTTATCCTGAGGAAATCCGATGCCAGAGATGAGCGGGCCACCCTGCTGGAAATCACCTCGACCGGCAAAGAAACGCTGAAAAAAATTGAGAAGGAACGGGACCAGGGTTTGAAAAAAATGTTATCTGGTTTTTCTAAAGAAGAAAAACCGGTCCTGGTGGAGCAGGTCAAAAGGCTGATCAGGAACAGCAGGCAGGCTGAATAGGCGCTTACACTAAAGCTTTAAGATTTTATTTCTAACTTAATTATTGTTAGGCTATAAAGAACTCATCACTGGTTGCTGGTTAAAACGAGCAACCAGTATCCAGAAACTTAAAAATAAAGTTCACATCTCTTCAGCTAACTTGTTAAAAAATAATCCCCGCCAGTATGGCCAATCCGGTCAGAAAATAGATTAGGCGGACATAGGATCCAAATTGATCCAGAAGCTGCCAGTTCTCGGCTTGCCGGACAAGATGGACGACTTTGACCATAATCGGGGCGGACCCTAAAAAGGTGAGGCTCCATAGGGAAAGGACTCCCTGGATAATCAGCAGGGACAAACTCAGATAAAGCAAGAGAAAAAAGAGGATTAACCCCGCCAAAGCCCCCTTTTCCCCCAGCCTGACCGCCAGCGTGTATTTCCCCACCGCCTTATCCGTCTTCATATCGGGCAGGCTCTGGTAAAACAGAATCAGGGCGACCATGATCCCCACCGGGATGGAGATTAGAAGCGGCACCCGATCCGGATAACCGGTAATAACCCAATAGGTGCCGACCACCATGACCGGCCCCATATTGATCCCGACGAAGAGTTCCCCCAGGCCGTGATAACCATAGCGGATGGGCGGGGCCACATAAAAATAGCTGCTGAATCCGGCGAAGAGGATCGGCAGGGCCAAAAGGTATAATTTAAATCCCAGGATGATGACCAGGGCGACTAACGCGGCCAGGGCATAGAGAACGACAATGACCCGGCGCATGGTCCGGGGGGCGATTT
>JACQYK010000339.1 GCA_016208255.1 Deltaproteobacteria bacterium | reverse complement strand
TCTCGGCGGTGACCGTCTTTCCCAGGACCACCTCCACTCCCAGCAGTTTCATTTGATTGGAAAAGTATCGGACGGCCTCGGCAAAGTCAATCCGACCGGGAATCTTGGAGGCGATGTTCAACTGCCCGCCGAGGGTATCTTCCTTTTCATAAAGGGTGACCTGATGGCCCCTCAGGGCGGCCACCCTGGCCGCTTCCAGACCGGCCCCCCCTCCTCCGATGACCATGACCCTTTTCTTTTTGGTTGCCGGGATAATGGCCAGTCTTCCCTCTCTCCCCGCCTCGGGGTTGAGGGTGCAACTGATGGGCCAGTTCTTCTGGTAGAATCCGATACAGGCCTGGTTGCAGCCGATACACTTCCTGATCTCGTCCAGACGGCCTTCCTTGGCTTTTTTAGGCCATTCCGGATCGCAGATCAGGGCCCTGGCCATTCCGATAAAGTCGGCCTGGTTATTTTCCAGAATTTGTTCAGCCTGAACCGGATCGTTGATCCGGCCGTGACAGATAACCGGAATGTTGACTACCTCTTTGATCCCCACGGCCAGGTGTACAAAACATCCCAGGGGGTAATACATGGGGGGGACGTGTCCGGCCAGACCGGCGCAGACACTCAGGTAATCGATGTTCCCGGTTTCCTCCAATTTCAGGGCGATTTCCCGGGCATCATCCAGGGTCAGGCCTTTGTTGATCAGTTCATCGGCCACCAGCCTCATGCCGACCACAAAATCCGGACCTACCGCCTCCCGGACGGCCTCAGAGATCTCCCGATGGATTCTCATCCGGTTCTCCAGGCTGCCGCCGTATTCATCGGTCCGCCTATTGGAAACAGGGGACAGGAAGGAAACCAGGAGCATGCCGGCTCCGACCGTAGAAGAGATTTCCACGCCGTCGAATCCGGCGCTCTGCAGCCTTTTGGCCGCATTGGCATAAGCGGAAACGGTCTGCTTGATATGCTCGATTTCCATTTCATAGGGAGTGGTGTATTCCGAGGCCATCAGCCCTCCCGGGAACTGAATCGGTGACGGGGCGAACCCGGTACCACCGATCAAGGTTCCGTTGATTCTCGGGCCGGCGTGCAAGAGTTGTCCGAATATCCTGGCCCCATGATCATGGACGGCCGCAGCCAGGGCCTGGAATTCCGGAAGGGCGCGGTCACTCTGTATGGCTACCACCCCACCGGCCGTGCTCATGGGCATAACCGCGTTCTGAGGCAGGATGATCAACCCTACGCCACCCTTAACCCTGGCCAGGTAATATTGCAGAGCTCTTTCGCCCGGTCCTTGATTTATCGGCCAGTACACCGGGACATGGGCGGAAAATACGATTCTATTGGGTATGCTTAACTTGCCTATGGTCATGGGTGAAAACAAATGCTTGAGTACCTGGGCCTCCATAATACCCTCCTTTTTCCGTCCTAATCGATCTCTTATTCTTCCGTTTGGTGATTGATTTTCCTCATTTTCATTTCTTACAATGTAAGAGATAATTCTTAAAATAATAAAGAATATTTGCTAAAATAATCGTTTTGTCAATATTATTTTATTGATAAAATTTGTGGTCCTTTTGTCAATCGGCCGGTGAAAAAGGGTCGAGGAATCTAGGGTCAAGTGATTGATCTATAAAATTCGTTTTCTCAACGGGGTTTCAATGAAAAAAATTCAATACGAATGCAGGTGTGGATAAGGGAATCGGCTAAGGCCATAGAGTTCAGACTGTTCACCTCATCGAAGAGAATATTTTATTCCCTGTCGTCCATCATGACCACGCGGCCTCTGTGGTCGGCACTGCCCTTATGAAGCCCTGGTCCAGGGAAAAAAGAAAGGAGCAGGATGTTCGCATCCGGAAAAGGGCATTTCCGGATGCGAACTATTTAACACATCAAGGTTTAATCTCCCCCACCCGGACCAGCCAGAACCAAGATTTGGATATACGAAACATGTTGAAAAATACCTCAATTGGTCCGGGTCCAAGACGTGTTCTTTAATAAATTCTATCCATTTTGCGTAGAATTTAATTCCTGAGTAACTAAAGATCCGGGTGATTTGCTTTTGAAACGTAGGATTCCCCCTAGGATCCGGCCGTTGCCGCCTCATTTTCGAAAGCAAAAAGTTTTTCAATAATATATAGGACGTATTTTTCACAGGTATCTTTTGCTCTACCCGATTCCCGAAATTGTTGGTAGGTACCAGGGACATTGAAATCTAAACCCAGAAGGCCCCGGCAGGTGATATCGCCGAACTGGCCGGTGAAATCATCGATCAATTTCCCAGCTTGAAGGCGGATATTATTTCTGGCTTTCTTGGCCGTTTCTTTGTCTGATAATGAACAGCGGTGCCTCAGCCCCAGGCAGACGGCCGAGGCGGAAACCGCACCGCAGGGGGCCTGCTGGTGTCCGCTGATCCCCCCGTTGAAGGGAATGGCGGTCCAAAGAAAATCTTCGTTTTTCAAATCATAGGCTTCCCACATAACTTGCAGGACTCCTGGTCCTCAGTGGTACCCTTTGTGCAGATATTCCATGGCTTTCGTTTTGGCTTCTTCCAGTGAAATTTTTGTCGGCATATTCTTCTCCTTTCTATATTTAAGAAACCAATTTAATCTCTTCCCTCTAAATTTCAACAATTTTATTGAATTAGTTTTTTCGCCGAACGCCGAACAACGAAACTCCGAACGAGCCTTTTAAAAAACAATTGTATCACTCCAGGAACTAACTGGCCAGATTAATGCAAGAAAATGCTACCCCAAAAAAGGAGGGGAAGTGGTAGATTTATTTGCTTTTTAATTTATTTTTGATATTCTGAGTAAAACTTTATGGCCATGGTCCGGTCCTGACCCGGGGATCGGTGATGTCCTCAAACAAAAGCATAAAAGGGCGAACCGTGGATCTTCAATGGGAAAAAAATGAAGCAGGGTCCGGTTACTTGATATCATTCTAGAACGGAATAGATCTTTCAACACTGGAAAGGAGGAAGAAAAATGGGTACATTTAATTATAAAGGAAAAAACTATGAGGTTGATTCCCTCGATTTTTTAACCCGGTTTGAAAACTGGGATGAAAACTTCGCCGAAGGAATGGCTCCCCGTCTTAAATTACCCCAGGGATTGACTGTTGAAAACTGGGATGTCATCCATTGGATTCGAAAAAATTTTATAGAAAAAGGGGTCTGCCCTAATGTCTATGAAACCTGCAGGGTCTGCGGTTTACGCATCGCCGAAATGAGAAAACTTTTCCCGACCGGATATTGGAGGGGAGCCTGCAAATTAGCCGGGATGATTTCCGGGGGGGCCAATCTTGGTCCGGCCTTCGATCCCTCTTATCAGCCTGAGACCATGCCCTTTATGGATGCCTACAATAAAACCTACGAGATCGATGTCCGTGGCTTTCTGGTCAATCCGGACGAATGGGATGAATATTATGCCACTTACCGGGCCTTGGAAATGAAAATTCCCGGCGGGAAACTTACCGCTAAGCACTGGCAGATTATCAAATTTCTTCGAGACAGTTACAAGAAAATTAAGGAAGTCCCCACTATCTATGAGACCTGTGAATCCAATCAGGTTGATCTCGATGAATTGGAGCGCTTGTTCCCGGATGGCTATCATAGGAGTGTAGTTAAGCTGGCAGGACTTCGGTTGGGCGGACCGCCATCCAGAAGAACCGGTCAGTAGTCTGAAACGGCCGGGACCGTTGGCCTTAAGGGGAGATCAGCGGCGCTCCCCTATTTTCGCCCTAAAATTTTTTTAAACCGTTTAAGAAAGGGGTTGGGTTAAGGTCAGGGCTGATCAGAACATGGGTCCAGCGCCCCCTGACCCGGCCCACCCCGTGCCGCAGATAAAGGCAATTCAGCATATTTTCCCGGTGACTGGGGCTGTTCAACCAGATCAGGTAGGCTTCTTTTCCGGTTTTTGGACCGGAAGTGATATCTTCGGCGGCGGCCGAAAAGTCAATTCCTGCCTCTTTCAACCGATCGAAAGGGTCTTTCCCGTCGGGATTGGTGTGACTGTTAAAATTTCTGGAAACCATGTCCCGGCTGTGGTTTTGGGCAACGGCGGCAATCCGCTCATCCCACTCCAGTTTAGGGCACCCGATACTTTGCCGCCGGGCATTCACCCGGCGGACAAATTCCCGGATCTCGGTGTCTACCGGTCAGGAGTTGAGCGGTTCTTCTTGAGAATCACCCGAAGAAAAGGGGAAGAAAAGGATCAGAACAAAAGCCGCCGACAGATACCTCAAAATAACCATTCCAGCCTCCCTGGATCCGCCCTCCCTTTTCTATTAAAAACGAAGCCGGAGTCAGCTTCTGGAACCCAGCATTTCCAACAGCTTTTCGTGAATGCCCTCAAAGCCCCCGTTGGACATGATCAGCACTACGTCGCCTCCCCTGAGAAGGGTGGAAAGGAATTCCAAGATTTCATCCGTATTCGGAAAATAGCGGGCCTGTTTTCCGGAATTCTTCAGCTCTTCAACCAGCAGGGCCGAGGAAAACCGTTCTCCTTCCGGAATCTTTTCCAAATCAGGGGCCTCCCGGATCAGGATTATATCCGCCCCATTGAAAGAAGAAACATAGTCTTTTTGGAAAAAGTTGCGGCGGCTGGTATTGGTCCGGGGTTCAAATACGGCAATCAACCGTCGGTCCTGATATTGGGACCTCACGGCCCGAAGGGTCTCCCGAACCGCCGTGGGGTGATGGGCAAAATCATCGATCACGGTCACCCCGGCCCGAATCCCTCGAATCTCCTGCCGGCGATGAATCCCCTGAAATTCGGCCAGTCCCCGGGCCATGTCCTCCGGCCCTAAGCCTATCCGAAGCAGCAATGGAATCAGCGAAAGGAAATTAAGGGCATTGTGCCGGCCGATCAAGGGTGATTCGAATCTGTACCAAAAATTCCCGCGATGATAAACAGCGAATCGACTGCCGTTTTCATGGGTGGCTAATTCTTTCAAATGCCAGTCCCAATTTTCCTCCATCCCATAGGTTTCCACCGGGCAGGGAGCCTGGTGAAGGATTTCCTGTATTCGCGGATCGGCTCCATAGGCCACCAGGAGTCCCTCTTTGGGGATGATGGCCAAGAATCGGGAAAAGGCCTCTTGAATGGCTCGGACATCAGGATAAATATCGGCATGGTCGAACTCAATACTGGTCAACACCGCGCAATGGGGCCGGTAGTGGAGAAACTTGGGCCCCTTGTCGAAAAAAGCCGTGTCGTATTCATCCCCTTCAATGACAAAATAGGGCCCGAGGCCCAGCTGATAATTCCGTTCGTATCCTTTTAAAATCCCTCCGATCATAAAAGAAGGGGCCAGTCCGGTCCGATCCAGAATGGAAGCCAGCAAAGACGAGGTGGTCGTCTTGCCGTGAGTGCCGGTAATGACCAGAGAAATTTTGTCCTGGAGAAAAAATTCGGCCAGGGCCTGCGGCAGGGAAAGGAAAGGCAGTTTAAGGCGGATCAACTCCTGGGCTTCGGGATTGACCCGGGTGATGACGTTTCCCACAATGACCAGATCGGGTTGGGGCCTTAAATTTTCCGGCCGGTAGCCTCCGGCGATCTCGATTCCCAAACCGGTCAGAAAGGTGCTCATCGGCGGATAGACCGCCTGATCGGACCCGCTGACCTGATACCCTTTCTCTTTAAGCATCCCGGCCAGAGAACCCATGCCGGTCCCGCAAATGCCCAGGAGATGGATGTGGCGGATTTTTTCAGGAAGATAATTCTTGGACAAGTCAATCATAAAAATCTGGATTCCCCTTTTTGGGTTTGATTTTTTTAATATACTTCTATCGCTCATCCGTCAACCCCGAATAATAAAGATCTGAAAATCCACAAGGAAAAGACTTAAAGGTATCCGAAAACAGATCATGGCCCCTTTTCTGCTTGACTCCTCCCTTTTGATCCAATAAATTAAAAACAGCTCACTTACTGAACCGAGATCTTTAACCGGTTTCCCTTTTTTATTTCCGACCGATTCAGGAGGAACATATCAGTGATTATTCAATCCTTGACCGTCGGGCCGATCCAGGCCAATTGTTTTATTCTGGGAGATGAACAGACCAAAGAGGCCGTGGTTATTGACCCCGGCGATGAGGCCCGGCGTGTCCTGAGCGCTCTGCAAAAGCAGGCCCTGACCCTGAAATACATCATCAATACCCACGGTCATTTTGACCATGTGGGGGCCAATAAGGCCTTGAAGGACTTGACCGGCGCCCCGATTCTCATTCATCAGGGAGATGCCCCGATGCTCTCCGGTCTTTCAGGCAGCGCACGCATGTGGGGGATGCAGGCCGAGGATTCCCCCCCGGACCAGTTGGTCCAGGATGGTGATCGGATCGTCTTCGGGCAGATCACCCTGGAAGTGATTCACACCCCCGGCCATTCTCCGGGAGGGATATCCCTTTATACGCCCAAAGTGGTCTTTGTCGGGGACACCCTGTTTGCCGGTTCCATCGGACGCACTGATTTTCCGGGCGGGGACTACGACCTGTTGATCTCCGGGGTACGCAAAAGACTTTTTGTCCTGGGGGATGATGTCCAGGTTTTCCCCGGTCACGGCCCGGACACCACCATCGGCTACGAAAAAAAATATAATCCGTTTTTTAGTTAAACCGTCAGGCCACGCTTTTGGTGGCGTTATGCCTGCACAAGGCAGGCCGGGACACCACGGATCGGTCGACTTGGTCGACCTTAATAGGAGGCTTCCTGTCCGACTCCCTTTGGGAGTCTCCCCCTGAGATCGGCCAAAGCCGATCGATCGGAAGCCGGGACATGAAAACAGAGTTCGTTCCACGCCTAACACTATTTTCGAACTAACCCCCCGGCCCTTTCGGCCCCCACTTCAAACGAAAAGCTTAAGAAATAATCTGATTTTGTTTCTTAGGCTTTTCTTAAATTACTGCCCCTCTGTTATTAAATTCCCTTGCTTTTAAGTTTCAGATTGCGATACAATTTAAATAAAAAGATACACGTTAGGGAGGAAAACTTATATGCCATTAAGTTTAAGGATACCTCCGGAGAAGGAGGAGATGATTAGAAAAGCGGCCACTAAGGCCGGGAAAAGGAAAACCGCCTTCATCATGGAAGCCGTTGATGAAAAATTGGGGCTCCACAAGTCCCGGGAGCAGGTTGTCCGGGAAACGGCCGGATGGCTGACTCATGAAGAGGCGGAGAATCTGCGTCAGGCCCTTAAGGTTTTCCACCAAGTTAATGAGGAGGACTGGGATTGAAACTGGTTCTGGATACCAATATTTATTCCGATTACGCCGAAGGTTTAGCCGATGTAGTGGAGGCAATTGTCCAATACGGTCAGGATTTATTTATCCCTTCCATTGTCCTTGGAGAACTGACCTATGGGTTTTTGAAAGGCAATCGTCAGGTATATAACGAAAGAAAATTGCACCAGATTATCAACCGTCTGAAAATAGGAATTATTCCGGTTGATGCCGATGTGGCCAGAAAATATGGTTTCATTTTTTTAGCCCTCCAGAAAAAAGGAACCAAAATCCCCATTAATGACGTCTGGATCGCCGCCTGTTGTATGACCGTAGGCGGCATACTCCTGACTCGGGACCGCCATTTCGAGCAGGTCGATCAAATCGAAACCATGATCTTAACGTCGTAGTGCTGATTGTATTGACCCGGCGAAAAACAATAAATGAACTGATATTAAGGAATTAGCAATGAAGCTTGTAAAAGAATCACAATGGACATACACCATTGGAGTAGTTCAATCTACTATTTTTCAAGGAGACGCCGAGAGGCTTCTATCACGTTTGCCTCAGGATTTCTTTCGATGTTGTGTGACTTCACCTCCATACTGGGGACTTAGAGATTATCAGGCAGAAGGCCAAATAGGGGCCGAGGATGACCCTGACCAGTATGTCGACCACTTGGTTGTCGTATTTGAACAAGTCCGGCGCGTGCTGAAGGAAGATGGGACCTTCTGGCTGAATATCGGAGACAGTTACACGAGTGGGAACCGCGGATATAGGGCTCCGGATAAAAAGAATCCGGTACGGGCCATGTCTTACTGGGCCAAAACTCCAGAAGGCTTGAAGCCAAAAGACTTGATTGGCATACCATGGAGGCTGGCATTTGCCCTTCAAAAATCCGGATGGTATCTGCGAAGCGAGATTATTTGGGAAAAACCAAATTGTATGCCGGAGAGCGTCAAAGACCGGCCTACGCGCTGTCATGAATATTTGTTTCTTTTTTCCAAATCCCAAAAATATTTTTACGACTATTTAAATGTTCAGGAGGCCAATGGCCGAAACCGACGCACGGTATGGTCTATTCCGACCGAGCCGTTTACTGGCGCCCATTTTGCCACGTTTCCCCCTAAGCTCGTGGAGCCCTGCATTTTAGCTGGTTCTGAACCCAACGACTGGATTTTAGATCCTTTTTTTGGTTCCGGGACAGTCGGTGCTGTTTGTGAACAGCAGCACCGGAAATATGTAGGGATTGAACTGAACCGGGATTATGTCAAATTGGCAACAGAACGAACCAGAAATACAGAGCGATTACTTTTTACTTATGACAGGAAGATTGCCACCAATGAAAAAATTTAGGGTTCCAGAACCGGATTTGCAGATTACTTTTTTCCATCGTCTTCAGGAAATCCGAAACACCTATTTGTTGAATGCTCTTTTATCCACGGTAGCAAGTCTGGAAATTAAAAAAATCGACCGTGAGTTGGCCGACCTTGTCTCCAAAAAAGGGCTTCAACGGGTCGCCAGGTGGGGACTCCGTGGGGAATTGGTATTTGCCGTTCCGTCTTTCCTTAAAAAAAATCCCTGGATATTGGGATATTACCGACTATTGCTGGGTTTCTCCCAAAAACAATTCTATGGTGACCATTATGGATTGACTTCTTTTAAATCCATGGAAGAGAGGGGTCGGCTTTCCACAGAAAATGAATCTTTTCTAACTGAACTCTGCCAAGTACTTTGCAGCAGCGCTGAACACCTGACTAAAGCGATACCCCGGCTTACCCAGGAAGGAGTGCACGAAATGACACTGCTCACTCTGGGGCCTCAACTTCGGGGTGGTGCTCTTAATGTATTCGGCAGTAAGGCCACAAAGAAAGTTTTTAATCTCATTAGTTCTTTGTTGAATTCTGTCGAGATAAAAGAAACCGAAAAATCCATAGAAGTCTGGAATGCGGCTGGACGGATTGTGCGGGTGGAATTTGCCAACGATCCCGACATCTGCATCAGGGAAAAACTTCCCTCCGGAAGATATCGAAATTTGGTTGCGATCGAGATTAAAGGGGGCCGTGATTATTCCAACGTTCATAACCGAATCGGTGAAGCCGAGAAGAGCCATCAGAAAGCAAGAAAAGAAGGGTATGTCGAATGTTGGACCATTGTTGGGGTAGCAAACCTCGACTTACCACAGGTAAAAAAGGAGTCCCCTTCCACAGATAAATTTTACCATATTGACAAAATTGCGGATGCCGTATCGGATGAGGGAGAAGACTTCCGCGAAAATTTACTGGCCCGAATCGGTATCAATGCTTAACCAAAAATTCCTGAAAGGCCACCGGATTGTTGTGGGTAGTACCAGACTGCCCTCAAACTTCTGGATGCCTATGACCATCAGGACATCACTTGGCCGATAACACCTTAGTGTTTATGACTCTATTAATCGCCGAAAGCCATCCAGGCGAAAAAGACCTTTTGGCAAAGGTCCTCGTCCATCTAATTCACCTGGAGAATTTATAAGGTTTAATCAAACCATCCATACTAAAAGAGTGCAATTGCTTTGATTAGTGAAAAAACCATTCAAGAAGCAGCCCAACGACTAGTTCATAAGTTCTCTCCAAAGAAAATTATCCTTTTTGGGTCCCAAGCCAGGAGAAAAGCAGACAAACGAAGTGACGTCGATCTGCTGGTTATCTGTCCTATCCGGGGAAGTCGACGGAATTTGAAAGTCGCCATGGACCGTGCTTTGCGTGGAGTGGGATTTGCCAGAGATATTATTGTAATGACACCCGAGGAGTTTGATCGCGATCGCCATATTCCGGGAACGATTGCCAGGCCGGCTTCGTTGGAAGGGAGAATTATCTATGAGGCCCACTGATACCGAAATTTTCCATAAAGTCAAACAGTGGATTAATTTCGGGGACGAGGATTTGAGGATAGCTCGTCACGCCCTGACATTATTAAGCAGTTGCCCTACTCGCCTTATTGCTTATCATGCCCAACAATGTGCTGAAAAATACTTAAAAGCTTATCCTGTATTCCATCAGATTGACTTTCCTTCTTGAATCGGAGGAGTACCATGAAAACCCTGTCTAAAATTATTACAGTTCTGTTTTTTTATTTCGGTCTAGCCG
This sequence comes from Deltaproteobacteria bacterium, assembly GCA_016208255.1. Lineage (GTDB taxonomy): Bacteria > Desulfobacterota > RBG-13-43-22 > RBG-13-43-22 > RBG-13-43-22 > RBG-13-43-22. The sequence goes on along the minus strand of JACQYK010000339.1, from coordinate 3,546 downwards.
CCGCCGCTGAAGCGGCCCGGGTGGAGCGGTTCTCCCCGCAGGGTACGGTCAAGGAAATACGCCAGGTGACGGCCCGATTTTCCGAAGCGATGGTCCCTTTCGGCGATCCCAGACTCGAGGATCCTTTTTCCCTCCAGTGTCCTGAAAAAGGAAAAGGCCGCTGGGTGGACGGCAGGACCTGGGCCTATGATTTTGAGAGGGATTTGCCGGCCGGGGTGATTTGTACCTTCCAATTAAAACCGGACCTAAAGACCTTAGACGGAAGACCGGTCAGCGGAACAGGAATCTTCTCCTTTAATACCGGAGGGCCTTCCGTTCGTGGATCAAAGCCGGAGGAAGGCCACAACCGGATCGATGAAAATCAGATTTTCATCTTTTCCCTGGAGGCCGAGGCCGATGAAGCATCCGTCGAAAAGGGGGTTTACTGCTCGGTGGAAGGGATCGAGGAACGGGTCGGGATCCGGTTGCTCAAAGGGGAAGAGAAGGATCAGTTGTTTAAGGACCTGAAAATGAAAAAAGAAAAATTTCCGGTGGTCGTCTTTCAATGCCGGCGAACCTTCCCCGCCGCTGCCGAGGTCAGGATTGTTTGGGGTAAAGGGATAAAAACCCTGAGCAACATTCCCACCGTGGAAGATCAAACCCTGGTTTTCAAAACACGCCAACCCTTCTACGCCAGGTTCAGAGGCAAAAAAGAAAAGCCGACCAGCGGCTGTATCCCTCTGCTGCCCATGAAACTTGTTTTTTCAGCGCCGGTTCCCTGGGAAACAGCCCGTCAGATTCAGCTTGTCAGTCAAACGGGTAAAATCTGGAAACCTCAGCCGGGGGGGGAAGGCCATGACCCTTTGGTGGACTGGATCCTCTTTGAAGGCCCTTTCCCGGAAAACACTTCTTTCACCCTGCACCTCCCCAAAAAGTTGAAAGACGATGCCGGCCGCCCCTTAAGCAATCAGGACCAGTTTCCGTTGAAAGTCAAAACCGACCGCTACCCTTCTCTGGCCAAATTTTCCGCCCGCTTCGGCATCATCGAATGGAACGAGGGAGGAATATTACCCCTGACGGTGAGAAACCTTGAGGCCGAGATCAAGGCCTGGATAACCGCCTCAGAGGATAAGCCCGGCGGACCCGTTGAAAAAATGGCGGAGAAGACACCGGATCCGGGCTTGCCGGAGAGAGCCTCAATCCGGCCTCTTAATCCCGAAACCGGAAAGGGGATTCCTGACCAATGGACCGGAAGCCTGAACGGCAAACACCATCACCTGGGAATTGATAAACAAGAAAAAATTATCGAATGGCTGAAAATCCTGAAATCGGCCCGGAGAGAAGAATCCATTCTGAAAGGCAGGGAGGGCCTGGAAAAAATTTCCATTCCCAAAAAGGGTGGCCCCAAAGAATTGGAGGTCATCGGGATTCCTCTTAAGGAACCCGGTTTCCATGTGCTGGAATTGGAAAGTACCATACTGGGATCTCGCCTTTTAAACAAACCGCAGCCCATTTATGTGCCGGCCGCCGCCCTGGTGACCAATCTGGCCGCGCATTTCAAGTGGGGCAGAGCCTCTTCCCTGGTCTGGGTAACCACCCTGGACCAGGGAGAAACGGTTCGGGGGGCTACAGTCACGGTCCGTGACTGTAGCGGGAGAAAACACTGGCAGGGGAAAACCGATGAAAGCGGAGTGGCCAGAATCAGTGCGGCCTTGCCTTCAGGAAGAAATCTCCCCCGCTGCCGGGATAAAAGGGAAGAGGAGGAATATTGGCCGCCCCTTTCCGGTATTCAAAGCGGACTTTTTGTTTTTGCCGAAACTCAGAAGGATCTGACTTTTACCCATACCAGCTGGGACGAAGGGATAGAATCGTGGCGTTTCAATGTCCCGTCAGGAAACTTTTCAGAGCCAGAAAAGCTTTTGGCGCACACGGTATTCGACCGAACCCTTTTCCGGGCCGGAGAAGAAGTGCAAATGAAACATTTCCTTCGAAAGCCGGCCATGAAAGGTTTGTTCCTTCATTCTCAAATGGAAGAAATAAATGAAATCATTATTGAACACGCCAGAAGCAACCAGCAGTACGTTTTTCCTTTGAAATGGCGGCCCAACGGATCGGCGGAAACGGTCTTTAAAATCCCGGACCATGCCAAATTGGGGACTTACGAGGTTTCCCTGGCCTCCAAATCCAAGCAGCCTAAAATCCGATTCGACCAGAAGCTGGGAAGCGGTTCCTTCCGGGTGGAAGAATTTCGAGTACCCCTGATGAAGGCCTTTATCCAAGGGCCTAAAGACCCGGTCATTAAGGCCCGGGAAGTGGAACTGGACCTGTCGGTCCGTTATCTTTCCGGCGGCGGGGCCGCCCGGCTGCCGGTCAAGGTCCGAACCGAGATTCAACCCAGATTCACAACCTTTCCGGATTATGAAGATTTTGTTTTTTCCAATGGTAAAATTAAACCGGGAATGATCCGCCCCCGGGAGTATGACCCGGAAGATGACCAGGGCTTCAATGAGGCGGAGGGCCGAACCGGCTCAAAAAAAGAAAACCTTCACTCCCTTGATCTGACCCTCGATCCACAGGGGGTCCTCCGGACCAGGCTGCCCGGAATTCCGGAAATCGACAGCCCCAGGGATTTCTTCACCGAGCTTGAATTCAGGGACCCCAATGGGGAAATTCAAACCGTGTCCTCCCGCACCCCTCTTTTTCCGGCCAGGGGATTGATCGGAATTCAGGCCGGAACGAACGAACAAACCAAAGATTCCCTTAAGTATACTCTGGTCGTCTTAGACCTGAAAGGGAAACCGATACCCCGGGTGGAAGTCGGGGTGAACCTTCTGGAACGAAAAACCTATTCTTACCGAAGACGCCTTACCGGAGGTTTTTATGCCTATGAAAATACCACCGAGATCAAAGAGGGCGGCCGGCATTGTCAAGGGAAAACGGATCAAAACGGCCTTTTATTCTGCCAAGGGAAATCTCCTTTCAGCGGGCCGGTAATCCTCCAGGCCGAAGCGCTTGACGACCGGAATTCCCCTTTCTTCGCCAACCAGGAGATTTGGGTATCCGGAAAGGGTGACCCGTGGGATGAAGCCCGCAATGACGATCGCATTGATTTGATCCCCGAAAAAAGGCGCTTGGAACCGGGAGACCGGGCCCGGTTTCAGGTCAGGATGCCTTTCCGGCAGGCCAGGGTCCTGATCACGGTGGAACGGGAAGGGGTGCTGGATACCTATGTTAAAAATATTTCCAGAGAGCGTCCGATGGTGGAAATCCCGGTTAAAAAAAATTATGCGCCCAATGTCTTCGTCTCAGCCCTGGTGGTTCGGGGCCGGCTTCCTCAGACCCGGCCTACGGCCTTATTCGACCCGGGGAAACCGGCTTATAAACTCGGACTGACGGAAATTAAAGTCGGTTGGAAACCTCATGAATTAAAAGTTGAGGTTCAGGCCGACCCCAAAATCTATACTCCCCGGGAGACGGTTGCGGCCAGGATCCTGGTCAAAACCGCTTATGGAACCGTTCCCCCTAAAGGGAGTGAAGTGGCGGTGGCCGTAGTGGACGAAGGACTCC
>JACQYK010000092.1 GCA_016208255.1 Deltaproteobacteria bacterium | reverse complement strand
ATTGGATTTTTCGGGTCAATCGATTTACGTGGGACTGGATGTCCATAAGAAGAGTTGGACCGTGAGTATTTTTTCGGAACAATGCGAGCATAAGACTTTTACCCAACCTCCGCAAGCGGACAAACTGGTCCATTATCTTAAACGCAATTTTCCCGGAGCGGCCTATCAGGCGGTGTATGAGGCCGGCTTCAGCGGCTTTTGGACTCATGATCAGCTTCGGGAGCAAGGAGTCCATTGTATCGTGGCCAATCCGGCCGATGTTCCGACGACGAATAAAGAACGAACCGGCAAACGGGATCCCAGCGATTCCCGGAAGCTGGCCAGGAGCCTCCGGAACAGGGAATTGAAGGCGATCTACGTACCAGCCCGTTCGAAACTGGAGGATCGCAGCCTGGTTCGAACCCGTCAGAGCATGGTGAGAAAGCAAACCCGGTGTAAAAATCAAATTAAGTCGATCCTTTTTTTCTATGGGATTGATCTGCCCGAGGAACTGGTTCGCAGTGCCTGGTCCCAAAAGTTCTTCCGCTGGCTCGAGGATCTCCAGATGACGCGGGCCAGCGGGGATCTCGCTCTGAAGGCCCATGTGGATGAACTCGGCCATCTGAGACAGATCATCGCTTCCTTAAACCGGGCCATTATTTTGCTCTCTCGGCAAGCAGAATATGGCGAGATGGTCCGGTTGTTAAGGACCGTCCCGGGGATCAGTACCCTGGCCGCCATGATCTTCTTGACCGAGCTTTGTGACTTGGCCCGATTTGCCTCTTTGGACAAGCTGGCCAGTTATGTCGGACTAATCCCCGATGTCGAATCCACCGGGGAGACCGTACATATAAAAAACATAACCCATCGGCGAAACTCCCAATTAAGGGCTTTGCTCATCGAAGCCGCCTGGGTGGCGGCCCGGAAGGACCCGGTCCTGCTCCTGGCCTTTAATGAATATTGCCAACGGATGAAGAAGACCAGGGCCATTATTAAAATTGCTCGGAAGCTGCTCAACCGCATTCGTTATGTATTAAAGAACCAGGTGGAATATGTGCCCGGGGTAGTGCAATAGTAACCCGAGGAGGTGCTTCCAATCTGATAAATCGGCTCGTGGGAGTAAACGGTCCGTCATTCCTGCAGCTCATCGCTGATGATGCCTGCTTTTGCCCAGACTCCGGCCCACGATTTTAACATAATCAAGATTCGTGATCTCCTGAAGAGGCTAGACTACCTGCGAAAGACACAGGCAGCCGTCCGTGAAGAGGCTTATCTTAAAAACCTTAAAACTATAAAAAAAGCCATTCTCTTATAAAAAAGACTTGCTTTTCAACATAGAAGGAATGACGGATAAAGGAGCGTATAGGCAAAAATATCGCTGTTGTGTTATAAAATACCCCCCATTAGAATAGCTCGCAATTTAATAGAAACCTATACAAGGAGATAAAGATGAAAAAATCAATTTATTTTGTAATGTTATCAATATCGACCATTTTCTTTTTGCCTGCCTATCCGAATGCCCATGAAGAATCGCTTGTTGACCAGCGTGATGCAGTTTGTTTGAAAGAAATTCCTGTTGATCCATCTTTTTTCAAGGCCTATGTAAAACCATACGTTCAACAAATTATCGAAAAACATGGACTCGAAGAGTGGAAAGCGGTTCTTCTGACTAATGAACTTCATAGGCATTTGGGATTATGGTCTATTGTGGGTGCGAAGATGGGAATACGAGCAAAGGAAATATTGGCCGCGCCTTTTGATGAACTCGGGGTTATTTCCCACGCCGGATATAAACCTCCCTTCAGTTGTATCAATGACGGAATTCAAGTATCAACAGGGGCAAGCCTTGGTAGAGGAACCATTACCGTAACCCATTTGAACGAGGCCTCGGCGGATTTTATTTTTAAGGGTAAGCGGGTTACTATGAAGGCAAAACCTGATTTGTTAAAGCTTATAGAAGGAGTAATCAAGGATTATTCAAATAAATACGGATTCCAGTCACCGAGATATTTTCAGGAACTGGATAAAACATCTGTAGAATACTGGTTCAGGTTAGACCGGAAAGAGATATTCGAAGAAATAATCCAGGATCGATAAAATTAAAAATATTGGGTTGGTGTTATTGTAGGCAAGTAGATACCCTGGACAATCTATTCCCAATAGAAAATTTCGATGTCGATTTCGGGGTCAAAGGCGGATTGACAAAGCCCGAGGAGGATTATACTATTCTTATGGGCATCACCTGGAGGTTTTAAATGCATATACCCGACGGTTACCTGAGTCCTCAAACCTATCTTCCTCTTTACGGGGCGTCTTTGGTCTTCTGGTCGATCGCCCTTAAGAAGATGAAGAACGAGCTTTCCGTTAAACACATCCCCTATCTGGCCATGTCGGCGGCTTTTTCCTTTCTCATCATGATGTTCAATGTGCCGATCCCCGGAGGCACCACAGGCCATGCCGTTGGCGCCGGGATTATCGCGATTCTGCTCGGGCCCTGGACGGCCGTGATAGCCGTTTCCGTCAGCCTGATCATTCAGGCCATAGTTTTTGGCGATGGCGGAATAACCGCGATAGGCGCCAATTGTTTTAACATGGCGGTGGTGATGCCCTTCGTCTCTTATTGGGTTTTCAGACTTATACGCGGAAAGGCCGCTGGCGGCGTCAGGTTATCCGTCGCCGCCTTTCTCTCCGGTTATGTCGGTCTCCTGGTCTCCGCGATCCTCACCGGGTTTGAATTTGGGATTCAACCTCTGCTGGCAACCGGGCCTGACGGCAGACCGCTCTATGCTCCCTATCCGCTGTCGGTGGCGCTTCCGGTCATGGCCTTGGAGCATTTACTGTTATTCAGCATCGTCGAGGGAGTCGTCACCCTGTTGTTATTCAGGTATTTTGCCAAGCACGAGCCCGATTTGGTCTATGCCCTGGCGGCAAAGGAGGGATGAAATGACAAAATCTCAGAGGAAACTCTGGATAGGCCTGCTTATCCTGACACTCCTGACCCCGTTGGGAATCATCCTCCCCGAAAAGTTTAAAGCCGGGGGAGCCTGGGGCGAATGGGGGCCGGAAGAATTGGAGAAACTGATCGGTTATGTACCGAAAGGATTGAAGAGATTGGCCGATCTCTGGAAAGCACCGGTCCCCGACTATAGCTTCGGCGGAGAAGGGGCGTCCCTGACGGTTCAGGTACTTTCCTACCTGGTGTCGGGACTAATCGGGATCCTGGTGGTCGGTCTGGTTATCTATGTGATTTCAAAAGTCATCGTGCGAAATGAAAAATAAGGTCCCTTCATTCCTTCTGGAAAGGCCCACCTCTCACTCTTTTGTTAAAGGCCTGGGGAGTCTGAAGATGTCTTTCATCGAGAGGGGCTTACACCATCTGGCCGAGGTCATCAAGACCGGATATGTCCAGTGGGAAACGTCTTCGAAGGATCATTTCTTTCAGAAGATCGACGCCAGGGTAAAAGTCCTCTTTCTCCTCTTTTTTATAATTATCGTAAGCGTAAAAAAAAATATCTCATCGGAAGTCTTGATCGGAACCTTTGTTTTCCTGTTGACGCTGCTGTCACGGCTGGATATCTTCAATCTTTATAAGCGCGTTCTCTTCTTTACCTTCCTCTTCGGCTTTCTCATCGCTCTTCCCTCTGCTCTCAACATCATCACCCGGGGTGAAATCATTCTCCCGCTGGTGCATCTTTCAAAACCCTATCAGTTCTGGATATATCAGATACCTGAGGAGATCGGCCTTACCAGGGAAGGGGTGTTGGGTGTGTTGATGCTCACCTTGAGGGTTATGAATTCTCTGGCCCTTTCATTCTTTGTTTTGTATACCACGCCCTTCACCGAGATCATAAAAGCCCTCAAGGTGTTGAAGGTTCCCGACACTTTTCTGATGATCGTCATCCTTTCCTACAAATACGTGTTCATCTTCGCCAAGACGATTGAAGATATGCATCTGGCCAAGAAAAGCCGATTGGCCGTGAAAGTGAGCAATGCCGAGGCCCGGCGATGGATCGCGGGAAGGCTGGCCTTCCTGTTCAAAAAGAGCCGGCAGCGCTGCGAGGAGATTTTCAAGGCCATGCTCGGTAGAGGCTTTTCCAACAGCATTAAATTTTACGGAGTCAAAAAACTCCAGGCCCGCGATTGGGTTACGGGCGCGGTCCTTTTTATGGTTGGAGTTATTTTTTTATGGATTTGAGGTGATTGTGAAAGACATTATAGGCCTGGAAGGGATCAGTTACAGCTACTACCATAAGATTCCGGCTGTATCGGATGTCAGCCTTTCAATTGGAGAGGGAGAGAAATTTGCTATCATCGGGGCCAATGGAAGCGGAAAGTCGACCCTGCTGCAGATCATGAACGGACTGATAGATCCATCAAGCGGGAAATATTTTTTTAGAGGAAATGAGGTATCCGAACGGGCTTTGAAGGATAAAGGGTTTTTACGGTTTTTCCGAGAGCGGGTGGGGTATGTTTTTCAGGATTCCGATGTGCAACTATTCTGTCCGACGGTCCTCGACGGGCTCCTTTATGGTCCTCTCCAGTTGGGGATCGAAGAGAAAGAGGCCTTGGACCGGGCTTTCGAGGTCATGCAGATTCTGGAAATCGAGAACCTGAAGGACAGACCTTCCACCATGCTTTCCGGAGGAGAGAAAAAGAGGGTCGCTATAGGGTCGGTTCTGACGATGAACCCGGAGATCTTGCTGTTTGATGAGCCGACAACCGGTCTTGACCCCAGGACCCAGGTTTTTCTGGTAGAGCTGATGTTTGCCTTAAACGAAGCCGGCAAGACCCTGGTGATGGCCACCCATGACCTTTCGCTGGTCGACGAGCTGCACCTGCAGGTTGCTCTCCTGTCTGAAGAACACCGGATGGTGAAGATCGGCTCTTCTGACGAGATACTAAACGATGAAGATTTATTACTCAATGCCAATCTTATTCACGAACACATTCACCATCATGGCCAGGCCATCCATAAGCACCGACATTCTCATTTCTTATTTCACAAGCATTGAAAAACGAAATTCCTTTACTCCAAAAAAACGACTTCTTCCCCCCTGGAATCGGCTGCCTTGGAAACTTTCGCCTCACCAGAGTTGGGCTTAAAAAACAATATGGGCCATGAAGATTCCCGTATCAAACCATCCTGGCCCATGGTCTAACAAATAGAATTTGTTGGTTCTTTAGTGTAAGGAAACATTAGGGCCCCGGAAGGGATATCCCGGACTCCCCAGTGTTTCCTTTTCTGCTTTACAATAGATTCTTTTTATGATAAATTATTATATTTAATCATTTTACTGAGGAGGCCGTTCATTTTACTATGCCCAATTCGATTATTACCGGAACTGGCAGCTACATCCCGACCTTAAATATCGCCAATGCGTATTTCCTGGATCATGAATTTTTTGGAGCCAACGGGAAAAAAAATGAGAAGGCCAATATAGATATTATTCAGAAATTCAAAGAAATAACCTGTATCAATGAACGAAGATATGTCACTGAGGATCTGAACACCTCGGACATTGCCTTCATTGCAGCCGAACAGGCACTGGAAGGAGTGGACCGGGAAAGCCTTGATTATATCATCGTCGGGCAAAATTTCGGTGATGTGAGGACTGCCACCCCGAGTTCGGATATGGTTCCTTCCATCGCCGCCAGGGTAAAACATAAACTCAGGATAAAAAATCCCTATACCGTCGCCTTTGATATCCTTTTCGGCTGCCCCGGTTGGCTGCAGGGGATGATCCTGTCTGATTATTACATCAAATCAGGTGACGCCAAAAAAATCCTGGTGATCGGAGCGGAAACCCTGTCCCGGGTTTCAGACCCCCACGACATTGACAGCATGATCTATTCCGATGGAGCCGGAGCGGCCCTGGTCGAAGCCACGGACCGGAAAGGGGGGATCTTATCTCACATAACCCGATCCGATACCTTTCATGAAGCCCTACTGTTGCGGCTTGGGTCTTCCTATGGTCCGGAACTTGACCCCAGCCGGCTTTTTCTAAAAATGGACGGGCATGAAATTTACAAATACGCCGTCAGAACCGTGGCCAATGCCGTAAAACAAAGTCTTGACAAAGCGGGTCTTTCCCTAAACGATGTCAAGAAGGTTTTGATACACCAGGCTAATCAAAAAATGGACGAGGCGATTCTGAAAAGGGTGTTCAAGTTATACCAGAAGGAAAAAAACCCGGAAGATATTATGCCTATGACCATTTCCTGGCTGGGCAACAGCTCGGTAGCCACCTTGCCCACCTTGTTTGACCTCTTGCAAAGAGGGAAACTGAATAATCATGTTCTTCATTCAGGGGATATCGCGGTATTTGCCTCGGTGGGAGCGGGTATGAATATAAATTCAATGGTCTATCAAATGCCTTGAAACCAAAGCTGATATAATAAACACGGTGAAAGGTTTAAGGAAAATCTTACCGTTTGTCTTAAACCTAGAACCTCGAATTAATGAGTCGTTCTCTTTCGGAACTGGAGGAAAAATCCAATGGCCAATAAATCAAAAGCCACTTTCAGGAAAATGGAAAAAGAAAAGGCCCGGCAGCAAAAGCAACGCGATAAAGAAGCCCGCCGCCTGCAATCGAAAACAATGAACGTTGGGGGTTCACCAAAAATCGGGGATGAAGACCCGGACATTGCAGGTATCAGGCCGGGCCCTCAGCCCCTGCCCGAGCAGTGGAATGATGGGGAAAAAGAATAAGGAAGTCAAAAGTCTTCGGGTCGAGAAAGCTCCTCTTTTTCTTTTTTCATAGCCTCCTTCCCGGCGTCAAAAGCCGAGGCCAGGATTCCCCTTTTTTGCTCTACAAATTCTTTCCCTTTTTCAATAAAAGTGGCCGCCTTTTCTTTCCATTCTTCAGAAAGATGGCCTGATTTTTCCTTCATCTCTTCGGTCAGATCCTTTAGCTTATCCCGGGTTTGTTTTCCTTCCCCCGGGGCATAGAGAATGGCCATGGCTGCTCCAACCACCCCTCCCAGGATAAAAGACAGGACTAAAGCACTTCCGGCAAAACCTTTGTTCTCTTCTGACATATCATTTTCCTCCTTTTTCTTTGCTTTTAAGCAGGGTTCGTCCGGCGGTTTTTAGGCCGACGGCCAGGCCGGCAATATTCACCAGGGTCGGGGTAATGCCGGTCCGCATGATCCGATTAATCATGGAAAAAACAGCCGTCGATTCTTTTACGGTTTGAAACAGGATTTCCAACTGGTTTAGCCGCTCTCGGGCCTGGGCCAGAATGCCGTTCAAACTCTCGGATGTTTCCTTCAGGTTTCGAACCAGGGGGTTGATCTCTTTCTCCAAGGTATTCAAAAAGGTATTCAAATTGCTGACCGTTCGGGAAACCTGGATCAGAGTCCTGATTAGAAAAAAGGCCACCACGGCTGCTAAGACCAGGAATCCCCAGCTTATCCAATTCCCATCCAAAAGGTACCCCCCCCTTCTATCAGATTTTTCTCTATTTTATCACCTTCTTTTACGAAAAGCAATTGATTTAACAAACTAATATATTCGATGAGATCATTTAGTATCTGTTTAGCTTTTTGAAATTCAAATACTATTTTAGACAGGATTTACAGGATTACTTTGATTTTTGTGCCTTTCGACTTGTCTGCTTGAAAGCACCAGACAAGCGTTGGGAAGAAAGGCACAAACCGAATCACCTGACGGAGTCATTAGCTTCCGCTGGAAGCGGATTGAAGTTGCTCAGGGTCTTCCGGAGCCTGAGCAAAAATCTGTTAATCCTGTAATCCTGTCTAATAATTCTTTTTTCGTAAAGCTAAATTATTACTTCATTTAAATGTTACCAACCCTGATTGTTCCCGACAGATAGGCCACCGCCCTTCCTCCGATTGAGACCCGATCTCCCTGATCAAGACAGAATAATTCCCCACCACGCTCGGAAAGCTGCCGGGCATGCAAATTTTTCTTTCCAAGTCGTTCAGACCAGTAAGGGATCAAAGAGCAGTGAGCCGATCCGGTGACCGGATCTTCCGGGACCCCCACCCGAGGTGCGAAAAAACGGGAAACAAAGTCGCAGTTCCGGCCCGGGGCGGTTACGATCACGGCAAAGGTATCCAGAGCCGCCAACTTGTCCATATCGGGTTGGAGAGAACGGACCTGTTCTTCCGTTTTATACACGGCCATCAGGTCTCTGGACTGGAAGGTCTGTACCGGCGGCAGCCCTAATATTTTGTCCAAACCATCCGGCGGAAGGCAGGGAACCGGTCGCCTGGCCGGGAAGTCCATGGTCAGTAAATCCCCTTGACGAGAGACCGACAACAACCCACTCTTCCGGGTTTGAAATTCAACCTGGTGGATCTGAGGATTGATAAATTCAAACACGGCCAAGGCACTGGCCAGGGTGGCATGACCGCAGAGGTCCACCTCCACTTTGGGTGTAAACCAACGCAACTCATAACCGGTTCCGGCCGGAACCAGAAAGGCGGTTTCCGAAACATTGTTTTCGGCGGCGATGGACTGGAGGACGTTGTCTTTCAGCCATCTTTCCAAAAAGCAGACACCGGCCGGGTTGCCGGCAAAGACCCGGTCGGTGAAGGCATCGATTTGATAAAACGGGATATCCATATTGTTTTCTCCTTTCTCTTTTTTCATGGAATCTTAAATAGTTCAACCTGTAATGGTGAACAACCGTCGGCCCGGGGTAAGGGCCGGAAGGGAGCCTCTTCCGGATCAGCAACGCCCCCATGCTTCCCAGGCCGATAAAACCGATTTTATCCAGGACGCCCCCTCCTTTAGCAATCCGCAGCCGGATAGAGGTAGAGTATAAATCACTTGCCGGAAAATAACAGAGGCAATATTATAAAATTGTTACCAGGACAGTTCTATTTTTTATAAACTGTACTGGCTATAGGATCTCCTCTTTCATACTCCAATCTTTTCAAAAAGTATCCTTCATTTTTCTTCTGCCCCTGAAGGGAAAACCATTCAAATCATTTTCATCCCAATTGATCCTGTTCCAGATAAAATATATGTAATTCAATAAGCTATATTAATAAAATATCTATGGCACAATCCTTGCTGTAATAAGAATCGTATGCCTTTGATAATTTCCGCCTAAAAATTAATAGAGGGATAAATCCAATGAGGATATTAATCGTGGACGATAATCAGATAGTAGCCTCTGTCATTCAATCGATATTGGAACTGGAAAGCCATGAGGTAAGACTGGCTCTGAATGGACCCGATGGATATATTGCCTATATCCAATTTAGGCCGGATCTGGTCATTACCGACATCCAAATGCCCGGAGAAAACGGGTTCGAATTAATCAATCATATCAGAAAACTTGATCCTTCAGTCAAGGCGATCTATATGAGCGGTAACTTGAATCAGTTTTATCCCCTCCTTCTGGAAGAAAAAAGAAGGTTTCCGATAGATTTTCTTGACAAACCGTTTACCTTGGGAGAGCTCATCGACCGGGTCTCCGAGTTGACCGGTTAGGCGGATAAGATCTCGAACCCTTCCCGCCGGGGATGGAAATAAATCCCTGGATATCTTTTTGAGAGGAGAAAAAAATGAATAAGCTTATTAAGATATTGCACATCGATCCGAACTGGAAAATTATGTACATCCTCAATTATGGAAGATCTACCATTAAAACAAAAGTTTCAATAGAAACGGCCCTATCGCTCCTGTCCAAACAAAAATTTGATTTAATCCTCACCGAGCCTCTTAACACGGCCATACTTACCCCACAGGAATCAATTGAAAAAAAGATCATAAGGGGTATTAAGTGGCTGGCGAGGAAATCTTCCGAAGGACCCTTGGAGCCTCAAACCGCAGAAGATTGATTATCTGTCTTCCTGGCTTTTCCGGTAATGTGGTTAATCCCTACCTTTATAATGGTGGTCTTGTCGTCATATCGGGCAATGGCCTTTTTCCCTTCTTCCATGAAATCCGGGGAGTACTTTTCTAAGATACTTAATAGAGCACTATACCTTTCGTCCCCTTGCACTATGGAAGCCGTCCCAAAGGCCATAGCACTTTCATATTCGGTTGAAAATTTATCCGGAAGGACCTTGGTTCGGCCGACCACACAAAAAGAGACTTTATTATGGACCTTGATGTTGTCCAGTTTATGGCCCTCCAGGGCGCAATGGAAATACAGGGAATTATCTTTAAAGACATAATTCAAAGGGACCCCGTAAGCCTGCCCGTCCATACCCACAGTGGCTAAAAATCCGTATTCACCTTCGGTCAGCAAACGGGTTGCCGCTTCAAGATCTAATTCCCTGTCTTTTCTTCTAACACTTCTGAGCATCGGTTTCTCTCTTTCCTTTTTTCCGTTATCCCGGTTAAAATAGTTTTGAAGGTTATAGCTGAAGGGTCTCTCCTTCTCTTTTATTTACCTCAGAGCACGATCCCGGTCAACAAAGACTTTTCAGGAAAGTGAGAATTGGGTGCGCCTGTTTTCATACCTAGAAAAAGCCGAATTTCTGGCCCGGCCCAATCGATTTCTGGTGCGGTGCTTGAAAGATGAAGAGGAAATCATGGCTTTTCTGCCCAATTCGGGACGGCTTCAGGACCTCCTGTTCCCTGGTCGGCGAATCTATTTGGCAAGGGATAAAACCATACCCATCTTTTTGGAATGAAGACCAATCTTTTTCATTCCTCCGATTTCATTGAGTTGATACAGTGTTTCAGGATGGACCGCCTTCTTCCTTTATTGAAATAAGTAGTTTTCAAATTCTAATGAAGGTGTAGAAGATAGACTGAATTTAAGGAAAGCGGGATGCCAAGTGGAGAAAAAATAGTGATGGGAAGAGATTAACTTACTTTAAAGGGATAGTGACCGCCTTAAACAGTTCATCTTTCCAAGCCTGGTATCCCGTATTGTTAAGATGGAGGCCGTCATCAGTAAAGGCAGGGACTAATTGCCTGTTTGGGGCAAGGCGATTATTTAGGTTCAGATAGAGGATCTTATGTTCTTCAGCCATTTTTTAATTTTCATATTCAATATAGTAACTAAGTCACTTATAGGATCAGGCCCGGCGACATAAAGGGTAAATTGGATTATCGGGTGATCTTCTGCTTCAGCAAACCATCAATGATTTTTCGGTAATTATCGGAGATCCTTTCGACAGGTAAGCCACCGAAGATATCATTGATACCAATCATAACCAAGCACCATTTCGGTTTAATCCGGTAAATTTTTCCATCCTCCTTAAGACATCACTGGTCCTATCTCCATCCACGCCATGATTCCCAACATCGTTCCTCTTTAATAAGGCCGGCCAGTTTCCCCGGGCTGTTATAGAATCGCCCAGCATAACGATTTGGACTTGTGAAGGATGGGTTAAGGCACTGGCCCAAAGAGAAAAAACGGCCGCGAATACAAAAATTAAGAGACTTGCTGGCTTATATTTCATCTTAACCTGGTCTTTTCACCAAAGGAAACACCGTTCGTTGTTTGATTATTTCTTCCACTGGGTAGAAAAGATTGCGGATTTCACCACATAAATAGAAACTACCGACAACGATAATGGTAGAATTTTTGTATCTGGTTGTAACTTTATGAAAGGTTTCGATAGGATCGGAAGATACAAATTTCCCTTTGCCAAATTTTTTAATTAATTCCGAGGCAGGCCAACAGTCTCGGTAACGAATCTGGTCGCAAAAAAATATTTCATCAAATTCTTTTAGAATGATATTAAGATCCGCTTCATGGTTCCTGGTTAAAGCGATTATGGCGACTTTATGACCGGGAGTTTCTGCTATTTTTGGCAAAAGATATTCAAACCGAGGATTAGAATGCGCACCGTCTAAAATAACCGTTGGAGACTTTGATACCTCTTCCCAACAGGCCGGAGCTTTAACATCCTTACATTCAATATCGTTTATGTTTAAGACTTTTTCACAGATTCTTTGGGCGATCAGGCAATTAAGTTTTGTTCTCGGCCCTTCTATCAGCTCAACTTTAGTTTTGGCCACCTCCTCTAAAATGTGATGATGCCTTTTCTCATAGCTAAGATTGTAAACTGAGTCGGAGGTAAAAATCCCGGCTTTGGTGCGGGCGACATCGGCCAGCGTCGGACCAAGTATTTCCATATGATCCTCGCCGGCGAAAGTTGATGCGGCAATTCGTGGGCCTTGTACAGCGTTAACCGCGTCGAATTCACCACCCAGTCCGACCTCGCAAATTAAGATCTCACAATTATGCTTCCAGGCTGTGAAAACCCCGGTTAGCACAATGGCTTCGTAGTAAGTCGGTTCAATTTTTATTGCTTCAGCCGCTGATTTTATCGTAAAAACACCTTGCGCGAAATCTTTTGCAGCGACAAGCTGACCGTTAATTCTGATTCGTTCGGTAACCACCTGGACATGTGGAGATAAAAGAGTCGCCACTTTTTTCCCGGAACGTATAAGTATGTCTTCACAAGTCCGGCACACCGTCCCCTTTCCGGCTGTACCGGAGACAACGATTCGCCACTGAAAAGATCGATCCGGGCGATTAAGATAATCTAAAATCAGGTTTGTAGATTCCAGGCTGGGAGGTGTATTTCTTCGGAAGAAACTCGCTTCTGAAAAAATACTATTCAACCAGTTTTCTGCTTTTCGAAATTCGTCCATAACCTTGGATTGAATTTTGGGTTCGAACGGTCAGGCCACCATTTTAGAATCTAAATCAATGTGGGAATGTGATAGGATGTGGTTTATTTCATTCACTTATTTCGTCCAATTTAATTCTCTTATTACTAACACTACAGCGACACTTTTTTCGTCATTCCCGAATGTATTTATCGGGAATCCAGAATTTTCAAGAGAATGAAGAATCAAAGTCCCTGGATTCCGGCTTAAAGCATGTCGGAATGACGGATATAGGAGAACATAGGCAAAAATATCGCTGTAGTACTAAGGTGTTTTTTAAAAAAATTCCAGTTTCTGGATGAGACGAACAAATACCCATTCTTCCACTCCATATCAAGCTGCTTTGTGTTTTGCAATAAGCTCCCGTATTGCCGGGACGATTTCTGTTGGAACCTCTATAATTGTCTGTTCTAAAGCTTCGAACGCAGCCTCGTCCTCGGCAACAGCTTCTTCTTCTGACTGCGATTTATAATGGTCTAAAACCCTTCTCACCCGTTCAGCATCCCATCCTGGCGGGAATCCACTTTGTTTCATTTTTTTCTTAGGTAGTTCTGTCACTGGATCAATGTAATAACGAATATTCAATTCTATTATATCACCTTTTCTCTTATCATTTCATGGTTAACGACAAAATCAGCCACGAGTGAAACGTTTCTGCTGGATTGCTCTGGTTGAGCCTGAATAACGCCCTTTAAATGCTTTCAGCTGATGGATCGCACGCCTTCTTTTTGAAAAAATTATCGAAAAGAACCGCCCTCTTCTTCTATAAAAAAGAAAATTATTTTGAGTTACAATCCCGCTGCCTTTTCCAAATACACCTTTTCCAGTTCGGCCAGGGCGGTTTTTACATCGGCTGCTTCGATGGTCGGGCCGCACCAGAAACGGAATCCCGGAGGAGCGTCCCGGTAGAAGCTGATATCATGGGCAACGTTTTTTCGGCTCATTTCACTGACGACGTCCTTGATGAATTTGGTCTGATCCTCTCGGGAAAGGGCCTTAAATTTGCCCGAGATCACATTCAAACAAACCGAGGTATTGGAGCGGATCTCGGCCGATTCGGCTAGAAAAGCAATCCAGTCGGTTTTTTCCACCCAGGCTTCGATCACTTTCAGATTAGCCTTGCTCCGATTGATGAGGCCCTTGAGGCCGAATCCCCCCGCCCATTTCAGGGCGTCAAGATAATCTTCCACGCAGAGCATGGAAGTGGTGTTGATGACCTCGCCGACAAAGATGGCCTGGTTGATGGTTTTGCCCTTTTTCAGGCGAAAAAGCTTCGGCATAGGCCAGGGAGGATCAAAGGATTCAAGGCGCTGAACCGCCCGGGGACTTAAGGCCAGCATGCCGTGGGCCGCCTCCCCGCCGAGGCACTTCTGCCAGGAGAAAGTCAAAACGTCGATTTTCGTCCAGTCGATATCCATAGCAAAAGCGGCGCTGGTGGCGTCACAAAGGGATAATCCCTGGCGATCCGCCGGAATCCATTCCCAGTTCGGGACCTTGACCCCGCTGGTGGTGCCGTTGGCCACGAAGACCACATCGTTGGACCAGTCCACGGATTTCAAGTCGGGAATTTTGCCATAATCGGCTTTCATGACTTTGGGATTAAGCTTCAACTGGTTGGCAATATCCGTCGCCCAGCCCTGACTGAAACTTTCCCAAACCAAAACCGTCACCGGTTTGGGACCCAGCAGACTCCACATAGCAGCTTCAAAGGCGCCCGTATCAGATCCGGGCATGATGCCCAGCAAATAATTATCAGGCATTTCGAGTATTCTTTTGCTTTCGTTGATGGCTTTGGCCAGTTTTTCCTTTCCCGGCGCAGAGCGGTGGGATCGGCCAATCAAAGCGTCTTTTAAGCCATCAAGGGTCCATCCCGGCCTTTTGCTGCAAGGGCCGGAGCTGAAGTTGGGATTGTGCATACTATCTTCCTTTCCTATTTTATTACAATTATTCACCTTCCGGGATTTTTAGATGACTCTTCGGTCTAATAGTTTTAGGGAGGCAGATGAAAAAATATATTACAACTTCAATGACATGGATGTCAAAATATTTTTCAGCAAACCCCCTTAGGAAAAACTTAAAAAGCCACACTGACCTGGTCCAGCAAAACAGCCGGGAAGGTGCCGCCGTAGCTGGCGTGGATCTTATCTTCAAGGGCTAACACTTCCTTCAGGGTCTCATAAATATTCCCGGCGGCCATGGCATCCTTGACTCTCCCGATAATCCAGCCGTTTTCGACATAAAGGGCCGGAGCCAATCCCAGGGAAAAATCACCGTTCAGAATATTGCCGCTATGGGCCCCGAGCACACCGGCGACCAGAATCCCCCGATCCATGGATTGGACCAGATCCCAAAAAGTCTTTTCCCCCGGCTTTAAATAAAGATATTCCAGGGCCGGCCTTGGTTTGAGGGCCACGGTCTCTCCGCCCCACATGGCGCTTTTAAATCCGTGTCCGGTAGGAGAGGTTTTCATTTTCCCGGCGTAGAAAAGATCATAAAAAGGATTTTGGATCACTCCTTGTTCGATCATGATAAATTTTCGGCAGGGGACTCCCTCATCATCAAAACTTCGGGCCTGGGGTTGTTGATCATTCAGGGGATCGTCATAAAGGGTAATTTGGGAATCAAATAACTGGGCTCCTGTTTTATTCAGGAGGGGAGAAGTTTTTTCATAGATGTTCTTACCGTTGGCCCCGGCTTGAATCCGCCAGATCAGGCCGTAAAGGGCTTCGGGGAAAAACAGGGTCTTCATTTTTCCCGGTTGGGGACGGACTTCCTTCTGGGCCTGGTTAAAAAGGGTTTGAAGGAAATCCAGCTTTTCTGTCGGATAGGGTTCAAACCCTTTACTCAAGAATGGACGATCCAGGCCGGCCTGAGAACCAGGGAACAAAAGGGAGGGATTCAGATAATAGGAGGAGCTGCGTAATGAATAATCCGATCCCCGGCTGTTCAACAGTCTAAGGGTAGCGAGGGACCGCTGAATGGACACATTGATTTCCCCTTTGGCCTTGGTCCGCAGAATAGAACAAACACGGTTGCCTTCTTCTACCAGCGCCGTATTGGGCAGAGATTCCAGGATGGGGTCGCAGGTGTTAAGAGGGGGGAGGGCTCTCCCCGCAGGAAAAGAAAAAGGGGCTTCCATTTTCCCCTCCAGAGAATCCAGGGCTCGTTTAAGGAACTCATCCCGGTCGAGAAGATTTTTAGTATAAGCAAATCCCAGACAGCCGTCCTTGATGATCCTTAAACTGAAGCCGGATTGCATTTTGGATTCCATATCCTTCAGTCGGCCGTTTTCAAATTGGATCCTGTCGCTGGCTTGCTCCAGAAAATATATCTCCACTTGATCCCCGGCCTTCGAGGCCCTTTCCAGTAACTGTTCCATGTTTTTATCTTCCCCCCACGATCAAACCCCGAACCAGGCAATGGGGGCCGCCGTGGCAGGACCGGATATTGATTTGTCCTTTTCCACAGCCCCCCAGACGGCTTAAAACCAGGTCATTTCCAAAACCTTCAATATGCCGCAAGGTATGATAGAGATTTCCGGACAGGTTGATATCCCGGACCATTTCACCCAGCCGGCCATTTTTCACCACCCGGCCGTATTCGGCCCCGAAAGTGAAATTTTCTCCGCTGGTTTGTCCTCCCAGGGCATCCGCCAGATAAAGCCCGTTCCCCATTTGGGCCAGAAGGTCATCCAAGGTCGCCGCTCCCGGCTTGATATAAATAGTCCCCATGCGAATGATCGGGGCATACCGGTAATCTTCAGCCACACAGTGGCCGGTCAAAGGTTCTTGGAATCGGGAGGAGGTGCGCCGGGAATGGAGACGGCAGGAGAGCACCCCTTGGGAGATCAGGGGCACCGCCCGGGCCGGGACCCCCTCATCGTCGTATTTGTAGAATCCCAATTGCGAAGGCAGGGTTGGGTCATCGATGATGGACAGGTTGGGATGCCCGATCAAATTTCCTATTCGGAGTTTTTCCAGCATGGACGGGGAATCTTCGACCAGGTCGGCCTCGGAATAGTGGCCAAAGGCCTCATGGGCAAAGACGCCGGCCAGGTCGGGATTCAAGATGACGGAATAGGTCCCTCCGTTTACCGGGTTAGCCTTAAGCAGGTCGAGAGCCAGCGCCGTTTTGTCATCCAATAAAGCCTCCTGATTTCTTAACAGGGCGAAACCGGAACTCCCCCCCGTGCCCACCCGGACGGTCTGGGTAAGTCCGCCGTCCTGGCTGGTGATGGTTCCGCCCAGACGGGTGGTTACCAGGTCTTCCCGGATTTGGGTTCCCTCGGTATTGATAAAAAATTTCTCGCGGACCACTTCCAGATATTGGATTTGAGTGGTAACGATCTTTTCTTTTTCTAAAGCCCGTAGATTATAGCTTCGGGTCAGGGCCAGTTTTTCCTCCATGGAAATGGATCTTGGATCTTCTTCCAGGATCGGCTGATAGGTGTCCCGGATCACTTCCGCCGGGGCCAGAGAGACCGGCGGGTCCAGATAGCGGGCCATCAGGAGGGCATTTTCTTCGGCTTTACGGATGGCCTTTTCTCCATCCTGCTCCTTGGTAAAAACCACATTGGAGAACCCCCCATTTTTCAAGACCCGCAGTACATACCCGTCGGTGGTGGTGGAACTGATTTGGGTCAGCTCCCGGCCGCTGAAGACCAGTTGGACCTCTTTTTTGATCTCATAACGGAGATCGCCATATTCGGCCCCGACCCTGGATAAAATATTTTTCAGTTTTTGAAAATCCATTTCTTTCCTTTAACACGAAAATACGTAAGGCGTTAAGCGTAAGGCGTAAGGCGAACCCCTTTTTTCATTATTCGTGGCGCCCCGCGGGGCATGAGGGTTTTGTATGAAAATAACCCCATATTAAACTCAAGGCTTGTATGTTCTCCGTCATGCCGGACTCGATTCGTTCGGCTTTGCCGAACTTCAAGCAAAGACTCCCTTTGGGAGTCGGCCGGCATCCAGGGTCTTTGGGCTTATTGAATACCTGGATTCCCGCTTTCGCGGGAATGACGACCTAACTCCCTGGTCTCATAACATTTTCATGTTTTGTGATGACCCAGGGGTCATGAGGTTTCGTTCGAAAATAGATTTTTAGGCTTTGAATTTGTAGCACAGCCGCCCCGGCTGTAATTTATAAATGACAGGCGAGGGCGCCTGTCCCACATAAACATAAGGCCATTTTCATGATATGGGTTCCACGCCCCAAAAGGTGGAGCATGAAGGTTTAATAAATAGATTCTTAATAAAGAGCCTATCTCAACGGCGATTGGTCCCCTCTTGAATTCTAGGCTCTAAAATTCTGAATTCAGTATTAATAAATGGGTTACGATAAGCTATATCAGATATTCTTAGGCCAATCAAGTAGCCGGTAATAATTGACCAACTTCCCTCCTTATGATATTTAAAGATAGGAGTTACCCGGCATCGATAAACTCTCGACCTACTGGTTCGATTACTACTTTAAAAAAAGGGGAATAACCCTGATGGTTCAACTAAACACACCTATGGAAATCCTGAAGCTGCTGGAAAAATCAAATTGCCGGCAATGTGGCGAGCTCACTTGTCTGGCGTTTGCGGCGGCTGTGTTCAAGGGCCAAAAACGTCTCGATGGATGCCCTCGCCTGGACCAGGAAGTTCTGGAGCGGTTGGCAGGAAAACCAAAAAAGGAAGAAGAGAGCGACAGAGAATTCCGGGAAGGGTTTGAACGTTTAAGAAAAAGGCTTTCTAACCTGGATTTCCCCGCTGCAGCGCAAAGAACGGGTGGAAGATATGCTAATGGCAAATTGACCCTAAAAATTCTCGGGAAAGACTTTAGTGTCGATACCCAGGGAAATTTTTTTTCGGATATTCATATCCATCACTGGATAACCATACCGGTTCTCAATTACATCTTTGACGGGGCGGGAATCCCCGTTTCCGGTAAATGGGTTCCCTTTCGGGAATTGAAAAATGGAGGGACCTGGGGACCTTTATTCAATCAGCGCTGTGAAAAGCCATTAAAAAGGGTGGCCGACATCTATACCGATTTTTTTGAGGACATGATCCGGATATTCAACGGCCGACAGGTGGAGAATCATTACGCTTCCGACATTTCTCTGGTTCTGCATCCCCTGCCGAAGGTTCCGATGCTGATTTGTTACTGGAAACCGGATGAGGGGCTCGAATCCAGTCTCAACCTCTTTTTCGATTCCACGGCCGAAGACAATCTCCCTATCGAATCCCTTTTTGCCCTTGGGACCGGATTGACCCGGATGTTTGAAAAGATCGGCTTGACTCACGGATAAAGACTAACCAAACCTATTTGAAATTGCGGGACGGACCAAGGGGGATCTTATTTTTGGGGATTGTCCAAAGGGTGACTTATCGCCCAATCCCGGCCAGTCCAGCAAACTTTGATTCGAGGCAGGGCCTTCACCTTCCCCCGTTGCCGGCAAT
>JACQYK010000338.1 GCA_016208255.1 Deltaproteobacteria bacterium | reverse complement strand
GGATATTCACGAATCCGAGGACAGATTTCATGGGACAAGGCCACATACAGATCAGGAGCCATTTCCTGAATAATTTCTTTGACCCGCTTTTCATGTGCGGGATTTAGGAAAGACCAGAGAAAGGACACGGCAATGGCCTGCACCTTTTCCGAAACCAGGTCCTTAATGGCTTGCCTGACCTCGTCTTCGTTCAAGGAAACCACGACCTCGCCTTTGTAGTCCATGCGCTGAGAGACTTCCTTGACCAGCTGCTTTGACAGCAATGGGGCGGGCTTCTTGGTCCGGAAGATGTTTTGAATTTGATCCGGACTCAATCCGGCGTAGCGGCCTTCCAGGTTCATGATGTAGATTGAATCCCGGTGGCCTTTCGTGGTAATAAAACCGACTTTGGAGGTCTGGCCGGTTATGATCGAATTCAGAGCCACCGTCGTCCCGTGGGAAATAAAGGCGCTTTGGCTCAGGAATTTATCCAGGGGAATTTTGAGTTCGCCGGCTAACTCTTCTAAAGCCTTCAGGACGCATTGAGAAAGATTCTTCGGGGTAGTGGGTACCTTAGATGACGCGATGATACCGCTTCCGCCTGAGGCAAAAGCGTCGGTGAAAGTTCCTCCAATGTCAACACCTACTTCGTACATAGTCTCCTCCTTCTTAAGATTGAAGTTGATCCGTAAAGCCTTATGCGCCGTTTGGCCTCGAGAACTTCAGATAACATATTGAAGAAATAAAAAGGTTAACTGGCGTCCCCATTTTTTCCAAACCTCCAAGTTTTCACTAAGCACGTGTTTTAGATTTTGCTTATCATTAAATCTTTTTTATATTTATTTGGACTGCAATACTTGGGCCAGAATAAAAATAAATTAGAATTAGAATAAAAACAGATAGTTTCCAATAAATAAGCCTGTAGGTTTAATTTCTAATTCGCAAATATTTAATTTTTATTCCACAATAATCCAGGAAGTTGATATTTAAATCACAAATTGATATTATTTAAATATTGATTTATTTATTCCATCAAAATGGAAAATCTAATTTAATGAAAATTGCTTTACTTTCTCTATTTAGATTTCAAATTTGAGAGGGTTCTATGGAGCATCAGGATTCATCTTGGCGATTATTGGCCCTGGCCTCGTTATTCAAAGAGGAATTTTCCATAGACTGGCTGGCTGAGCTGACGGACCAAAAGCCTTCACAGATATTTGAGGTTATTGAAAAAGGTCTTCAGCTCGGTTGGCTGACACAAAAAAAGCAGGGTATTTTTTACTTTACCAATCGAAGCAAAAAAAAATCGTTAAGAGATTCCTTCTCATCGCAAGAAAAAGAACAATGGCATCGTCGTCTGGCCTACTTTTTATCCAATTCGATCCAGGATGATCAGACCAAGGCCAAGGAAATCGCAGTTCATCTGCATTATATTCCAGAAGGATTGGAAAGGGCGAAGTGTTTCCTCAAAGTGGGGGATATGGAGCGGGGGGCTTATAAAACAGAAGAAGCCCTCCAGTGTTATAAAAAGGCCCTCGACAACCTCCGGAATGAGCACACCGAAGAAGCGGACGACCTCTTCATCCAAACAGCTATCAGGTACTCCAAGCTGACCATGGCCCGGCATGACACCCAGCAGGTCATGACCCTGCTCCAGGAGGCCATGGACCGAGCCGGGAAGAAAAACCGGCAGGAAGATTTAACACTCCTTAAAATGCACCTGGCTAAAAACGAATGGCTCTCTGGCCGGGCAAAGGAGGCCTTCATCCTGTTTGAGGAGGCTTGGGCCCAGGCCCAAACGATTGACAATCCCGCCCTGTTCCGGGCGGCCTCGGCCTTCCGCATCTTCTTTTTCTACTGGCAGGGCCGTTTTAAAGAAGCGGTTAGCTGTTACGAGCAGTCAGTATCCGAAGTTGAAAGGTTACCCCTTAGCGGATTTTCCGTATTGGGACTCCAAATGGCCGGATTTTGCTATGCCTTATGCGGTCAACCCACCCAGGGCCTGGGTATGCTGGATGCCATCCGTTCCCAGTACCGTAATAAAGGAGATGTCTACCTGGCCCTTTATGCCGAACAGGCCATCGCCCATATTTTTATGGCCATGGGTCGGTTGGATGAATCCATCGAACTTTTCGAAAAAGTCGTTGTGGAGGCCAAGCGAGAACACGTCAGCTGGGTTTACTTTATATCCAAATTCGGTTTGGCCTTGTGTTACCTTCAAAAAGGAAATATCCAAAAGAGTCGGGAATTGCTTCAGACCAGCCTCGATCAGAGCCGGGAGGTCCACGTCAACATCATTTTCGCGCCCATTTTGTTGGATTTTTGTTGGGCCATCGAAACCGGGCAGATCCCTAAATTGAACAATCTGGACCTGGACCAGGAAATCCAGAGGCAGATAGAAAGCGGAAATTTATATTGCCAGGGCGTCGCTTACCGTTACCGAGCCTTTCTTCAGGAACGCCGGGGAAGTCCTCCCAAAACAGTCATTCAACTTCTTGAAAAATCCCTCGGATATCTTGAAGAATCCGGCCATCAGATGGAAATAAGCCATACACTGATCGAGTTGACTCGCAGACAGCTTATACAAGGCTATGAAAAAAAGGCGGAAAATACAGCCCGACAAACCTGGGAGGTTTTTGCCGCCTTCAATCCAAACGGCTTTCCTGAAGACCTGAAATTTTTGATCCGGGATGACCGGCCGCAGCGGGAAAATCTTCTGGAAGAGATCCTGCGGTTAAGCCAGGAAACGGCTACCATCCGGGACAGTAAGGAACTGGTTCATCACATCATCTCCACGGTCAATAGGATTACCGGCGCGGAAAGGGGGGCTATTTTCATGCTGAAGGGAGAGACCAAGGGGCAGAAGAGGCTCGATCTCAAGGCCTCCAGGAACCTGACCCAGGAAGAAATCCTCTCTCCCGACTTCCGTCCCTCTATGAAAATGATCGAGTCCGTCGCCCGTACAGGATTGGGGCAGATCAAGAATGAATCTCCCCGCCTTACCGGTCCCTCTCCAGGTGAATCGATACGCTCCTGCGTCTGTGTGCCTTTGATTATTCAGGGTAAGGTGTCCGGGGTCCTCTATCACGACAACCGTCTGCTCTCTAATGCTTTCGGGGATTCCGATCTGGAGTTTCTTTCCTACTTCGCGGCTCAGGCGGCCATCGCTCTTAACAACTCCCAGGCCTACCTGGAAATTCAGTTGGAAAGCGAAAAGCTCAGGGAGGAAAAACAATATTATGAGGAAGAGCGCCAAAAGATCCTGCACTTCGAAGACTTTATAGGCCAGAGTTCGGCCATCGGCCAGGTTTTTTCTCAAGTGGATCAAGTGGCCTCCACCGAAACCACGGTGGTAATTACAGGAGAAACCGGTGTGGGTAAGGATTTAGTGGCTTCCCGAATCCACCGCCTCAGCCGCCGGGCCGACAAACCCTTTATCCGGGTCCAGTGTACCACCCTGCCGGAAAGCCTGATTCCCAGTGAACTCTTTGGACACGAAAAGGGAGCCTTCACCGGAGCCATCGGCCGACGGATCGGGAGGTTTGAACTGGCCGACGGCGGAACTCTTTTTCTGGATGAGATCGGGGAGTTGTCGCTGGAAGTTCAGGTCCGTCTGCTCAGGGTTCTGCAAACCAAAGAATTTGAAAGGGTCGGCGGGACGAAAACCATTCATTCCGATTTCCGGCTGATAGCAGCCACTAATCGGGATTTGGAAACCCTGGTCCAAAAGGGCCAATTCAGGGCCGATCTCTATTACCGGATCAATGTTTTCCCCATCAAGGTCCCTCCACTCAGAGAAAGAAAGGAGGACATCCCCCTTTTGGCCAATTATTTCCTGAAAATTCATGGAGCCAAAATGAATAAAAAATTCAAAAATCTTTCGAACCCCCTCCTGGATCACCTCTGCCGATACAACTGGCCGGGAAATGTGCGGGAACTGGAAAACGTCATTGAAAGAGGGGCCATCCGCAGCACCGAACCTGATTTCCTGTTGTCGGAATTGGAGATCGCCCCATCTCAGCAGGAGGAATCCAAAACAGGCCTGACTACACTCAAAGAGACCCTCAGAGAGGCTGAACACCTCCATATCCAGCGGGCTCTGCAAAATACCGGTTGGCGGGTCAGCGGTCCCGGAGGGGCGGCCGAACTTCTGGATTTACAACCTTCCACCTTGGAATTCAGAATGAAAAAATTAGGAATTAAACGTCCCTCGGAGGTGGTTATCAGGAGAGCCTCCCGCTATATTGGAGTGTCAGGGAGTTAAGCAGGTCATCAGTTTTTGAGAGGCTGGAGGGTTCTGCTAAGCTGGGCGTTCCCGGAAAAATTCAAGGTGAAGTTAAATCCGGAGTGATGAAACGGCTGGAGTCCGGGAATCGTTCTTATCTGGCGTTTTTTGAAAAGTACCGGGAAGCTGGGATTTAATCCCAGGGAGCGGAAACTCTTAGGCTGTTGGGTTTTGAACCGCTTAGGAACGGGGGATTAACACCGCCCGGGGATCAATGACCTCTCTGATCAGCCTCAATTCCTCAGAGGTAGGGCCGGGCGTTTCCGGGACCCGGTCGGGAATCCAGTTATGGGTGAAGCCGGTGTTCGCCTTCACTTCTTCCAAAGTCACCCCCGGGTGCAGGGACCTCAGCCTGACCTGCTTGGTCACAGGGTCAAAATCGAAGAGGCATTTATCGGTCAGTACCAGACAGGGCCCTCCTCTGGTCAGGCCGGCCTTTTCCCGGGCGCCGGGACCGTCCAGATAACCCACCCCTGAGATAAAATCCACCTTATCCACAAAATTTCTTTTTTCATGATCGACGATGATAACCTCCCTCTTGAACAGTGAGAAATGTCCCGGTTGGTTTATGGGTCCGATGAGCCGAATCCTGGGCCGCAGGTAGTCCCCGATACAGACAATATTGCAGTTGCCGTATTTATCGATCTGCGCCGCCGAACCGAAACCGACATCGCATTCCCCCCGGGCGGCCAAATAACCGGTCGCCCTGGATTCGCACCTCCAGAACTGAAGGGCCGTCCCGAATTCAGTTTCCATAGTGGTCGGGATTTCGCTGACTACCGGGTTCATCACCCAGCCGGCCACGGCCATAAATGAATTGGGGGCATGGGTCAGCTGGGCCAGGCACATGCCGACTATGGGAACCCGGGAAAGGATCTGAATCGTGGCATCCCCGGTGGCCAGGCCGATAAACCAATTCTCATGATCATTCAGTTCGTGGCTGATGGCCACGGCCATGGCTTCAAAAACAGTATAAGGTAAGCTCATACCAGGGTACCTCCCACGACCCGGCATTTCAACAGGCTCTCCAGGCCGACCAGATTCAGATATTCCAGATGTGACTTTACGCCATAGACATACTTGTCCAGATATTCCTTCAATCCCTCCGGCCTCCGGGACATCCGGGCATACATCCCCAGGTGCTCCCGGTCCTGGTCATAAAGTTTGATGCAGGAGGTTGGATGGGCTCCATAAGGAGCTTCGACAATGGCGGTCGTCCTGAACCTGGGGAGGACATTGAGGTGTGACAGCCCCATGACCCGATCCCGGCTTATAATCTGTTCCACGGTTACGATAACATTGGCACAGCTTTGCCCGGCCGTCTCATCCAGCCTCTCCGGCAGCTGCCTCCGTTCAAAAAACAAGACATTGCCGTATTTATCACCCATGGGGGCGTGGAGGACGACCCAGTCAGGGTCCGCCGCGGGCACCAGGTGATACTTTTGCCCGTTATAGGGACTGATCATTTCCTTTATCTTGGGGTTGTATTTGGGAAGGTCGGTCCCCAGCATCTCCTGAGTGGTGAAGAAGGACTGCCCCCTGGAACTGCAGGCAAATCTCTCGAAAGAGACCGGTTCACTGTATTCTTCCAGCTCGATCAGGCCCTTTTCCACCGCCCGGCGGTAGTTTTGGGCCAGCCCATGTTCCTCCAGGCCGACATAAGAAATCTCAACCTTCTTGACACTGCCCGCACCCACCAGGATATCGATTTCACAGGTACCGACATGCCCTACCAGGGTGAGGTCCTTGACCCCTTTTCGGATAAGCTCATGGACAAAAGCCATGGGGTGGTTATGGACGGAAAAACCCCCGATATGGATACGGGCGCCGTCAGGAATCAGACCGGCGGCTTCGGAAAGGGTGAGGATTTTTTCCTTTAATGCGGGCATAGACACCATCCAATCAGAGCAGGAAAATGTGTGGTTGCTTGTTGCTGGTTAAAAGACGAGAAACGAGAAACGAATCTTGCAAAAGTTAGCAATTTAGGGACATCCCCTATTTACAAAAATAGCTTTTCGCCGAACGCTGAACGGGTTTTGGCCCCCCTATTTATCGGGAAGCCCAAGGACCTGTTTGGCAACAATATTCAGCTGGATCTCGGAGGTGCCGCCCTCTATGGTGTTCCCCCGGGAACGAAGCCAGGTCCGGCACAGCTCCAGTTCGTCCTTCTCAAAACCTTCACCTTCCCAGCCCAGACACTCCGGGCCGAGAATGGAAACCAAAAGCTCCTGCCGCCTCTGGTTCAGCTCCGTTCCGTAGACTTTGAAAATGGAGCTCTCCGGCCCGGGCCGGTGACCGGCTTTGATGTTGTCGCTGTTCCGCTGCACCGTAAGCTGGAAACAGGATTCATCCATCTGGATCTGGGCCATCCGGTTTCGGATCACTTCATCGTTCAGCCTTCCATTGCTTAAACCAATGTACTTTCTGGCCGTCACCGCCACGGGGTTTTCGGCCTTCCCGGTCACACTCCTGGTGCCGAGAGTGGCAATCGAAGTCCGTTCGTGGCCCAGCAGGGCCTTGGCCACTTCCCATCCTCCGTTCACCCGGCCCAGGACGTTCCTTTGAGGGACTCTCACATCTTCAAAAAAGACCTCGCAGAAGATGCTGGCCCCGCTGATCAGTTTGATCGGCCGGATTTCGATCCCCTGGGTTCTTAAATCAACCAGCAAAAAGGTGATGCCGATCTGCTTTTTTACCCCCGGATCGGTCCGGCCCAGCATAAAGATCCAATCGGCCATATCCCCGCCGCTGGTCCAAATCTTTTGGCCGTTGAGAATATAATCGTCCCCATCAATCACGGCCTTGGTCTGGATATTGGCCAGGTCCGACCCGGCATTCGGCTCGGAATAACCCTGGCACCAGCGGATTTCTCCCCGAACGATCTGGGGGATGTACTTTTTTTTCTGCTCCTCGGTCCCGTATTGCAGTAAGGTGGGACCGATCATGGTGATTCCAAATCCGGTCAGGGGGAGTGGTAATTTCAGACGGATCAAT
>JACQYK010000091.1 GCA_016208255.1 Deltaproteobacteria bacterium | reverse complement strand
TGATCTTTCAAACGGGGTAAGAGACAGGCCAGCAGGGTGTCATCGGAGAATTTCTGGAGGTAAACCATTAAAGATTTCTCATCGGTTTCCCGGTCCAGGCCAAAACCGACCAGGCCTTCATATTGATCGACAAAATGATGGGAGTGTTTTTCTGCGCTCATGTCAAGATTCCTTCTTCCTTCACTCCACCTCTTAACAGGTTGCTGAAAAAGGCCCATCTACTGCGTTGCCCTCATCCCTCGTCATTGCGGCGTACTTCTATGTACGCCTCATTCCTCGGAATTTCGGGGCGCCTTGTATCTGGACCTTTTTGATCAACCTGCAGAAAAAGAGGTTTTACCGCCTTCTGTTAATTATTTTCCTTTCACCGGGATGCCGCTTTCGCAGGGCACATCGGTCTGGCACAACCCGCAGCCATAACCGTCAAACCCGAATTTTTCTTTGACGTATTTCCCGCAGGTGCCGCCGGCGTGGTCCCAGCACTTTTTTTTATCGTGGCCTTCTTCGGTGATGGCCCCGACCGGACAGCGTTCGGCGCAGACCATACAACCGCCCTTGGAGAAGAAAAGGCAGTATTCCTGATGATCCTGATAAGGCCGCGGGGTGGGCGGAATCACCATTCGGGCGACAACGGTTCCCACCCGGTGGGCCTTGCCTTTGGGAGTGATCAATCCGTCGCAAAGCCCGAAGGTCCCCAGACCCGAAGCATGGGCGGCATGGCGTTCGGACCAGCGGGAGGCCAGACCGAACTTGGGTGACATGACGATCTTCCATTCCGGGGAAAGGACCGGGGCCACCGCCTGAATACCTTTTTTACCCAGTTCCTCTACCACATGCTTACGGAGCAGGATGTTGAAATCCTCTCCCGGAAAACGGGCCCTGACCCATCGCTCCGAGGGATAAAAGTCCTCCGCCCGGTTGTCCGCTTTGGTCACCTCCCGTTGGGGAAGGATCCAACTGATGACGGTTAATTCTTCCGGCTTGGCCGGTGAATCGGGAAAGGTCAGATTGAAAATTTCCTCGGGCAGGAAGTGAAAGTCGCCCACGTGTTCCTGGTAACTTTGGTAAATGGGGTCGGCGCCGGAAGAGAAGCCGATCAAGGGTTCATCCCAGGCCGGTTCATTGGCCTCGTTTTTCAATGAGTTTTCCGGGGAGGTTCGAATGAAGGTCTCAATGATCGATGTGACTTCCTTGTCATCCATGAAAGATATCCTTTCTCCATATTTTTTATGAGAGGATAGATGGGTTTAAAGGGAAAATCAATTATAACTAATTAAAAACACTGGATTCCATCTTTCGCCGGAATGACGAATTCGGGCTTCCGGCGACTTTTTACGAACTTGTCATTTATTTTTGACTTATTAAAAATTTGACAGGTTTAAAACACAATTTTCCCGGTGAGGGAAAGGTCATAGCCCCCCAGGGCCCTGACCGCTTCCTGAAAATCAGCCGACCGGATGACGGATAACAGGGCCTGGATCTTTTCATCTCCAAAGAATTTTTCCGGAATGACCAGGTCGTATTCCTCCTGCACCACCGGGATGAAATCCAGGTCCAGGGCCCGGGCCGCGGCATAGATCCCCAGCCCCACATCGGCCCGGCCGCTTAAGACGGCCACGGCCACGGCCATGTGGGTGAATTCTTCTTCCTCATATCCGCGAATCAGGGCCGCGTCAAGTCCTAATTCCTTTAAACGGAAATCCAGGAGGATGCGGGTTCCGGACCCGGCCTGGCGGTTGATGAAAGTCAGATCCTTTCGGGTCAGGTCTTCCAGACCGGCAATTTTTTTGGGATTTCCCCGGCCCAGGATTAATCCCTGCTGGCGAAGCACCAGGTTGACCCCTTTGACCGGAACATCGGGAATCAACCGGCGGATGTAGGTGATGTTGTATCCTCCGGTTTCCGGATCGAGAAGATGAGAGCCGGCCAGATGGGCGATTCCCCGTTTCAGGGCCATCAATCCCCCGGTACTCCCAACATTGCTGGAGGTCAAACGGAATTGAGGATGTTGGTTGGTTAAAAAATTTCCCAGGAGGTCGAGGGTATTGTCGTGACTGCCGACAATAACCACGGTGCGGGACAAAACCGACTCTTCGCGCAGGAGTTCGGCCTGAACCGGTTCCTCCAGGTTGATGCCTTCCGAATTGGCCGGAATTCGGATAATTCCATCGGCCCTGGTCAGGGAGGTGATGGTCCCGGCCCCCCGGGGCAGCGGGTTGGCTATGATCTTCTCACCCACCCGGCCCAGGTTGACCCTCAGGAATTCCTCCTGACCCAGTTTGGAAGGGAAAGAACGGGCCGGGAAGACCGAAACCCTTTTTCGCTCCGGCGCCAGGATCCCCTGCATTTTAAAAAGGACCGGCCGGGCGAATTGTTCAAAGGAGATGGTGGCCGAGACGGGATAACCGGGATTTCCTATGACCGGCTTGCCCTGGATGATCCCCAGTATGGTGGGTTTCCCAGGCATGATGGTCACGCCGTGGACCAGGATTTCTCCAAGACTCTCAATAGCCGTCAGGCTGTAATCCTCACTGCCGGATGAGGAGCCGGCGTTGATGATAACCATTTGGCAATCGGAAGCCACCGCTCTGGTCAGGGCCTCCTGGATCAATTCCTTTTTGTCGCGGATGATGGGCCAGCGAAACGGCTCCCCCCCGCATTCCTGCACCAATCCGGAAAGGATCATGGTATTAAATTCCGGAACCTTGCCGGGGGGCAATGATCCGTCAGCCACTTCCTGCCATTCCACCAGTTCGGACCCGGTCGGAATCAGAATTACCTTGGGTTTTTGGAATACCCGTATTTCAAAAACACCCCCGGCGATTAAAGCCCCCAAATCATAAGCCGTGATGCGATGTCCACGGGGCAGGAGCATTTCGGTGGCCACCAGGTCCTCTCCCATTTTTCGCACATGTTGCCAGGGAAAGGCCGCGGCCTGAATCTCGGCCAGATCTTCTTCGATCATGTTAATCTGTTCAACCATGATGACGGCGTTGGTTCCCTCCGGCAGGGGCTGGCCGGTATTGATCCAAAAGGCCTGTTTTCCGATCCGGAACTGTTTGGGGTGATCAACGGTGGTCCCGAAGGTGTCATCGGCCAAAAGGGCGATACCGTCCATGGCCGCGGCATGAAAATTCGGGGAAGAAAACCTGGCAAAGACCGGCTCAGCCAGAATCCTCCCCCTGCTTTCCGAGGTGAGGATCCGTTCCCCGGCCAACATCCGGCCATAATCCAGACAATTCATAAAGATTTCTCTGGTTTCTTCCAGCGGTTTCATATGAAGATATATTTTTCGTTTCATGATGTTTTCCTCTTGGACTCCTAATCACATAAATTAAAGAAATTTCCTGACAGGATTTACAAGATAGACAAGATCATGTTTCCCCTTTCCGGATGAAAGGGGAAACCCGTTGCTTCGCCTTTGGCGAAAAGGTTTTTTTCAGCCTTTCTTCCAGAAAGGGTGAAAGAGATATATCCTTTAAATCCTGTTAATCCTGTCTGATGAAAGTCGTTATTAAAACAACATGACCTCCACCCACTCCCCCTTCTCCAGCCCTTCACAGTTTTGATCGATTCGAATCAGCCCGTCGGCCTTGACCATGGTTGAAATCAGTCCGGATTTACCCAGGATGGGTATGGCTAGCCACTCCGTCCCCTGTTTTTCAAGGGAAACCCGGATGTAGTCTTCCCGTCCCTGGGAAGAGGCCATATTCCGCGACAATCGCGCCTGGAATCCCGGAGGCTGTTTGCTGATGGTTTCCCCCTCCAACTGATGCAGAGAAGTTTTGACAAAAAGGGTAAAAACAATCATGGCCGAAACCACATGACCCGGCAACCCCCAGAGGATCTTATCGCCGATTCTGGCCAGAATAGTGGGCTTTCCCGGACTGATGGAAATCCCGTGGGCCAGAATCTCTGAACCCGGAAAACTATGAATGACCTCCAGGGTATAATCCCTGGCACCTACAGAACTCCCCCCGGAGATCAGGATCATATCGGCCTGATTCAAACCTTTTTCGCAAAGGGCCTTCAATTGTTCATAATTATCCCTGGTCCTTCCTAAAAAGTCAGGAAGGGCTCCGACTTTGGCGGTCAGGGCTTGCAGGGTAATGGAATTAATATCCCGGATGAAACCAGGGGGAGGTTGCTCTTCAACAGAGACGATCTCATCCCCGGTGGAAATAATCGCGACTTTGGGTTGACGATAGACTCGAAAATCAGTAATTCCCAGGCCGGCCAGAATTCCCAGATCCTGGGGGCGCAGCCTGACCCCGGCCGGCAAAACGGGCTGGGCTTTTTTTATATCTTCCCCGGGTTGGATGACATAATCCAATGGAGAAACCGGCTTGAAAATTTCTATGGTTTGATCGTCGAGCTGTTGGGAATGTTCGATCATGGCCACGGCGTCACTTTCCGGCGGCAACATCCCCCCGGTGGCAATGCGGAAACAATAGCCGGGCTCGATGGGTTCCCTGGCCTGCTGACCCATGCCGATCTCACCGGCCAGGGTCAGCAGGGCCGGTACCGCCTCCGAGGCCCCAAAGGTATCCCTGGCCCGGACGGCAAATCCATCCATAGTGGCCCTGGGGAAATGAGGGAGGTCTTCAGGGGAAAAAACAGCTTTGCTCAAAACCCGGTTCAATCCGTCATTTAAACCAATTTTTTCTTCGGGCAAACAGGGCAGGGTTTGAATGATTTTGTGAATTTCTTCCGATGTCTTGACTTGAAAAAACGGCTTCATAAAATTTAGGTTCCCTGCGATTTATTTAAAACCCCTCGGGGGTAAAAGGTTGACAAAATCTATATTGTTATTATTATGTTTAAAAAGACATATTATTGCAACTTTAAAAAACATCAGGTCTATCTTAATGCTTTTTGACTCTTTTAACCGCCGGATCAATTATCTCCGGATATCTTTGACCGATCGCTGTAATCTGCGATGTATTTATTGTATGCCGGAACAGGGGGTGCCCAAACTTATTCATGAAGATATCCTGACCTATGAAGAATTGGGGAGGTTAGCCCGGCTCAGCGTCGGTCTGGGTATTGAAAAAATCCGTCTCACCGGCGGGGAGCCTCTGGTCCGAAAAAACATTGGCGATCTGATTAAAGCCTTGGGGGAAATTCCGGGCATCCGGGATATCAGCCTGACCACCAATGGGGTCCTTTTGGCGGAAAAAGCCCGCTCCTTATGGGAGGTGGGTGTTAAAAGAATTAACATCAGCCTGGACACGCTGAATTCCAAAAAATTTAATGAGATCACCCACTTCGATTTTTTTAATCAGGTCTGGGAAGGGATACAAGAGGCCGAGCGCATCGGTTTTTCCCCGATCAAGATCAATGTCGTGGCCTTAAAGGGGATCAATGATGATGAAATCCTGGCCTTTGGCCGCCTGTCTTATGAAAAACCGTATCATATCCGTTTTATTGAGTTTATGCCGGTAGGACCGGAAAACGGGTGGAGTGCGGAAAGGTTTCTCTCCTCGGAAGAAATTATCAACCGATTAGAAGTCCTGGGTCCCCTTTTCCCGGTTAATGGGCAGGATTTTGACGGCCCGGCC
Organism: Deltaproteobacteria bacterium; assembly: GCA_016208255.1. Lineage (GTDB taxonomy): Bacteria > Desulfobacterota > RBG-13-43-22 > RBG-13-43-22 > RBG-13-43-22 > RBG-13-43-22. The sequence continues at coordinate 4,543 of JACQYK010000091.1, read as the reverse complement.
AAACGGATGGCCTTTGAGGGGGCGAGGGGAGAAATCGGATTAATCAGCCCTATCAGCGAACATTTTTGTCCTTCCTGCAATCGTCTTCGCCTCACCGCTGAAGGACGGCTGAGGGTTTGCATCTTTTCCGATGATGAAACTGATTTGCGGACTCCCCTGAGGGAGGGAGTGTCGGATGCGGAATTGGAATCGATCATTCGAGAAACGATTACCCGGAAACCAAAGGAACATCCTCTCCAAATGAATCCCCTTCCCCGAAAATGCCAGCGACAAATGTCTAAAATCGGGGGTTGACATAAAAGAAGGGTTCGAGGTACAAGGTTTGAGGTTTAAGGTCTAAAACAATCCGTAGACCATACACTTTATGTTTTTACCTGATTTATCCAAGTAGGTGTGTTTTCTTATGTTTTTTTCTCAGATCGTCGCCGAAAGAAAAATCCAGGAAGCCATCCTGAAAGGCGAACTGGATAACCTGCCCGGAAAAGGCAAACCCCTTCAATTGGAGGATGAAAGCGGTATTCCTGAAGAACTGCGCCTGGCCTATAAGATTTTAAAAAATGCCGATTGCCTGCCGCCTGAACTGGAACTGAAAAAGGAGATTGTCCAATTACGGGATTTACTGAGAGGCATGGAAGATGTGGATGAAAAATACCGCCTGATGAAACGGCTCAACTTCCAGATCATGAAACTGAATATGATGCGCCGGGCTTCCCCCCTGCTGGAGGAAAATCAGGTCTATTGCGAAAAGGTCCTGGAGCGTCTTTCCCAAAAGGACTCCAGGAAGGGTGGAGGGGGAAAGAAAGAATCGAAGGCATCCTCGGCATTTTCAACATCCGAGTAATCTCCACCCTTTATTCTTATGGGATCTGCTTCCGGAGAAGATCCCCTTTTATTCCTTTTGACTTAGTGCGAAAATAGGATTCACAACCCAACGAGCTTATTTTCATGTTTGGCGGTGTCACGCCAAAAAAGGCCTGGCATGACTGTTTATTCGGGGAGCGTCTTATTAAAAACCGGCTTTCTTTTCTGCAGAAAGGCCTCCACCCCTTCCTTATAGTCTTCAGACATTACCGTCAAGGCATATTGATCGGCATCCATATGGGTAATGAATTGGGGGGCGGCCGTAATGGCGTTGATGGTCTGTTTGGTCATCATCACCGGGGCCTGGGGTTTTTCAGCTATGATTTCGGCCAACTCAAGGGCCTTTTCCAGGGATTTGCCCGCCGGGACCAGCCATTGAGCAAATCCTGCTTGCCAGGCTTCCGAGGATTCCACCTTCTTATCGGCAAAAATAACCCACTGTTTGGCCTTGGCCGGACCGACCAGATTGACCAGACGGGGAAGAGATCCCCAGCTGTAATTCATCCCTAAATCAATTTCCGGAATTCGGATAAAAGCCTTCTCGGACATGATACGAAAATCGCAGGACATGGCCAAGGAAACCGCCCCTCCCAGACAAAAACCTTCCAGGGCGGCAAAAGTGACCTGCGGCAGATCCTGCCAGACCTGACACATTCGAGGACCCCGTTCCAGCAAAATTCGGCGCTGGGCGGATACAGGTCCCGTTCTGGACCGTTTGGGATCTTTCAAGTCGGCCCCGGCGCTGAAAAATTCTTCCTGGCCGTATAAGATCACCACACTGGATGACAGGTCCCCTCTAATCTGATCGGTGACTTCGATAAGCTCTTTGATCAGACCGGCGGAAAGGGCGTTGCGTTCCCTGGGTCGGTTCATACGGACGATATAAACCCGGCCCTTTTTTGACATTTTTAAGAATCGGTAATCCAAATCTATGGTTCTCCTTTGATGAGCTCAGCAGTTTTTTTGAAGACATCATCAGCGGAGAAAGAAGAAATGTCAATAAAATCCTGAAAATGGAGGATTCGAGCCTTCTGGCTTTTAGGAGACGGGCCTGCTGCGGGATTCTTCAGGGACGATGTCCAGGACCAACGATTCCGAAGCCCTGATAACGGTTATTTTTGAATTGATTCCCACCTTTTCATCCGTTAACAGACGATGCAAATCATCAATGCCCCTGATAGGCTGGTCGTCAAAAAATACGATAATATCCCCCTTGTATAAACCGGCCCTTTTCGCCGGGCTATTATTATCTATCGACAAGACCAACACACCCGTTTCCAGCGGAAGGTTATAAAAACGTACTATTCGGCGATGAAGAGTTATATTTTGCCCTCCCAGGCCTATGTAACTTCGCCTGACCTTTCCTTCCTTAATGAGTCTGGAAGCCACAAATTTGGCCGTGTTTATACCGATGGCAAAACAGATTCCCTGAGCGGACTGAATGACCGCCGTATTGACTCCAATGACTTCCCCCTTGGAGGTAACCAGCGGTCCTCCCGAATTGCCGGGGTTCAGGGCCGCATCGGTCTGGATAACATTGTCAATCAGTCTGCCGGACATGGACCTTAAAGATCGGCTCAAGGCGCTGATGACCCCCGAAGTTACCGTACATTGGAACCCATAAGGATTACCGATGGCAATGACCAGTTGACCCACACGGATTTTTTCTGAATCTCCCAAACAAGCAAAAGTCAGTTTTGGCGTGTGTATCCTGATGACCGCCAGATCCGTGTCCGGATCGTCCCCGATCATATCTCCGGGGAAAGTGCGGCCATCAGGCAGGGTTGCCGTTATTTGACTGGCTTGATGAACCACATGGCTGTTGGTCAGGATGAATCCATCCGGCGTAAAAACAAAACCTGAGCCATTGGCTTTGATTTCCTTGGAAATAAGGGCCCCATTACGTTGTTTTATCTTCAGATTGCGGCTGACATCTATATTAACGACCGATGGACTTACGATATCCACCGCGTTAATAACAGCCTGAGAGTAGGCATCCAGCAGTTCATCATCAGAAGGGCAAACAACCCACTCCTTATTTTTTAGTTGCAGGCCGGGCCCTTCACTGGACGCTAATCTTAAGTTTTTTTTCATTTTTACCTCAGAATAAAAATTTAATAGATCATAAATTTAAGCATTAAAAAGGAACTTTTCAACTGTACTCGGGAATAGTCCTTGGCCGTTGGTTTCAAATATGATAAAATGTGTAAAATCAGGACAGACGGAGAAATTTTTAGACCTTAAATCCCTGTCTACCACTTTCGGGACGATTTTCCCGGCTGAATTCGGAGATAAGACCCAATCCGTGGTCCATAAGCTGTTTCTCCCCCATATGAGAAAGACGGAGGAAAGCTTCTCGTTATTGTCTTGGGTTTGTGGATGTTGATTTTTTCTGGGGAAAAATAGCAACTCCTTCCGGGAGGTTTACCATGGCTCGATTAAACCGCAGAGATTTTCTAAAATTTACCGGGATGGCCGGTGGAGCCGTCTTGTTGGGATTAAAAGGGGAGGAAGTTATGGCCGCCCAAAAAACCGCTGTGGCTTTAAAAAAGACCGGGAATCGAAAAGAAGGGGTGCAGGCCTCCTTAAGGGCCTTGGGGATCAATCCGGTAAAGGGGAAAAATGTGCTCATCAAACCGAACTTCAATACCGCCGATATCACCCCCGGCTCCACACATAACGATACCTTGACCGCCCTGGCGGAAGAACTGTGGGCCATGGGGGCCAAGTCAATCCGCCTGGGGGAAAGGAGTTATCCCTTGACCCGGGAGGTGATGGAACAAAAGGGGATCGTGCCTCTCCTGGAAAAATTGAATGTCAAAATCATCAACTTCGACGCTTTGGATAAAAAAGACTGGGTGGAGATCCTTCCCAAAGACAGTCACTGGAAGAATGGTTTTCGAATCGCCCGGCCTATTCTGGAGGCCGAATGCCTAGTTTCCACCGGCTGTTTGAAAACCCATCAATTCGGCGGAATCTTTACCATGTCCCTAAAGCTCCATGTCGGGGTCGTTCCCACCACCCGGCATGGATTCGATTATATGAGGGAACTCCATACCTCTCCCCACCAGCGTAAACTGATTGCCGAAATCAATCAGCCCTTCAGACCCCAGCTGGTTATTCTCGATGGAGTCGATGCCTTTGTGGACGGCGGACCGGCAACCGGGAAGGCCGCTAAAGGGGATGTCTTCCTGGCCTCTGCCGACCGGGTGGCCGTGGACGCGGTGGGGGTGGCGGTCTTAAAGCATCTGGGGAGCAATGCGGCCATCATGAACAAGAAAATTTTTGAACAGGAACAAATCGCCCGGGCCGTGGAACTGGGCTTGGGGGTTTCATCGCCGGCAGATATCGACTTACTGGCCGCCGACGAAAAGAGCAAGGAATACCGCGACCGGGTCCAAACCGTATTAAATCAGGGGTAAAATACTTATCCTTCTGGTTCAGGAGAAAAGACCTCGAATTCATTGGATATGATTTTTAAGGGCATCTGTTCAAAGGGTCTCCGGCAGAAATCCAATTGAAGACGATATCTTCCCTCCCTGATTTTTTGGGGGAGAGTGAGGTTGATCCAGTGAGAGGTCTGCCGATCATTGATCGGTAGACAATCCCCGTCAGAGTGGGCCTGAATCTCGATCTCGGTTAAAGACTGGTTTCCTTCCGGGTCGGTTATCAATACCGCCTT
>JACQYK010000337.1 GCA_016208255.1 Deltaproteobacteria bacterium | reverse complement strand
TATCGCCATTGCCCGGGCCATCGTTAAACGGCCTGATGTCCTGCTCTGCGACGAGCCGACCGGCGCCCTGGATATTAACACCGGCATCCGGGTCTTGGAGGCCCTTCAGCAGGTCAACCAGCAGCTCATGACCACCACGGCCGTTATTACCCACAATGCGGCCATCGCCTCCATGGCTGATCGGATCATCCGCATCAGCAACGGCAGGATCGTTGATATTCAACAAAACCGGATCAAGGCTTCCCCCAAAGACTTAAGCTGGTAAAAAAATGACCCCCCTCGACCGGAAACTCCTGCGCGATCTCGTCCACTACCGGGGACAGGCGGCAGCCGTGGCCGTGGTCGTACTTTGCGGACTTTCGGCCTTTGTGACCATGCACAACACCTTTCAGTCGCTGGTGGTTTCCCAATCCGCCTATTATAGTGAATACCGTTTCGCCGAAGTCTTCGCCCAGTTAAAAAGAGCGCCGGAATCCCTGAGTTCGGCCGTGGCCGCCATTCCCGGGGTCACGACCCTTCAGACCCGGATCGTCTTTGAAGTGATCCTGGATGTACCCGGTCTGAAGGAACCGGCTACCGGCCGGCTGGTTTCCATTCCTGAATCAGGCCAGCCTTTGCTCAATGCTCTGGCCTTGAGGCAGGGCCGGACCATCGAACCCGGGAGAAGAAACGAGGTTATCGTCAGTGAAGCCTTTGCCCAGGCCAACAACCTAAAACCCGGCAACACCTTGGGGGCGGTGATCAACGGACGCTGGGAGCGGTTACTCATCGTCGGGGTTGCCCTTTCCCCGGAATACGTCATCGAACTGCCCAGTGGGACCATCCTGCCGGACAGCAAACGTTTCGGGGTCCTGTGGATGAGCCGGGAGGCCATGGGCCCGGCCTTTCAAATGAAAGGGGCCTTTAATGATTTGTCATTGACCCTGGCTCCGGGAACCCAGGAGGCTGAGGTCATTGCCCGGCTGGACCGGCTGCTTGAACCCTATGGGGGCCTGGGGGCCTATGGCCGGGGAGACCAGCTCTCCCACCGTTTCCTGTCCGATGAAATTGCTCAGAACCGGGTTTCGGGTATGATCGTCCCTTCCATTTTCCTGGGAGTCGCCGTTTTCCTGATTCATATCGTCCTCTCCCGCCTGATTACCATGCAACGAAGCCAGATCGCCCTTTTAAAGGCTTTTGGATATAGCAGCCTGGCGATCGGGTTTCACTACCTCAAGTTTGCCTTGGCGGTGATTTTCGCCGGATCTCTGCCCGGCACCATTCTAGGACTCTGGTTAGGCAATCTCATCGCCGAGCTCTATCAGCAGTTTTATCGTTTTCCGATCTTTTATTCCAGAATCCGCCCTGATTTAATTATCCTGGTTATTTTTATAAGTTTTGCAGCCGCCGGTCTGGGGGCCATTTTATCGGTCCGGAAGGCCGTTTCCATGCCTCCGGCCGAGGCCATGCGTCCGGAAGCGCCGGCCCGCTTTCATTCGGGTTTGATTGAACGAATCGGGCTGCAAAGGTTCCTCTCACCGGCCTTGCGTATGATTATCCGTAACCTGGGGAGGAACCGGGCCAAGGCCGGTTTTACCTTACTTGGCATCGATTTTGCCGCGGCCATTCTTCTGGTGGGGCGATACAGTTATGATGCCGTTGAATATTTGATAAAGGTCCAGTTTGAGACCATACAGCGGGAGGATGCCATGCTGATTTTCAACCATCCTCTCGGTTCGGGTGCCCGTTATGACACCGCACGTTTGCCGGGAGTCCTCAAGGTAGAATCCTTTCGTCTGGTCCCGGCCCGCTTGCGCTTCGAACACCGCCAGAGACGGATCGGAATCCAGGGGATTCTCCCCAACGGTCAATTGAGATCTTTGCTGGACAAAGACCTCCTGCCGGTTAAGTTGCCGGCCAACGGTCTGTTACTTACCAAACAGTTGGCTGACGCGCTGCAGGTCAAACCGGGATATTTTCTTTCGGTTGACGTCCTGGAGGGAAAACGCCCGACCCTGACCATTCCGGTGGCCGGTATTATTGAGGAACTGCTGGGGATCTCCGCTTATATGGATATCAGCGCCTTGAATAAATACCTGCAGGAAGGTTCGTCTATTTCCGGGGCTTTTTTAACCGTCGATCCCCTTAAGGAAACGGGTTTCTATACCCGAATCAAAAAGACTCCGGCCGTGGCCGGAGTCGCCTTCCGCAAACATATGATTCAGAGTTTTCGGGACACTATCGCTCAAAGCATGTTAATATCAACCTTCGTCTTGATCATTTTCGCCTCGGTGATCGCTTTTGGACTGGTTTATAACAGTGCCCGGATTTCTCTCTCCGAAAGGGGTCATGAAATGGCCTCCCTCAGGGTCCTGGGATTCACAGAGCAGGAGATTGCCCGTATCCTTCTGGGCGAGCAGGCCTTTCTGACCTTAATGGCCCTGCCTGTGGGGCTGATCCTTGGATATTATTTTTGTTGGCTCATGTCCAAGGCCCTGGAAACGGAACTTTACCGTTTCCCTCTGGTTCTGACCGGGAGAAGTGTAATCTATTCTCTGGCCGTCACTATCCTGGCCGCCTTCATTTCCGGATTTTTTGTTCGCCGGCGATTGCGTCATCTGGATCTCATCGCCGTGTTGAAAACCAGGGAATAAATCCGGTTTTTTATGAGGTCTTCATGATGAAAAAAAATAAAAGAAAGACATTCCTCACCATTTTCTTGGCCCTTATTTTATTAGGCGTCGTCGTCTGGGTCATGATTCCTTCTCCGCTGGAAGTGGATCTACAGTCCTCCCAAAAAGGAATGTTGATGGTCACAGTGGATGAGGAAGGGGAAACCCGGGCCAAAGATCGCTTTGTTGTTTCTTCCCCCGTATCCGGCCGTTTGACCCGTATCCAGTTGAAAGAAGGAGATCCTGTGGGACTCAATCAGACCGTGGCCGTGATACACCCTTTGCCCCTGGGAAAACGGGAATCAACCGAGATTCGGGCCAGACTTCAAGCCGCCCAGGCCCTGCATCGGGAGGCCGAGATCCTGATCCGGCAGACACAACTTAATCTTGAAAAGTTCCGGAGGGAGAGGCAGCGGACGGAACAATTGCATAAAAACGGATTAATCACCCATCAAGAACTGGAATTGGCCAGGGACGCGGAAAAATTGCGGATTGAAGAATTTGATGCTGCAAAAATGAAGGCCCAGGCTGCGGCCTTTGAGATCAAAGCCATTCGATCCGGACTGATTTCCCTGGAAGAGGGAAAAGGGGAACCCAAGATCATCTCTGTCCGTTCTCCGGTGGCCGGTCGGGTGCTCAAAGTTATGGAAAAAAACGAGCAGGTGGTGGTGCCGGGGACACCACTTTTAGTGCTCGGGAATCCTTCTCAACTGGAGGTGGTGATTGATCTGCTGACCACCGAGGCCGTTAAGGTCAAAACGGGCAACACCGTTTTGCTGGAAAACTGGGGCGGAGATCAACCACTTCAGGCCAGGGTGCGGCTGGTGGAGCCTTGGGGATTTACCAAGGTGTCGGCTTTAGGCGTCGAAGAAAAACGGGTCAATGTCATTGCCGACTTTGTAGATCCGTCGACCTCCCTGGGAGACGGTTTCCGGGTCGAGGCCCGGATCATCATCTGGAAAGGAGAAGGAATTTTGAAAATACCGGCCAGCGCTCTGTTTCGAGTCGGACAGAGTCGGGCGGTTTTCGTCCATCAGGACGGCAGGGCCAAACGGCGCGAGGTGGAGGTGGGCCGGCAGGGGGCCTTTGAGGTGGAAATTCAAAAAGGGCTCAAGGAAGGAGAAGAGGTTGTTATTCATCCCTCCAACCAGATCAGGGAAGGGCTGCGGATTGTAAAAAGATAATAATTTTTTGATTATTAATTTTGATGAATTCGTAAGAAGTCGCCAAAAACCCATTTTCGTCATTCCGTCCGGTCGGCTTATCAGCTCCCAAAGGGAGCTTCTTCGAAAGCTCGGCGAAGCCGAGCGGCCCGACCTTAAAAGGAGACTCCCGGAGGGAGTCGAATGAAAAAGGGAATCCAGTGCTTTTAATAGGTTGTGCAGGGCCTGGATTCCCGCCTCCGCGGGAATGACGACTTTATACGAGTCCATCAATTTTGTCGGAGTTGACAGAGTCCAGGAAGAATGATAAAAAGATAAAAATTGATTTCAGTCAAGGAGGGATGGCCGAGTGGCTTAAGGCGGCGGTCTTGAAAACCGCTTTCCTTCCGGGGAACGGGGGTTCGAATCCCTCTCCCTCCGCCATGAACCATGTAAGGTTCATGGCTGCCCTAAACTCAAGGTAGTTTAGGGCGCCACTTAAAGGGATATGTACTATCTATACAAAAGGTAAATCTCCCTTGCGCTTGATGTCAAGAGATTCGTTGAAATAATGTAATAACCTGATTGTCTTTAAACGGAGAGATGACCGAGTAGGCTTAAGGTGCTCGCCTGCTAAGCGAGTGTAGGGGGAAACCTCTACCGAGGGTTCGAATCCCTCTCTCTCCGCCATGAACCATGCCAGGTTCATGGCCGCCCTAAACTCAAGGTAGTTTAGGGCGCCATTCTTTAATGTGGAAAAAGACTGGATTTCGGATTAGTCCGGAATGACAACCTGGGGCATCGGATCAAGGGTATAGTCCATTAGATGAATTGACTAAATAGTCGGCTTACGACATCAAGGGGTTTTTAACTTGGGGGGGCGACCTTGGGCCAGCTTTGCTTTGCAGATTGCAATATAATTTTCCAGCTTAGGCGGGTGGGCGGTTTCGGGAAACTCCCGGAGGATACCTTCAAACCGAGACAAGGCGGCTTCATATTTATTTTGAGTTAAGTAAAATTCTCCGATATAAAATTCATGAGCGGCCAAGTTTTTCTTGGCCCTTATCAGATTGGCTTCGGCTTGGGAGACATATTCGCTTTGGGGATAATTCTTAACCAATCGTTCAAATTCCTGAGCCGCCCGGAAGGCATCACTTTGATCCCGGTCGATGGCAGGCATCAGTTTGAAATAACACATACCCAACTGGAAGATCACATAAGGGATGATTTCATTGGCCGGATGCAGCTTTTCGAATTCCTTATAAGCCGTGGCCGCCAGCAGATATTCTTTATTCAAAAAATAACTGTCGGCCAATTTCAGCTCGGCGACAATCGCATAGGGATTATAAGGAAAACGATCTTTTAAATTTTGAAAGGCTTCCCCGGCTTTTTCATATTTTTTCCTCTGGTAAGCGTCCATTCCCTCCATGATCAGGGATTCGGCGGTCTTTTCCAGTTCTTTGGCCTCTTTACTTTTAAACAGCCCGCAGCCCATCAGGGATAATAGAAACCAGACCGTAACCATCCCTGCCAGGCTGTATTTCCAACAGGAATATTTTAAAAGAGGATATTTCCTCATAGACCCTCCAAGTATCTTTCGGCGGCGAAAACGGCTGTTGCTCCATCTCCCACAGCCGTGGATATCTGTCTTAACAGCTTGTGGCGGACATCGCCGGCGGCAAAGACTCCCCGGGCGGAAGTTGCCAGACGTTCATTAGTTCGAATAAATCCTTGGGTATCCAGGGACAAGGTCCCTTTCAACCAATCGGTATTGGGCAGGATGCCGACGAAAATAAATATCCCCTTAACCGGGAGGGTCTGGCCAGGGGAACCGTCTATCTTCTTGATCAGGACCCCTTCCACGCCGTCGGTTCCCAAGATAGATTCCACCTGGGCATTCCAAACTGGTTGGATGAGGGGATGGGCCAGGGACTTCTCCTGGAGGATCTTACAGGCCCGGAGTTGATCCCTTCGATGGATCAGATAGATTTTTTTTGCAAAACGCGTCAGGTAAAGGGCTTCTTGAACAGCGGTATCCCCGCCTCCGACCACAGCGATCTCCTGATCCCTGAAAAAAGGGCCGTCACAGGTGGCGCAATAAGAAAC
>JACQYK010000336.1 GCA_016208255.1 Deltaproteobacteria bacterium | reverse complement strand
TGCCGGCAACGGGCCGGTCGGCCGTTCGACTTTGTCGAACTAAAAGAAGGCATCCATTCGGATGCCGTATGCTGACCCCAAAGGAGGCTTCCCGTCCGACTCCCTCCGGGAGTCTCCCCAAAGATCGGCATAGCCGATCGACCGGAAGCCGGGGGTGAAGGCCCTGCTTCGAATCAAAGTTTGCTGGACTGGCCGGGATTGGGCGATAAGTCACCCTTTGGACAGTTCCGGCTTCCTTCGGAAGCCTCTTCTTTAGATCGACAGAGTCGATCGTCCCAAAAATAAGATCTCCCTTGGTCCTTAGTATCGAAAGTGAGAGATACATTCTCAGACTTATGATTTTAGAATCTGATCAATTTAAGGGGGAAAAATGTCCGCCACCGTCAATAAAAGAGAGGTCATGCTTGGGTTATTGGATAAATCATCGGCTCAGGAATATATTCCGGCTGCTTTTTTTATTCACTTTGAAGAATCGCACCGTCTGGGCGCGGCCGCAGTTGAAAAACATCTCGAATATTTCCGCTATACCGACATGGATTTTATTAAAATTCAGTATGAACGGACCTTTCCGCCGATCGCGGAAATAAAAAAGCCGGAGGACTGGCCAAAGATCCCTCTCTATCCCCTGAGTTTTTACGAACCCCAGCTGGAGGCCGTTAAGGGATTAGTCAAGTCCGCCCAAAAAGAGGCCCTGATTCTGGTCACCCTCTATTCCCCTTTCATGTGCGCCAACCATACCGCGACGGCTCCGGTGGTGACGGCGCATCTCCAGGAAAATCCGGAGGCGGTCAAGAAGGGACTGGAGATTATTACCGAGAGTCTGCTGTTGTTTGTCAAAGAATGCGTCCGGCTGGGTGTGGACGGATTTTACGCTTCCACCCAGGGGGGAGAAGCCGGCCGGTTTCAGGATCCCCGAATATTTACAAATTATATCAAGCCCTATGATCTGGTCCTGATGAATGAAATAAACCGTTCCTGCTCATTCAACATCCTCCATGTCTGCGATTACCATGGGCCGTATGAGAATTTCCATCCCTTTCTCGAATATCCCGGACACATCGTCAACTGCAACCCGCAACTCAGCGGAGGGCGAATGGCCTGGAGGGAAATCGCCCAACTATTCAAAAGGCCCTGCATGGGGGGACTGGACCGTCATGGAAGCATCGTATCCGGGGATAAAGAAAAAATTGAAAAGGCCGTGACTGACGAACTCCGTCAGGTCTCAGACCCGTTTGTGCTAGGCGCCGATTGCACCCTTCCGGGTGAGATACCCTGGTTAAACATCCGGACTGCCATCGCTGCCGCCCATGCCTTTCAAAAGAGCTGATCCTTCTTAGACAGCTTCGCCAAAAGTTCATCTGTCCGCATCTCGCGGGATTGAGCCTTTCCAGTATAGGCCTGATTAACTTTGACAAGTTCGTAAAAAGTTGCCTGAAGTCCGAATTCGTCATTCCGTACGGTCGGCTTTGCCGACCTTAAAAAGAGACTTCCGGAGGAAGTCGAGAGGAAGCCGGAATCAAGTATTTTTAAGTAGTTATTATTTTCTGGACCCCGGCTTTCGCCGGGGTGACGGCTTTTTACGAAGCCGTCAACTTTTCTTCTTTGAACTCTGTTTAAAGGCTGAATAAGCCTCTTCCAAGACCTGGTCGAAGTTGTGACTGTACTTGGGGGAAATATGAAAAGGGATCATCCGCTTCACTCCGGCCTCCCCGGCCAGAATTCCTGCCTGCCGGGCGGTCAGATGGTTTTTCTCCCGAGCCCGACGGCCCTCTTTATCCAGAAAAGCGGCTTCGATAAAGAGTTGGTCGGCCCCGCAGATCAGGGATCGAATGGCTTCCCGGGTTTGTTGATTATAAATCGTATCGACCACATAACCGATTTTCTGACCAGGGGTTATTTTAAGGATGCGGTTTCTTAAAGCACCCAGGGAATGCGGTTGTTCAAGCAGCTTTCCATCCCGGTACGCGGGAACCTGAAGAAGAAAATCGTCCTTTTCCTTCTTCCAGACGGCCTCCTTCAAATCCTGCAACCAGCGGCCTTTGGTTAAACCCATCCGGTCCAGTTCTGTTTTGATGATATTAAGATGGGCCTGTTCTTCAAGGGCAAAAGCCAGACAGGGGATCTTGTGGTCTAAAAAAGCCGCTCGGACCAAAAAGGACCATTCTTCATGAACAATGCCATCAAAGGGTTTGGTCTCCCTGTCCAATTCCATTTTAAAGGCCTGGGACGATCTGACCTGGGCGGTAATTAAATGGCTGGGGTGAACCTCGGTCAGGAAAAGGTCCAGGGGACAGGGATAGTTCTTGATCAAGTTCCAGGAATAGGCCGCCAGTTTATTTTCCAGTTGATTTATAAAGTTGGGCGGTCCGAAGAAGTGGACCTTTTTGTTTCTGCCTAATAGGATCCGTAGCAGGTGATCAAAGCCGATAAAATGGTCCATATGGGTATGCGAAATAAATACGTGGGAAATCTTTAACAGCTGGCGTGGAGATAAAGATCGAATTTCGCCGAGATCAAATAAAACGGCCCGTCTGGCGAATTTCATCTCAATGTAAAGGGCCGGGTCCCCCAGGGGACCATTGACCAATTGGGGATGGAAGGAGGGGTTCATCGGGATTATTATACTGAAAAGGAGGACCAGGTCGACTGTTTCTTTAAAATATAACCCTTCTGATTAAAAAGACTTAAACAGGCATCAACTACCTCCGGGTCATATAGAATCCCCTTGTTTGTTGAAATTTCCTCCAGGGCCTTATCAATCCCATGAGCCGGTCGATAGGGGCGATGGGAGGCGATGGCTTCTACCACATCGGCCACGGCCAGAATCCTGGCTTCTAAAAGAATATCCTTCCCGTACAGCCCAAAAGGATAACCTGAACCATTGATCCTTTCATGATGTTGAAGAACAATCTGGGCCACCGGCCAGGGGAAATCAATGTCTTTGAGAATGTTATAACTAAGCTGGGGGTGGCTCATAATTAATTTGAATTCAATTTCGCTTAACTGAACAGGCTTGCTGAGGATTTCAGCCGGAATCCCGATTTTGCCCAGGTCGTGGACAATCCCGGACATGCGCAAGGCATCCACCTGCTCTTCCGAAAGGTTCATCTCCTGGGCTATGGCCCGGGCCAGATCGGCTACCCGCTGCTGGTGACCGGCGGTATAGGGGTCCCTGGTCTCAATGGTCAAGGCCATGGCTTGGATGGTGCCATTCATGGCTTTTCTGAGTTTTTTCAAGGTGTCCTGAACCTCTATCTCAGCTTGTATCCGTTCGGTGACGTCACGGGCTATACTGCGTACGATAGGTTCGGCCACTCCCTCGGTACGGAGGGTATTATGATATTCCCAGACTCGTTTTTCTCCCTTGGCCGTTTGAAGGGTCATTAAGCCCTTGGCAATACCCTGCGATTTAATGGTAGCCAGATAATTATTAAACTCTTCTTTATGTTCAAAAGTCACCAAATCCCGGACATTCATTTTTAATAAAAAGTCTCTTTCAAACCCGAGAATTCTGATGGGCTCTTCATTTACCCAGAGGATCCGGCCATTTAAATCATGAATACTGATCAGATCCCGGCTGGATTCCACCAGGTCCCGGTAGCGGTCCTCACTTTCCTGCAAGGCTTTTTGAGTCTTTCTAAGTTCTGAAACATCCCTGGCAATACCCCGGAACCCCACGGGTTTGCCTGACAAATCTCTGATTAAAGAGACCGAGGCCTCCAGATTTTTCCTGCCACCTTCCTTGGTGATAATTTCATAATAAGTCCCCCTGGAAGGTTCCCCGGTACGATAAACCCGGTTAAAGGCCTTAAAGAGTATCCTGGCATTTTCGGCATCAGTATACTGCCGGTTATTCATACCTATCAGCTCAGCCCTGGGATATTCATGGATTCTAACCATTGAATCATTGAAATAAGTCAGGTTCCCGGCCAGGTCCGTTTCATAATAGCCGTCCTCTATGGTTTCAATAATAGTCCGGTACTTCTCCTCGCTCTCCTTCAAGGCTCGCTGGATTCGAAAAAGGCCGGTAATGTCCCGGGAAATGCCCCGGAACCCACTGGGCTTGCCAGAGGAATCCCGGATCAGGGAAACAGAGGTTAATACGTTTCTTTTCTCGCCGGCAGGTTTGATGGTTACCTCAGTCTGAATGTCCCGGGCTGATTCCCCGGTCTGATAAACCCGATTGAAGGCCTCAAAGAACATCCGGGCGTTTTTCGCATCGGTGTACTGACGAAAGTTTATCCCCGTCAATTCTCCTCTGGGAGTATTAAAAAGCTTGGCAAAAGCATCATTGAAAAAGGTCAGATTCCCGGCCAGGTCCACCTCGTAATAGGCGTCCTCAATGGTTTCAATAATGGTCCGGTACCTCTCCTCACTTTTTCTCAACCTCTCGACCACCCATTTTCGCCTGGTGATGTCACGAATAATCATACTGGTTCTAGGCTGACCATCCTTGTCTTTGAAAACAGCAGCGGATACCTCTGCCGGGAATTTTTTTCCATCTTTCCGGATCAGCGTTAATTCACCCCTGAATTTCCCAGCTTTGGCCCGTTCCTCCAGGGCAGCAGGCAAATTCGGATCAGAGGTATCAACAATCCCCCCACGTCCCAAGTCCCGGATCTCTTCTTCGGTATAGCCAAGAATTTGACAGGCGGCCGGATTGGCACTCAAAACATCTCCTTCAGGATTGGTCAGCAAGACGCCGTCAAGGCTTGAATCAACCAGCAGGCGGTATCTTTGTTCACTTTCCAGCAGCGCCTCTTCCGCCTGCTTGCGAAAGGTAATATCTTCTACAAATGACAGGAAAAAAAGAACTTGACCGGCGGGGCGCTTTGTGACGGTGATAGTCGAAGCGGCCCAAATCGTTTCCCCATTTTTCCTCAGGTACCGTTTCTCAGTTCGATAGACCGGGATTTCTCCGCTAATGAGCTTATTTACGGATTCGATATCCTGGTTAAGGTGTTCCGGATGGGTGATATCTTTGAAGGTGAGTAAGGCTAACTCTCGGGAGGAATATCCTAACATAAGGCAAAAGGCGTCATTGACCTTGGTAAAGTGGAAATCCGGTGTGGCAATGCACATCCCTATAGGACCTTCCTGGAATACCCTGCGGAACCTTTCTTCGCTCTCCCACAGCTTTTCTTCCGCCCAGTTGCGTTCGGTGATATCCTGAACATGAAGGCCTGCTTCCCAAAAGGCTGCCTGACGAGGCAATGGTCCTAATTCCTTCATCAATTCCCCTTTGGTTCGAAAATAGGGTTTAAGGCTACTCATTGATCTGACCTATTTTCATGATTTGATGGTGCCACGCCCCAAAAGGCGGGGCATGGCGTTTTAGTTTTATAGTGATCGCTCGTCCTGTAAATCGCAAAATTGCCTCTGCCATCCCGTTTTAGCATGGTCACCTTCCACACTTTTGGGGTTTGTTCTCATACATCAATTTGTCTGCCTGGGCCAGCAGGGCATCTATGGAACAGGGATTTCGCGGATCAAAAAAAGAGATACCCAAACTCAGGGAGAGGGTATAGGGGCGCTTGGTTTGGAGCTGATTATCTTTCAGGACCTTCTTGAGTCGTTGGATCAGCTTTTCAGCCGAGGTTTCAACGCTGTTCATGGCCAAAATGACAAATTCATCGCCCCCGATTCGGGCAATGATATCCGATTCCCGAAAGGTTTCTTTAAGGATCTGCGCGGTATCCACCAGGGCTTGGTCCCCTTCTTTATGACCGAAGGTATCATTAATTCCTTTTAAATTATCCAAGTCTCCGAAAATGAGCAGCATTTCTGTTCTCATCCGTTGGGCGTTCTTTAGCCCCTGTTCGGCCAGGGCAAAGAAACCCCGGCGGTTATAGAGGCCGGTCAGGTCATCTGTAAGGGATAAGGTCTTGAAAGCCTCCTCGGCCTGTTTACGGTCGGTGATGTCCCTTAGATAGGCCAGGGAAACCGGTTCTCCCTGATAAATCGTTTGAGTGGCCGAGGCTTCGATATTAAAGGATTCCCCGTTCTTGCGTTGGCCTCTGAATTCATATTTATTAGGAACCGATTCCCCTTTCTGCCTTCGATGTTTAATATCGACTACCCGCTCCCGATCCTCAGGATTGATGAGCAGATCAACCGATTGGCCTATGATTTCCTCCGGCCGATCATAGCCAAAGATTTCGACCATCTTTTGATTGACAAAGAGGTACCGGTCCCCTTTAATCAGGGCGATACCGTCATTGGATTTTTCAATTAAGGCCCGATATCGCTCCTCACTCTCCCGCAGCGCTTCTTCGGTCTGTTTGCGCTCAGTGATGTCACTCAGGAAATTCAGGGTGGCCCTTCTTCCCTTCCAGTTTATCAACACCACATTCAGTTCTACCCAGCGGACGTTGCCGTTTTTGTGGATGATCCGAAAATGGTAGATTTGAGAAATCTCCTCACCTTTCATTCGCCGGACATGGCGGTCGACCACCATGTCCCGATCATCCGGGTGAATGAACTCAATAAATGGTTTTGACAAGATTTCCTCGGCGGAATAACCGATCATCATCACGGTTTTCGGATTGAGAAAAACCAGCTTACCATCCTGAGCGACGAAAATGGCCTCGTAGGCATTCTCAAAGAGAGTGCGGTAGCTCTCCTCGCTTTCTCTCAGGGCCTCCTTCGCCCGCTGGCGATCGCTTTCTGATTTTTCGAGTTCAGCAACCCTCAGGCGAAGATATTCCAGCTCCTGGATTAGTTGTTCTTCAGTCCGAACCTCATATTTCATCTTATATTTCTCCAAGTTTCGGAAGGCCTTCGGACAGGATTGATCATTTCATTTGCTCCTTCTCACTGGTCCCGCAAATTCAGCCAGATTCTTTATTGAGAGGCACTATAAGTGTTTTGATAATAATTTAAAAAAGCTTCGACGATTTTTTGGTCGAAGGCGGTGTTGATCCCTTCTCTCAAATGCCGGATC
>JACQYK010000335.1 GCA_016208255.1 Deltaproteobacteria bacterium | reverse complement strand
TTTTTGAAGGTATGGTAGCAGTGCGGAGAAGAAATCAGGATTTTCTTGACTCCGTGATCGATAAAGGTTTTGATATTTTCCCTGGCCAGGCGTTTGAACAAGGCCTCATCGCCTGTCTTGCGGATGCTTTCCCCGCAGCAATTTTCTTTATCGCCCAGTATTCCGAAATCAACTCCGGCTTGTTGAAGGATCTGAGCCGCAGCCCGGGCGGCCTTTTTTAACCGGGGATCATAGCTGAAATAGCAGCCGGGGAAATATAAGATCTCCATCCCTTCGGTGAACGTATTTACCGAAAGACCATCTGCCCATTGGGCCCTATTTTTTCTCTCTTCACCAAAAGGATTGCCTTCCGCAATCAGGCTTGCGCTCACAGTACGAAGAGGACGGACAGAAGCAGGAAAAACCCCGTATTCCGTGGCGATCCGGCGTAAGGCCACCCCGGATTCTATCTGCTTTACATCCCTGGGGCATAGCTCCGGGCATCTGCCGCAGGTCGTACAACGCCAGATTTCTTCACTTTCTATTTCAGTCAAACCAAAGGTCGCCTCCCGTACGATTTTGCGCATACTAAAATTTCTAACCCTGTTCCAGGGACAAACCGTATCGCATAATCCGCATTGGTAACATCTTTTGAAGGCATCGCCCCCCTGGGCCTTTATGACATCGATGATTTCCTTGTAAGGGACAATAGTTTCCACGATCTTCCTTTTCTGTTCCTGGTTACTTGTTACTCGTTCCTGGTTTCTTGTGGCAGGTTCATTGAATTGGATTTTAACTAGTAACCAGTAACCCGGAACAAGAAACTCTTTGATTAACCCTTCTTGGACTGAGACAGGCGGGCAACGATATCCTTGACCTTTTCCAACCCGTATTTTTCCACCAAAGCGTCCACCCCGATCTCCATGTCCTCCAGTTTCTCATCTATAACTTCCTCTTCCTTTTCTTCGCAGGTCAGGGCATCTACATAGCACCATTTGACACATAAGGGTTCTTCTTCTCCTTCACACCGGTCACATTTCAGGGGGAGCCCGGAGTCGGGCTCTTTGAAGTCTTCCCGGGAGGGGCAGGAAGCCCGGCAGAAGGCACACTGGTCATATTCTTTTCCGCCGATAGTGTATTTGTCCCTGACGGCACATTGAGCTATCGTATACGCGCCTGCGAAAACTGGAACAAATTTGTCTGATAATGGGTCGCGAATGACTCGTATACGGGCCCTGGCCGGATTGCTGCTGCTGTATTTCGGCTCGGCGTGAAACGCGGAGCATATCATCTCACATACCCGGCAACCGTTGCATTTATCGATATTGACTTTAATCGTCTTGACGATTTTCTTTTTTTGCTCACCCTTCACCGTTCACCACCGCCTTCACTTTAATTCATTTCGTCTTCAGCCGCTGTTTCCTTGGGGGAGGCCTCTTTCCCTTCCTTCAAGATTCCCCTGGCAATAAAGTCTTGATAAACATAATCCAAACCCAGTTCCTGTAATGACTCTTGAGTAGGAATACCGTCCTTATTCCAACCCTTGATCTCATACCACCCATCCAGGAGATCAACTTCAAGTTGTTCGTCCGATTGTTGAACCCGTTGTTCTTTGAATTCCTCAGGCATTTTGTCATCTTTTCTCCTTATCCCTCTTCTATTATTAATCGCCCTGAGCAACGACCGGATTCTCCGGGTTGTTTGAATCAGTTTGGGCGTATCATATTCAATCCCGGTCGCCGCTGCGATCACCTTAGGGTAATTGTGTAGATGATACGGAGGCTTCTGAGGCCAGGACGACTGACCGGCACACATCCCCAGGGAGTCATCAATGTAGTGCATCCTCTCCATCCAGTCTACCCATTCGCAGGCGATCTGGACCGTCGGATAATAGGGGTTAACGTTAGTTCCCTCGCGACGCCGTTGCCAGTCGATATAGTATTGCTTGAATTTTTCATCAGGGACCTGGACCCAGTCCTTTGCGAATTCTTCTCTCACCTTTTTGGAACTGAAGGGATGCTGAGGGACCTGCCCCTGCATCATTCTAACGTCAAGTTTTTCGCCGGTGGCGATCATCAGAAAATACACGGGGTTGAGAAATGGTGCTCTTACTCCCACCTGGTCAAGTTTCTTGGTAGTATCTCTTGCATACTTCTCTGCCCCCCTGCCGATCTTGCGGACCGCTCGATAAGTGCCGTCGGCCAGAATATCGCCGATCCCTTCCCGGTGGGCAATTCTATCCAGCAAATAGAAAAATCTCCCTTCCATATCGGGCGGCATTCCCGGAAAATCGTCGTCCGTTAAAATGCCATCATGCAAAAGGAGAAGTGCCAGGTGAATCGTTCTCGGGGTGGTGACGCCGTCCAGCCCATATTCCGTAGCCGGTTGAGCGATTCTTAAATTAAAATCGAGATTTAAATCGGCATACATAGCATAAGTCATTTTCGTCCAGCACTTCATCGTGTAAGTTGGGCGACCGGGCGGGGAAATGGTTGCCTTGCATTGCAGCGGACAGTTGTAGCAGCTGATCAGACGGGTCCGCATGCTTAAAAGGGTATCCGTCCACTCCTTTTCAACTTCCGGGGTCCAGTAATTAGGCTTCCGTTTAGAAGGAACCCCCCATTCGCCAATGGCGCAGTGCCAGGCCTCATCATGTTGGGACATCTCCTGTGGTATTCCGATGCTTTCGTTAATGGCCGGGGTCTCCGGAATAGGATTGGCCAGTCGGTATTTCATATAGTCCCACACTTCTTGTCGAACTTCCATGAATTCGGCCGGTTTGGCAATATAGACGTCCTGCGTCCCCCGCACCGCGATTGCTTTTAATTTTTTGTCCCCCATAACGGCCCCCATGCCATTTCTACTGGCGCTGGATCCGTCATGTTCGATACTGGCAAAATAAACCCTGTTTTCCCCGGCCAGGCCGATGGCCGCCACCTGGGCCCTGGGCTGATTCAATTCCTCTTTGATGAGAATTTGCGTTTCAACAGCGCCTCTACCCTTCAAATGCGAAGCATCCCGTATTTCCACCTTGTTATTGTGTATCCACAGGTAGACCCATTCGGGGGATTTACCGCGGATGATCACCTTGTCATAACCGGCATACTTCAATTCCGGCGCCCAAAAACTGCCCATAATTGAAAATCCGAAGAGATCCGAAATGGGAGAGATGGCGCTAACAATGGTGCGTGTAGCTGCAGTAGCCGGCGTGCCGCACAAAAGACCGGCAGCGAAGATCAAAATATTATCCGGAGAAAAGGCATCAGCTTCAGGGGGGACCCTATCCCAGAATACCTTAGCGTTAGTACCCAGCCCCCCCAAATATAGTTCCGTATCTTTCGGGTCTGTTTCCACCTTCTCAATGTTGCCGGTGGACAGATCAATTTCTAAATTAAAACCTGTTTCCGCATACCTCATTTTTTGCCTCTATCGAATTACCTTAAAATAATATCGTTTCTATTTTTCGTCACTCGCTGTTCTATTGGAAGAAGGATTTTCACTATCCGTCAAGATCCCTCTGGCCATTAAGTCCTGGAACACATAATCCAAACCAAGTTCAAGTAATGATTCTTTAGTAGGAATACTGTCCTTATTCCACCCCTTGAGCTTGTACCACCCATCCAGGAGCTCGGCCTTGAGTTCGGGTAATCTCTGGCCCCAGTAGTGTTCGGGTGGATCTTCATCTTTTCTCCGCAGGCCTCTTCTATTATTAATCGCTCTCATTAAGGTTCGGATCCTTTTGGTGGTTTGAACGAGTTTGGGGGTGTTATAGTCGATCCCGGTGGCGGCTGAGATTAATTGAGGAAAATTGTGCAAATGGAAGGGGGGTTTCTGGTTCCAGGAGGACTGACCGGCACACATCCCCAGGGAATCATCAATGTAATGCATCCTTTCCATCCAATCCACCCATTCGGTTGCTATCTTGACCGTTGGATATTCGGGATTACGGTTGGGTCCTTCGCGACGCCTTTGCCAGTCCACATAATATTGCTTTAATTTTTCATCAGGAACCTGGAACCAGTCCTTTACAAATTCTTCTCTCACTTTTTTTGAACTATAGGGATGTTGGGGGACCTGCCCCTGCATCATTCTTATGTCTAATTTTTCCCCGGTAG
The DNA here is from genome assembly GCA_016208255.1 of Deltaproteobacteria bacterium. Lineage (GTDB taxonomy): Bacteria > Desulfobacterota > RBG-13-43-22 > RBG-13-43-22 > RBG-13-43-22 > RBG-13-43-22. Next base: position 16,470 of record JACQYK010000335.1, on the reverse strand, counting down.
CAAACATGATGAAATAGACAGGATTGAAGAATGGTGCTCTCACCCCTAATTGTTCCTGTCCCTTGATCGTATTCTTTGCGTATTTCTCTGCCCCCTTGCCGATCCTGCTGGCTGCGCGAACGGTGCCTTCGGCCAAAATATCGCCGATTCCATCCCGGTGAGCAATTTTATGAAGCAAGTAATAGAACCGCCCCTCTGTGTCCGGTGGCATTCCCGGGAAGTCTTCGTCCGTCAGAATGCCTGCTCCCAAAAGGAGAAGTGCAAAGACAAACATTTGCGGGGTGGTGACGCTGTCCACTCCATATTCCGTGGCTATCTGTGCTATTTTCAAATTAAAATCCAGGTTTGAATTGGCCGGCATGGCATAAAGCATTTTCGTGAAGCATTTCATCGTATAGGTTGGCTGTCCCGGGGGAGAAATAGTGGCCTTGCACTGCAGGGGGCAGTTATGGCAGCTGATCAGGCGGGTCCGCATGCTTAACATGGTCTCCGTCCACTCCTTTTCCACCTCCGGACTCCAGTAACCAGGTATACCTCTGGCGTGCCACTCCTCATCATGAACTTCCATCTCTCGTGGTATCCCGACCCGTTCGTTGATGGGCGGCGTCTCCGGAACTGGATTTTCCATGCGGTATTTCATATAGTCCCAGGCTTCTTTTCTAACTTCCATAAATTCAGCCGGGCGGGCAATATAGATGTCCTGCGATCCACGGACCGCAATGGCCTTTAGTTTTTTATCTCCCATAACGGCCCCAAACCCGAGTCTGCTGGCACTGGCTCCGTCATGCTCAATAGTGGCAAAATAGACCCTGTTTTCACCCGCCAGGCCGATGGCCGCCACCTGGGCCCTGGGCTGATTCAATTCCTCTTTAATGAGGATTTGTGTTTCAACAGCGCCTTTGCCCTTCAAATGCGAGGCATCCCTTATTTCCATCTTATTATTGTGTATCCACAAATAGACCCAATCGGGGGATTTCCCGCGAATGATCACTTTGTCATAACCGGCATACTTCAATTCCGGCGCCCAAAAACTGCCCATAATTGAAAATCCAAAGAGGTTTGAAACAGGAGAAATGGCCGAAACAACGGTCCTGTTAGCGCCGGTAGCCAGGGAACCGCATAATAGGCCGGCCCCGAATATGAGTAAATTATCGGGCGAAAAGGCTTCCACCTCGGGTGGGACCCTGTCCCAGAATACCTTGGCGCTGGTCCCCAGCCCCCCCAGATACAGTTCTGTCTCTTGGGGGTCCGTTTCTACCCTCTCAATGTTGCCATTGGATAGATCAATTTCTAAATTGAACCCTGTTTCCGCGTACCTCATTTTTTACCCTTCCAGGAATTACTTTTATGTTTGCCTATCATGTTCTACAAGATGACAAATCACTTTTCCCCCTGTTGTTTATAAGAGAAGCCCTCTCTGTTCCAGATCCGCAGCGATATCGCCGAGCTCCAGTTCCTGCAGTTTGTCCCTGGTTTGCAGGCCGGCGGCCACATCCCAGCCGCGAATTTGATAATATTCCTCTTTCATTTCCTCAAACTTCTGTCTATCCACCACTTCACCTTTTCTGGAAATTACCTCGCCATCTTTGCCTGGCATGGTGCATCTCGGATTTTCCGGTGCATAAAGCAGGGGATTAGTGAAGAAAAAATCCGGAAGGGTATCGCTTTCCCTTCCTTTATGGCTTTCCCGCACCAAGACCGCCCTTTGCAGGTTCCAGATTCTCTCTCCCAGCCTTTGCAAGCCTTCTTCATCCACGGGCTTGCCGGTAACCGCTTTGAGAATTTTGCTCTCTAAAGCCGGATCACCCAGATGATCCTCCGACTCCTCAATTTCGGAAAGGGGCCAGACAACATCACAAAGGATCAGGCTTTCTTTGACATATTGCCGATCCTGAACCCTCTTGGCACTCAACGCCTTTCCCTCATAGGTCGAAAAGTCAAAAGCCAGCTCCGATCCGTGAAACCTTTTTCCCATGCTGCGTATGAAATCGGTTGAGTAGAAGCCCTGTTTCATAATCCCGCACAGCAGCCACATCCCGATGGGTTCTGCTATTTCATGTAGAAGGTGCATGGATCGGCGGGGTTCCATGGCATAGAAAAGGCTGGTGGTTATATAAAGTCTGGGTTCGTACCACATGGCTTCGCCGGCCCTGGAGATCTGCCCTTCCAGGAGTTCCCGGCCTTCTTTGCCGATGTATTCCGCAGCTTGATCCAGACCGTTAGCCAGAATATCGCCAAAGCCCTCCCTTTGGGCCGTTTTCCTGACCAGGGTTTCAATAAATTCTTCGCTCCCCATTTTGGACAGAGGAAGACCGGTATTGGAATCGTCCAGTACCCCGGCTTTATGGCACCTGATCAGCCAACTGACCACAGCCTGGATGACAAAAGTATCCATTCCATAATCGTCACACCATTTGTTGGCCCGGTAGTTAAGCTCATTTGTCGGGCGCTCGTAATCCCGCCCCAGGGCCATCCGGTAAAAATTGCTGGACTCACACATAAATTTGCCGGGTTGGCCTTCTTGCGGGGTGTATCTCCCTCTCATACAGCCGTTAATGCAGCCCCAGCAGAGTCTTCTTTTGACTTCGGCCCCGGAGAAAGTCTTGGTCGACCAGGGCTGCCAGGGTACATCCACTTTCACCCAGCAGCGCAGGTCTTTGACGATCTCCTTAAGCCCCTCAGGATCAAAGGGTTGCAGTTCTTTCCTTTGGCTTGCCCGGACTACGACGGCCTTGAGATTCTTGGAGCCGCAAACCGCTCCCAGGCCGCTGGAACCGCTGGAATCCTCGTCCGCCAGGAGGTTGGCGAAGACCACCCGGTTTTCACCCGCCGGTCCAATGGTCAGGACCCGGGCGGACTGACCCAGCTCTGTTTTCAGACTATTTCGAGCCTGAATGGCCCCCTGCCCCCAGAGATGAGAAGCATCCCTGATTTCGACGGAGTCATCCTGAATGAGTATATAGACCGGATTATCGGCCTTGCCGCTGATGACCATCCCATCATAGCCGGCAAACTTGAGCTCCACCCCCCAGCTTCCCCCTAGATTGCAATAGCTGAAGTGTTGCGGTGTGGTAGCTGGGGTTTTGCCGCAGACCTGCCAACGTGAGCCGGCCAGTCCACGGAAACCGGCCAGAGGTCCGGTGACCAGGATCAGGCGATTCTCCGGATCAAAGGCCTGAACTTCAGGCCCTACCGAATCCCAGTAGAGCTTGGCGGCCATACCGCGACCGCCCAGAAACCGGTCGCTGTAAGCCGATGTCGGCAGATGACTGATGACCCCGGTAGAGAGGTCCACCTGGAGTATTTTACCGGCATAACCATGCTGCTCAGCCATTATCCATCCCCCTTGATTAAAAAATTGAGAGCCTAATAAAGATTGATGAATCAGTAAAAAGCCTCCAAAGCCGTCACCCCCGCGAAAGTGGGGGTCCAGAATTTATTGAATTCCCTGGATTCCCGCCTGCGCGGGAATGACGAAAATGGGCTTTCAATGGTTTTTTGTGAGTTCTTCTTACGGGTTCCTTAATTTATAACGGATAATAGTATTTTCCTCCTCCTGAATAATCTTTTCTTCTTTTTCCAGATACTTCAGATGGGAAATGGCTTCTCCGGTTGCGAACCATTGCTGGGATACCGGAAAATCATCCCAGGATTCGGCAACAATGTCCCAGGTCATTTTAGATGCGATTTGGAAGGCGTTCATCCTGCCCTGTTCTAAAATAACAAGGATTTCCTGCAATCGTTGTTTATGATGGTCTTTTAATTCGGCTATTCTGGCCCGGTGATCTTTGATCAAACGCCGGTGCCCCGGCAGGACCCGATCGACCTCCAGTTTGGCCACTTTATCTAGACTCTCCAGGTATTCTTTCAGAGGATTCTGTTCATCCATCCAGCATTGAATGTTGGGGGTGATATCATCCAGGATATGGTCACCGGAAATGAATATCTTTTTATCGGCTTCATATAGACAGGTGTGGCCCGCGGTATGCCCCGGCGTGGAAACACATTGAAGATGATAGGGGCCGCAATCGATTGTATCCCTATCATCGAGAAGACTCAATTCCGGCAGCCAATCAGAGCCGTAAAGGTTAGCCGGATGTCTGCTTAGAGCCGCCTCCAGTTGATCTTCCGGAAAACCGTTTCGACCGGCATATTCGATCATGGTATGAAAGCCTTCAAAGGATTCAATCAGTTCCATTTCCGGTCGATTGAAGTAAACCCGACAGGATTTGCCCGTCAGCTTGCTGACCAATCCAAAGTGGTCGGCGTGGAGGTGGGTAATAAAGATATCTGTTTTTCCCAGATCCACAGACAACTCACGCAACCCATCCTGCATGGCTTCCAGGCACTCTTTACGGTTGAAGCCCGTGTCGATTAGCAGATTCCGGTTTGGGTCTTTAATGACATAAGCATTAAGAGTCTTGAGCGGACTTTGGGGCAAGGGGATTTCAATTCGGAAAAGATCGGTAAAAAGTTCTTCAATCATGAAATTTTCTCTTCCATTTATTGACTATTATTTCATCAAATTCGGCAGCCATAAAGAAATCTGCGGGAACAAAATAAGAATGACCAGGCAGATCATCAGTATCCCTAAATAGGGAAGGACCCCTTTGACCACTATGTCCATATCCAAAGAAGGATGGACGGTTTTCATGATAAACAGGTTCAGCCCTACCGGCGGCGTAACCATGCCGATCTCGACATTTAAGGTTAAAATGATCCCGAACCAGACCGGGTCAAAACCGAGTTTGGTGATAATGGGAAAGGCCAGGGGGACCACCAGGGCCAGGATAGCGGTCGGGTCCAGAAAACAGCCCAGAAACAGCAGAATTAGATTGATAAAGACCATAACCCACCAGCGGTTGAGACCCAGACTCATCATGCCCTCCACCATGGCCTGGGGAATACCCATGTAGGTGACCAGAAAGCCCATCAGGTTGCCCCCGATCATCAAAAACATAATCGCGCAGGTGAGTCCTGCCGAACGTTTCAAGGTGGGTACGAGCTTCTTCAATTTTTCCTTGCCGGAGAACAAAACGAAAATAAAGGCCCCCGAGGCCCCAACGGCAGCAGCCTCACTGGGGGTGACAATCCCGGTGTAAATCGAACCGATGACGGCAATGCATAATACCAGGATCGGCCCCACACCTTTGAGCGAGACAAAGCGGTCCTTCCAGGAGACCTTTTCTTCAAACCGGGGGGCGAGAGAGGGATTGATCATGACATGAATAATCACCCCAAGAGAAAGGGCGACCGTCAACAGGATTCCTGGAATGATGCCGGCAATAAAAAGCTTGCCCACCGATGTCCCGCTCAACAAGCCATAAATGACCATACATAGACTGGGGGGGATCATGATGCCGATCGTCCCGGCAACGGCCACGATCCCCGCGGCCAGTTTATTACTATACCCCCTTTGCATCATTCCCGGAACGGCCACCATCCCGATGGTGGCTGCAGTCAATGGACTTGATCCGGATACGGCGGCAAAGGATGAAGAGGCAAAAATGGAGCTGACGGCCAGCCCGACGGGAACCTTGTTGAACCACTTGCGGGCGGCATCAAAGGCGTCATCGGCCCTGCCGCTTAAAACAAACAACTCGGCCATGATAATAAAAAGTGGGGCCACGATAAAAAGAAAACTGGTGCCCATATCCATGGCCATCTCGGCCAGTTGATAGAGCAGCTTCGGGTCAAACCAGACCAGAATGGCGGCCACTACCACGGTGCCCATGCCGAAGGCCAGGGGCCCCCCGGTTGAAATCATGATCAGTAAAAAGACGAAAACAAGAATTCCCATTAAGGTCAAGCTCATCGATGTAGGCTCCTTTTTTATTTATTGGGCTGGCGGAAAATTCCTGAAACGCCGTAAAGCAGACAGGTTAAACCCAACAGCCCGCTGCCCAGAGGCAGCAGGATCAATGGGAGGTAGGTAGGGGACTGGGTTGAGTAGGTGACCCATCCCAGGCGGTAGGCATTGTTCACCAGGCGAATGGTCTGCCAGACAAGCAGGGCTGAAAAAAGGGTACCTAAAAAATCCGAAATGACGTTCATCCATTTTTGAATTTTGGGGTTAAAATGCTGGAGAATAAAATCGACCTTAATGTGCATGCCTTTTTGGAAAACCCATCCCAACGGCATAAAGGCGATAAACAACAGCATGTAGGAGGCCGCTTCGTCGGTCCACAGCGGCGGCCTGGTGAAAATATAGCGCATGATGACGGCATAAAGGACCACAAAGTTAAGGATTATCACCAGAAATCCGGCTATGGTACTGATAAAATCATTAACCCGGGTGATAACCTGATCACACCCTCTAAGGAACGTTTTCATTTCCGAGTTCACTCCTTTTTGATATTTAAATTCAAAAATAAGCGGTTTTGTTCGAAAATAGTTCAAGGATTCGAGGTTTCAAGGATTCGAGGGTCTTAAATTCCAAGCCGTTCACTTGAGACCTCGACCCTTCCTGTCTGCCCACAGGCCTTGAAACCTTGGCGAAATTTTCATGATTCGTGGTGCCACGCCCCCAAAGGCGGGGCATGGCCGTTTAATAATAGAAAGGTCCGAGGGGCCGGGGCTGTCTTAAGGCGATCATCGGAAATGGGCAGAATGGCCCCCTGATCCAACATGATCTTACAAAAACTATTTACTCTTTTTTACTTTCAGAAGGGCTTCAGCCAGCTCTTTTCCCAAGGGTCCGCTATATTCGATTACTTCCGGGGCTAACTTATCAATGATGGCCTCAAAAGGTTTCATTTCTTCCGGAGTGAGTATGTGATATTTCATCAATTTGGATAATTTCTGTTGAAGGGCCGCTTCCTCCTTACGACCATAGTCCCAGGAATAGGCCTCGGCCTCTATACCGGCCTGAATGATGATATCCTGGGTTTTTTTATCCAATTTATTAAATACCGCCTTATTCAGACCAACGGAGGCATAGGGAGTCATTTTACCAGGAAAAATTGTGTTGTATTTTTGTACCTCATAAAGCTTAAAGGCATCCACCAGCATATTAATAGTACAAACCCCATCGACAATCCCCCTTTGAGCCGCGGCATACAATTCAGGTGGCATTACATTGACAGGGACACCGCCGTAACCGATCAGTACCTTGGTAGCCCACATACCAATTTGCCTTATTTTCTGCCCTTTAAAGGCGTCGAGGTTATTCAAAAAGCGGTTTTGATGGGTATAGGCGAGGTCGGAGTAAGAAAATATGGATCCAACATATTGAATCCCCTGTTCATCATAAATTTTATTCATCACCGGCCGTATGGCTTTGACATTCTGGAGATATTTATCCGCGGCCGTGAAGGTGGCGATTTCAGAGACGTTCAGGGCCTTGACGCGAGTGGTGATAAGAGAGTTTATACAGACAAATCCATCGGCTATGCCCTCCTGGGCGGCAGACATGATCCCGGGTCCTTTGCCCAGGGTGTCATAAAAAAATTTCAATTCCACTTCACCATTGGTCCGCTCCTTGATCAGCTTGGCCCAATGCGCGGACGATGCCACCATAAAGGTGTTCGGCGGAAAGGCCTGATGGGATATTTTCAACTCGATGGGTTTTTTCTGGGCCCAGGACGTACTAAAACCAACCATCATTCCCAGGGCGACCAACAATAAAGCTACAGACAGGTTTTTAAAATTCATCATTTTTTTCATCACATTTTCCTTTCTTTGGTTCGGCATGGAATGCCATATTTTAATCAAAAATTTTTTCCCAAACTTTGTTTTATATTAATATCCCATCTTCTTCTTCAGTTCCTGATCGATCCAGATCCGGGCCAGGATGCTATCGGATTGGGACGCCCGGATACTGGTCTCCCCATAATAATTTTTGACCCAGGGCCACCAGACAGCATAAGTATAGGGGGCAGGAAGGATGATGGCCGGCGCCTGGTCCAGGGCGTAAACCGCAAGGCCCCGATATCGCAAATCGTTTATTCACCATTCTTTCCTTCTCCTCTCCATTGCTTTTTATTACTCTTCATCATATTTTTTGGAGTTTGGATGAGTTCGAAGAGAACGCCGTTCATATCTTTGGGATGAATCATATTGACGGTACCTAAATGGGTTTCCAGGTTGTCAGTGAAAACAAATCTTTTCCCTTTGGCTTGAAGACTTTTTTCTTCCGCCTTCAGGCTATTGACCTCCATAGAGATCATAAAAACCCCTTCGCCCTTCCACCTGATGAATCGGCCTATCGGTGTTTCCTTGTCAAAGCCGGTGAGAAGGATAAAGCGGATTCCGGGGAGGTGAAAAACGGCTATTTGATCCTTATAATCAACACCGATTTCCTTTAAACCACATTCAGTGAAAAGAACTTCATACCCTGGGCTATAGGTCGGTTTTACTCCCAAGAACGATTCATAGTTCTTAACCGCTTCTTCCAAATCCTCTACCGCAATGGTGATGGAATATATGGTTTTGGGCATCTCCATACTCTATTTGGGAGCTTGCTCAGCTTTAATTTTTTCGGAAATCATGGCTCTGAGGGCCTTTTTATCCAGCTTCCCAATGTGGGTTACCGGGAGTTCGTTGATGAATTCCATCTGTTCCGGAGCCTTGAATTTAGCAATCCTGCGCTCTTTCAGTAAAAAGTCCCGAAGTTCCTCCAGGGTGAACATCTCACCGGGTTTGGGGATAACATAGGCGCAGATATTCTCGCCGAGTCTCTTATCCGGCATAGCGACCACAGCCACATCCAGAACCTTGGGAAAGGCACGGATATGGATTTCCACCTCTTCGGCGTTTACTTTTTCCCCACCCCGGTCTATGCAATCCTTGATGCGCCCGGACCAGATGAAATTTCCCTGTTCATCCAATTTGCCCAGGTCACCACTGCGGTAAAATCCCTCCGGGGTGAAAGCATCCTTGTTCCGCTCCTCGGCCTTGTAATAACCCCGGATGGTATAAGGACCCCGGCAGATCATCTCACCTGTCTCTCCCTGGGGCAGTTCCTTCAGGGTTTCCGGGTCGATAATCTTGATTTCATCCGCCTCGGATACCCCCCGTCCCTGGGTCGTCAATTTGACGGGAAGGGGATCTTCAGCCTTGGTTCCGGTGATCAATCCTTCCGCCATACCGAAGGTCTGGTGGCTTTCACAATGGAGGATTTCTCTAAGGCTTTGCAGGGCCTCGGGTTTAATAGCGGCCGTCCAAAGCTTTTTAACGGATCCAAAAAGTTGTCTGACCTGTTCGGGTGGCAAACTTTGAACCGGCCGGACAAGAAAACCGCCTGCAGCCATGTAATTGACCTTATTCAAAGCAATCTCCTGAATAATTTCTTCTGGTTTTGGAGCTACAGACACTACCATCCCTCCCGCGAGGTGGACCGGCATTATCATACAGGACAGAGGGGCATTATGCGTGTTGGGTAAGGGTGCTATAAAGCGGGTATTTTCGTTAAAGTTATACCTGACCGCACAGCACTTGGCGTTGTAATAGTAGTCATTATGGGTTCGGGGGATGATTTTTGGCACACCGGTGGTCCCTCCGGACAACTGAAATACTGCCGGTTCCATGGGGTTAGGGCGGAAGGTTGCCAGTTCTTTCTTAGCTTGTTCCAAATCGATTTCTTTTTCTATTAGATCATTAATAGAAACCATATCTGGGCGCGAGGGTTTACCGACGGTCAGTACAAATTTCATGGTCGGGACCTCTTTCCGAATTTCATCGGCAAAGGCTTCATAATCAAAATCCTGGACGACACCGGCCGGTATGGCATGCATTCGTGCCTCGGCGGTTTTGGCGAAAAAACTGATCTCTGCCCAGCGATGGGTAGCCAGGGAGCAGACAGGGATGGCCCCCAATTTAAAACAGGCATAAATTAAATAAAGAACTTCCGGTCCGTTAAATAATTGAAAAATAACCCGATCATAGGTTTTGATCCCCATCTGGGACATGTGAAAAGCCAGCCGGGTGATATATTCACCCATCTGCCGAAAGGTGATCTCCTTGCCCTGGCAGCCTATAGCCGGCCGGTCCGCATAGTGTTCGATCCATTGATCAATATGATCTCCAATGGGGATACCTTCCCAGTATCCTTTCTTTTTATATTCCTCGGCGAACTCCTCTGGCCAGGGAACACAGCCTTCCATTTGCATTTTACTGCTGGATTGGACTTTTATTTTATCATTTGACATAATACCTCCTTCTGGTAAGCTATGAATTTAAACGGTCCGTTCTTTCTTTTGACCCTGCCTAATAATTGTGCTCTCGTTTATTCAAACCAAAAAAGACCTAATCCATGGATATAAAGAATAATAATTTTCTTCTGCTTATTGAAACCTGATCGGCTACTTAGAACCTTTCTCTTTCATTTCTATCCATTCCGAAATCGGATCCAGAATCTCCCATTGGACACCGTTCATATTTTTTGCCGGGATGAAATTGACATTTCCATAACCTCCAGGCATATTTTCATCCCACAAGAACTTCAACCCATCTGCCTTCATTTTGGCCACATCGTTGTCGATATCATCTGACTGAATGGACATCAGGATAACCCCTTCTCCCCTCTTTTCCAGAAATTTTCCAACCGGATTATTGGTTTCCTTTGAGGTCATCAGGTTAATAACAAAGTTCTGGAAAATAAACTGAGCTGTGGTAAATCCCGCGAAGGCAGCTCGGTTAGGATCCGATGAAATACTGGGTTTGACACCCAACAATTTTTCGTATTTCTCCACCGCCTCATCCAGATCTTTTACTGCGATATTGATCCCCCACACACCCTTAAGCATAATTTAACCTCCCTTAAATTTTTTATTTATATTGATAGATTCATTTCATAAAAAGTTGAGAAAATCTCGTTCTTACGCGTCGCGCTCTCTGGAGTGCTCAGGTTCGAGTTTGGACCATACCGGACCTCGTATCTTCACGAAATTTGAACCCATCCAGTAGAGCCTCCATTCCAATCCACATTTGGGACAAACGGCCTGAGCTGCATCTTGGGGAGGCTCAAAGCGTTCTAAACAGTTCAGACATCTCACCTTTACCTTGGAATCCCTTTTTTCGGCCACCTGTGTCCTCCACTTCGCATCGCTTATTAAAATAGCCCTTATCCCCCAGCCATCATGAATAAAAAGGTTATCGTGTCCCCCTCTCTGAGGGGAAAGGAGAGGTCTTCGCGCGCCACCTGAACCAGCTCGTTCCTGACCACCTGGACGGAATTATCGACCAGGCCGCGATCGTTCAGCAGAGCTTTGTGAAACGGTTCCCCGTATAGCTGTTTGAGATGTTTCAATAGATCAGCGAAGGTTATCCCTTCAAACTGGATATCGATCTCTTTTCCCCCAAGGAGGCGCTTCATATCCGGAAATCCGATGAATTTGACCCTTACCTTCACCGATGTTACCTCCCGGAAACATTGTGAAATTCATCGTAGAGTTTTTCGGCTGCTTGACGCATTTCTTCCTTTACCGATTCATCCGCTTCGACGTACTGGAGGGCTCCCGTGGAGCAATACTTGACACAGCTCGGGTCTCCTTCACAGAAATCGCAACGCAGTGGCTTTTCTTGTTCGGTGTCCCATCTGGCACCTCCCAGCGGACACGCCTCCAGGCATTCTCCGCATCCCGTGCAAACATCCTCGTCGAACAAGACCCGACCAAGACTGGGATCGAAGGCGATGGCCTCGACCGGGCAGACTGAGGCGCACACAGGATTCCGACAGTGTCTGCAGAACACCGGCAGGAACAGGCCTTCCATTTCCCGAATGAAGACATGTATCCTGGATCTCGATGGATCGCTCACTCCTTCTTTCTTGACGGAACAGACCAGCTCACAGAGTTTGCAGCTAGTGCAAAGTTCAGGATTTACGGTTAGGATTTTGGCCATGATTCACTCCCTTGAAGATGACTCGGTTCCTTGTCCAGTGAGAGACGCCTGAGGGTCTCAGGGGTCGGATTCCCATTCGAATCCCAACCATGAAATTCGTAGTATTCATCCAACATAACTTCATATTTGGCCCGGTCGATAAACCGACCACGGGTGGCCGGCATGCCCAAAGGTGTGGGTTCCCGGTAATACCGTTCCGGAAGGTAATCATCCTTCCTGGACATACCTTCTCGGATGTTGAAGAGGCGTTCTATGGTGGTTACCCGTTCCCCCACTTCGAGGAGTTCTTTGTCGTTCAGCTTTATTCCTGTAATGTATTCCAACATCCGACTGAACTCCGGCCCCTTGGCCATGTTCGGCGAAAGTCCGGAGCCGGCATACTGGCAGATCCCGAGGGAATCGATCACGACTTTACTGTTCTCGGTGCTGAAAACCATCCAGGGCTTTCCCTGATAATCGCGGTAGTCGCTGGTCATCCCTTTGCGCCCGTAAATCATCTCCAGGACTGGTACAGGGAGACCATAGAGGTCAAGGGCACAACGACTCCTCAGGTGATCAGCCCCACGCGTAGCGGTGGCGATCCCCAGGGCCAGGGAGGGTGCTGCGCGTTCATCCGATACATTGCAGCTCATGCCTTTGACCTGAATATTGTAATGAGCGGTCTTGGGACCGAGGCGTTTGATAGCCCCCTTTGGACCTTCGGCCAGCACGTCCCCAAGACCACGACGGTAAGCGATGTCTTGAACCAGGGTCAGGACACTATCCATATTGCCCCATTCAAGTTTTAAATCCCGGGTGAGCTCCTTGGGAAGGAGGCCCTTTTCCTGGAGTTCTATGGCCCAGGATATCATACTGCCTGACTCAATAGTGTCCAACCCGAGCTTGTTGGCGAGATGGGTGGCCTCCAAGGCCGGTTGCATGCGGTTGTTACCCAACTCCGCACTGAAGGCGGCCACGCTGGCGAATTCCGGGCCCTCGGCATATTCGCCTTTACCAAGGCCTTCTTTCAACACATACTTGTGGCGGCAATGGAGAAAGCATCCATAACAGGCCGTCATTCCACTGGAATATTCCTCGATCCCTTCACACTCCACCTCCTCAGAGTTCGGCAACTGATTGGCTTGAAAATTGCGAGTTCGAAGCAGTCCTGAGGAATTCAATGAGTCGAATAAAAAAAGCGTGCCGAATCGACCCAGGATCTCGGCATACTTGGTTTTCAGTGATGAGTCAGCCAGTTCCTTCAGGAACTCCAGTGCCCCCTCGGGGTCAGCGATCTCAATGGGCATGCTGCCTCTGACGGCCACAGCCTTGAGATTTTTCGATCCCATCAATGCGCCCATGCCTGTACGTCCGGCGGCATTTTTGACACCGGTGAGAGCAACGGAGAATTTTACCAGATTCTCTCCCGCAACCCCAATGGTCATGGACCGGATTTCTGGATCCCCCAGTTCCTCTCGGATGGCCGTTTGCGTTTCATAGGGATTTCGGCCCCAGAGGTGGGAGGCGTCCCGAATCTCTATCTCTCCATTATGGATCCAGAGATAAACCGGCTTGCTTGCTTTGCCTTGAATAATAAGGGCATCGAACCCGGCGAATCGGAGTTCCGGCCCAAAGAACCCCCCCATATTACTGCTCCCAACCAAGCCCGTGAGGGGGGATTTCCCACCGATGTGGATTCGTGAAGGACAGGGGATTGGAGTTGCGGTTAAAATGCCGGTGCTGATAATCAGGACATTCTCGGGACCCAACGGATCAATTCCAGGCTCCACCAGGTTATATAAGAGGTAGGAACCCAGCCCCCTCCCTCCCAGGTAGAGTTCCCTGATCCGGTCGGGAATCATCCTGACCTCCACCTGGCCCGAGGAAAGGTTTACAAAGGCGGCTTTGCGTTGCGGGGCTACCCAACTCTTTATGTTTTTGGACATTCCCTAATTCCCCCTTCAAACTTTTTTTATTATTAATTGATTGAAAATCATGTAATATCTGCTTGATGTTTTTCATCAGGAAAGGAGGAAGAAAACCTCTACATCGGCCTAGATATGTCGTTGATCAAGAAGTTACTTAAAATCTTGTATTGCAAGGCTTGAGCCAGAGGGAAATAATTTTAAAAATTATGTAAAATTGATATGTTATAAAAAGATGATTTTTAAATTAATTCTTAAAACACAAAATAATATTTTTTATTCCACAATATTTTGGTTTTTATTCAATTAATTTTTGAGAAACTTATTCTCCTGACCTTCCCCTTTTCAGTTTCAAGCAAAGTATTGGCGTTTGCGCCAAATCCAGCGGCAAGGCAGGTCGTCTTTTTCAACATAATTTTCCCGTAATGTTCGTGCATGTGGCCGCCGATACAGACCTGAGACTGGTATTTATCAATCATTTTCCGGGCTACTAATGACCCGCAATGGGTTCCAAGTCGTGGCGAACCGATGGCCTCTATTCTGTCAATAGGGGTATTATAAGGCACGTTGTGGGAAAGGAAAATTACTGGATTTTTCGCACTGCTGAAAAGGCCCTCCATTTCGGTGATTGTTCTCCGGTACTTTTTCAACTTCTTTGAAAGCTCTTCCTTGGTAAAAAATGACCGTTCCCCTTTTTCCTGAGGATATTCCGGCCCGTAGGAGAAGCCATACCCGATAAGGCGAAATTCCCCAAGGTCGATTATCTTTCCATGAATATTCTTGAAATTGTCCAGACCCTGAATCAGCCCTCCCCAAAAATCGTTTTTCATAAAGCTCCAGGTGTCCCTTGGTTCAGCGGCAAGATCGGCGTTGCCGGGGACGATATAAACCGGAACCTTGAAAGAAGCCAGAAACTCAACTGTTTTTCTCGCCTTTAAGAGAGAGGTTTCAATTTTCTGCTTTGCCTTTCGTCTGCCCATTATTTCGTACCAGGGGGAAAATTGGTAGGAAGGGTCTTTCATCTTTTTCTGAATTTGTTCGAACTGGATAATCCTGATATAGTCAGTATCGCAGATATCGCCAACGGAAAGAATTACGTCAAAACGAGCGAAGCTGATATTAGGCTTTTGCCCGTGAAGGTCCCCGATGATTAGAATTTTCATGGTCTTTTCGAATTTGAATCTTGAAAAATGCCTTCAACTGGAAATAAGAATCTGAGTAACAATTTAGTTTTATGAAAAACTATTTGACAGGATCAAGCGGTTCCCAAAAGGGAACTTTTTTGAGGTCGGCATACGGCATCCAAACGGATGCCTCTTGGGGAGCTCGGCAAAGCCGAGCGGCCCGACCGAACGGATTTTAAGATATCTTGCCCAGGGTCCTGAAGACCCTGAGCAACCCCAATCCGCTTTCAGCGGGAATTATGCTTGACCCTTAGGGCGATTGGGTTTGTGCCTTTCTTCCCCGTGCCTGTCTGCTTGCCTGCAGGCAGACAGGTCGAAAGGCACAAAAATCAGGGTAATCCGGTAAATCCTGTCTGATAAAAGCATTGGTCATTAAAAATGCTAAACAGATACGAATCTGAAAATAATAGCTTCCTTTTTATAAATATTGCTTGGTGTATTTCCGAATGTGGGCGGCCAGGAGGTCCGGATGTGAGACCTGGGGATAATGCATACATGGTGGTGGAAACCAGACCACTTCGGAATTACCGCGCCTCGCCGTTCTAAGGTTACATTCCACAAGCCAGGCCGGCGAAACCATTCCTACAGAAAAAGTAATCGGCCTTTTTTTCAGTTCTTCGGCTGAATAGGATCGTTGGGATACAGGTTCCAAATAGAGATCGATCCATACTTTGCCGTTTTTGCCGATCCGTTCATGAAATTCCGGTCCCAAGGCCTCCCAACTCGCTTGGTCACCTACAAACAGCGGCAATAAAGCTGCCATGGCCGCGTCTTTTGACCCCAATTGCTGCGCCAGCACATCGCAGGTTGCCTTTAAAAATCCGGTTGCCTCAGCCCCATCCGGCAAATCGGGATTGCTGGATGGCGCATCCCTCAGAAGCGCCGCTTCATGGGGCATAAGGTTACGGACGATATCCGGATAATCGGCACCGAGCGCCAGGATGGTTTGCCCACCCGAACTGCATCCATAAAAAGATACCGGAGCGAGGTCAAGCCCTTTGACCAGTCCGGCCACGTCAGCAGCCAGTACTTCGGGGGTAATCGGATCCCAGGTAGGCGGTCGGCCGGTACGCGAGCAGCCCCGCATATCAAGCGTGAATACGGTAAATTCATCGGCCAGGGCATCGGCCACTTTGGCAAATGAACCGCAATCGCCTTCACCTGAAGGAATCAAGGCCACTGTCGGACCCTTTCCTCGCAATTCACAATAAAAATCGACGCCATTAGCCTTCTGCTTGAAGCTTTTTACTTCGGTCATTTTGACACCTCCTGATACAATTAGAACTTTTTTAACGTTGGCTGATTATAGTAAAAATTTTAAAAAGCAAACATTATGCCAGGGAGGGAAAAGGGTAATGATTTAATTTGATTGACTTATTAAGTATAATGTTTTGGGCTTCCCTTGTTTAACCACAGGATATTATTTTTTAATTCTTAAACTCCAAATAATTGTGTTTGATGGGGAATTATATTAAATCCTGAAACAATAATACCGGGGATTTAAATTAATTTAGAGATATGATACTATGTTTCTCTCAGAA
>JACQYK010000334.1 GCA_016208255.1 Deltaproteobacteria bacterium | reverse complement strand
GAAACTGATTTACTTGTAAAGATTCCATAAGCTGACAACCTACGTGTGCCCTTTAGTGAAGTTCACAGGAAAGCCGGATGCGGGAAATCCGCACGTCCGGTTTGACGAGGGGGAGGGTCTCCCCTCCCTACTCTACCGGCCCGTTCGGGTCTTTTTTACACGGCCATCAGCACCCATCTGACCAAGTCGGAGGTTGAATATATCATCAATGACAGTGGGGCCAGGGTCCTTTTTACTTCTATCGCCATGAGTCCCGTGGCTTCCGAACTTATTGGAAATATTTCAGAAAAAGTAACCCTGTTTTTAGTAGGCGGAACGAAGGAAGGGTTTGAGTCTTATGAAAAGAGGGTTTATGGATTCCCGGGTGACCCCTTGCCCGATCCGATTACCGGAACGGATATGCTTTATTCTTCCGGGACAACCGGACGGCCCAAGGGCGTCAAGACTCAACTGGACGATCTCCCTTACGGGGAACTGCCGCCTTCCACCCTGGGATTGATTCTCCTTTTCGGCTTTCATGAAGAGGCCGTCTACCTTTCCCCGGCCCCCCTTTACCACGCTGCCCCTCTGCGCTTTGTAATGATTACCATCCGTTGCGGCGGGACGGCCATCATCATGGATCGCTTCGATGCCCTGACCAGTCTGGAACTTATTGAAAGATACAAAGTCAGCCACAGCCAATGGGTCCCCACCATGTTCGTCCGGATGCTCAGACTGACCGAAGAGGAAAGAAACCGCTATGATCTGTCAACCCATCAGGTGGCCGTTCACGCCGCTGCCCCCATTTCGGTCCATATCAAACAGCAGATGATTGATTGGTGGGGGCCTATCCTGATCGAATACTACGCCGGGACCGAGGGGAACGGGCTTTCCGCCGTCAACTCCCAGGAATGGCTGGCCCACAAAGGCACGGTGGGCCGTCCGATCATCGGTATTCCCCATATCCTGGATGAGGAGGGAAACGACCTTCCCCCGGGAGAAGTCGGGACCATCTATTTTTCCGATGGCCGGGACTTTGAATATCACAACGACCCGGAGAAAACCGCGGCTTCCCGGAACGAGAAAGGGTGGACCACCCTCAATGACGTAGGCTACCTGGACTCAGAGGGATATCTGTATTTAACCGACCGTAAAACCAATATGATCATCTCCGGGGGAGTCAACATTTATCCCCAGGAGGCCGAGAATGTTCTGATCACCCATCCCAAGGTTATGGACGTGGCGGTGCTGGGGGTGCCTAACGAAGATTTCGGGGAGGCAGTCAAAGGGATCGTTCAGCTCAGGGACATGACCGAGGCCGGACCGGAACTCGAAACAGAACTGATCCGTTATTGTCTGCAACATCTGGCCAAAATAAAATGCCCGGCGAGCATCGATTTTGAAAAAGAGCTCCCGCGAACTCCCACGGGGAAACTTTTAAAACGCCTTCTTAAAGACCGGTACTGGAAGGGGCAGGAAAAAAGGATTTAAAACGGAAATCGTATTAACATTGAATGTCGCTTAGTTGAGTTTGTCATTCTCAACTAAGCGCATCCATTTTATCTCCTGCTTTGGCCTTATCGCTCTTATCCAAAACTCTGCTTTTGATTCTGGGTATCGAAAAAAACCTTTCCCGGCCGCGTGAAAACCATGGATCTGAATCCAATTTTATTTCCCGGGAATCATGATAACCATGTCTGATTTATATGATGTCATCATTGTCGGTACAGGACCTGCGGGGATTTTCGCCGCTTTGGAGCTTATTAAGAATCCGCGGCTCAAAATTCTGATGCTCGAGAAGGGCAGCGACATCAAGGGCAGAAGCTGTCCCATGGCCGAGAATGCCATTCCCTGTATTCAATGCGACCTTTGCAGCCTCCTCTGCGGTTGGGGGGGAGCCGGGGCCTATAGCGATGGGAAACTCACTTTGTCCTCAGAATTCGGCGGACGGCTGAAAGAATATCTTTCCGAGGAAGATCTGGCTGACTGGATCCGATATGTCGATTCGATTTATTGCTTTTTCGGCGCCGGGGGAGAGGTTCACGGCCAGAACCTGGAAGCCCTGTCCCGTTTGAAAAAGAAAGCCGCCGGGTATAATCTGGAGTTGATTCCTGCCCTGATCAGGCACATCGGCACGGACCTTTGCCGAGAGGTCCTGCGGAAAATCCGGGAGGAACTGGAAGGTAAGGTCGACCTTCTTTTCGATACCCCGGTACGTCAGATCCTGACCGCCGATGGTTTTGTTTCCAGGATTGTGACCAACGGGGGGAAGACCTTCGAGGCCAAGTTCGTTATCATCGCCGTCGGCCGGGAGGGGTCTTCCTGGCTTTCCGGGGAAGCCAAAAGGCTGGGGCTCTCGGTCCGGAAGAATCCGGTGGATATCGGGGTCAGGGTTGAACTGCCGGCCGCGATCATGAAAGAGATAACCGATGTGGCTTATGAGGGAAAATTCATCTACTTCTCCAAAAGATTTCAGGACAAAATCAGAACCTTCTGCATGAATCCCTACGGAGAAGTGGTCAAAGAATACAGTGAGGGAATAGGTAGCGTCAACGGGCACAGCTACAAAAACAAAAGAACGGAGAACACCAACTTCGCCCTCCTGGTCAGCACCGATTTCACCCGACCCTTTAATGATCCTATCGCCTATGGGAAAAGCATCGCCGGCCTGGCCAACCTGCTGGGGGGCGGGGTCATCGTCCAGCGGTTGGGTGACCTGAAGATGGGCCGACGATCGACGCCCGAGAGAATAGCTGAGGGCTCGGTACGGCCCACCCTGGAAGATGCCACCCCGGGAGACCTGAGTTTCGTACTGCCCTACCGGCATCTTAGCAACCTGATGGAGATGCTCGAAGCCCTCGACAATGTGGCTCCCGGAGTCAACTCCGGGGATACGCTTCTTTACGGCGTGGAAGTGAAGTTTTACTCCATGAAACTCCAGCTGACCTCCCGCCTGGAAACGGAAGTCAAGAATCTTTTCGCCGTCGGGGACGGCGCGGGAGTAACCCGCGGCCTGATCCAGGCTTCGATTACCGGGGTCATAGCCGGGCGTGAGATTTTAAAAAGATTGGAGAGATAAAGACGAGAAAGGTATTGATATGAAACGAATGGGCGGCGAACATCGGACCTGTGGGGTCTTTTTTTGGGGGTTGTCCACCCTAACGCCCAATGCTTCTTTGCCGGGCAAATTATTTAACTAAATCTGAAGCAGGCCTCCACCTGAGCACGAAACAGGCCGGTCAGCTTTGCTGACCTAAAAGGAGGCTTCCTTCCGGAAGAAAAAAGACCCCACAGGTCCTCATATGTAAATATTATTTTGAGACATTTATATTATAAGTGCCTTCTCCAAGGATTCCTTGAATTTATTCTTCCGGGGGCCTGGTATGGCGGATCATCTTGCCTTCATTCATATAGACCACCATCTCGGCCACATTCGTGGCATGATCGGCAACCCGCTCCAGGTATTTGGAAACGTAAGATATCTTGATGGCCCGGGTTATGGTCGTGCTGTCTTTTATCATAAATAATAGCAGTTCATTAAAAATTTGCACCGTAAGCTGATCCACTTCATCATCTCTTTTAATCACCTCATAGGCCAGAGCGGTGTTTTTTTCCAGGAAGGCCTGGAGGGCATCCCGGACCATCCCTTCGGCGATCTCAGCCATGCGGGGGATATCAATATAAGGTTTCAACTGAGGTTCCTCGTTGAGTTCCAGGGCCCTTTCGCAGATATCCACCGCGTAATCCCCTATCCTTTCCAGATCGGTAGTAATCTTCATGGCCGTGGTAATAAAACGCAAATCTCCGGCGGTAGGTTGACGCAGGGCGATAAGCCGGATGCTTTCCTCGTCAATGGACACGTCAAAGGCGTTGATTCGAGCATCATTGTCAATGACCCGGCGGGCCAGGTCACTGTTTCGTTCCACCAGTGATTTGATGGAATTATCGATAGCCTCTTCCACCAGGGAGCCCATTTTAAGAATTTGGACCTTGAGATTGCTCAGCTCATCCTCAAAGATAGTCATGGCCTTGTCCTCTTTTATTTTTTTTGGAGGATTATCATTTCAGATCATGCTAATATCCTATCATGAAAGAAAACCCTTTCCAATATGAAAATATCCGGTTCCTGCCTATCCTTCATAACCGTCTGGAGTTTACGATAGAGGTTCATCGGCAATGGTTGGAGTTCCAGCCTGAGGCTGTGGCTGTTGAACTCCCGCCAACTTTACAGGATTCCATCAAAACGGCCGTTAAAAGACTCCCTTACCTTTCGGTGATCCTGTATCAGGAAAAATCGGGCCGACACATCTATCTGCCCATAGAGCCTGTGGATGGGATCATCGAAGCCGTCCGGCTGGGGATGGAGAATAATCTCCCTGTTTTTTTTATCGACCGGGATACGGAGGACTATCCTCAGAGGTCAGATCCCATGCCCGATCCTTATGCCGTCACCCAGATCGGTTATCAGTCCTATTGCCTGACCTATTTGAAAGAACGGGGTCAGGAGGCCCCTTCCTCGAATGACGCCTTAAGGGAACGCACCATGGCCAGCCGGGCCCTTGGATTAAATCATCAATATCATCGGGTCTTGTTGGTCTGCGGTCTGGCCCATTGGTCAGGCCTTCTTCGGCAACTCGACCAAAACCCGGAATTGCCTTTGGGGCGCCAGAGGCGCCCCGGGGTCCTTGTCGGGTATCTTAAGGAATCCTCCAGCCGGGAAATCCTCTCGGAAATGCCCTTTTTGCAGGGAAGATATGAAGAAGAAAGGGCCTGCGCCGGTTCCTATGATTCCCATTTGTTAAATATGAATCGCCTGTCCGTTCAGGAAGAACTGTTACAAAGGGCCAGGGAAGCGCATCTGAAAAACAGCCGGGAAAAGGTGGAGAGCCACCAGTTGGGTCTGATAAGGAAATTTGCCCGCAACCTGGCTTTACTTCAAGGCGGATTATCGCCTGATTTTTATCAGCTGCTAATGGCCTCCCGGGGTATGGTAAACGACAATTTCGGCTATGAGGTTTGGGACCTCGGTTCCCATTATCCTTTTCAGGATGCCACCTCTCCCTTGCCTGAAATCGAAGTGACGGCTGAAGATTTGCGGCTTAATCAAAAAAAAATCCGTTTTTACCGCCGATTTCGAGCCTTTCGACGCCGGCTGGTGCCGGTTCCTTTGAAAAAAAGGCCTTCCGTGGCGGAAAAGGAGGAATACAAAAAGCATTGGAAGGGACACTATATCTGCTCCTATCCCCCGGAAGATATTCAGGTGGAAGGCCTGGGGGATTATGTCAAGAAAAAGGTCCGGGGTGTTTTGTCCCAGGAACAGGTCCGGGTGGTCCCCTTTTCTTCGTCCTTGTTGGACGGTCTGGATATCCGGGAAACGTTGCGGCAGGTCGTGGAAAATAAAGTCTATGTTCGGGAAGAGATCCGGGTCCGCGGTCGGGTGGGATCGGTTATTTTTATTTTTCATGAGGACGAACCGGGCGATCAGCGGCCGGAACAGTTCCCCTGGAAATTGACCTGGCTGGGAGAGCACGATCAGGAATCGGATATGGCCTTTTATGCCACTCCGGCCGGAGAAGAAGTGATCGGGCCGGGGATCTCCCGCTGTGAATACGGCGGCTTTGTTTTGAGTTACCCCCCCTACCGGATGGCGGATATCTGGAAAGACCGTTTTTTCAATTCAGCCCGGTCAAAGGCCGAGAAATTACTTTTAGCCGGGATCGATTACAGTGAAGAACGGCTGGTGGCTTACGTAGCCGCTAAAGCCCCCCCTTCCTATTGCCATACTTTCGCCCACAATCAAGGCCGGAAGATCATTTATCTACCCCTGGGACAGTTCTCTCCCGTCCTGTTGACCAAAATCCGTTTTTTCCACGTCCTGGAAAATCCGGATCTGCGCAAAATCGCCCATTTCTATGTTCGGTGAATAAAAATTTCGGGCTAATTATCCTTGAAACAACGAATTCTTCTTCACAATACTTTAGCTGTTTATCAAATGCTTTTTTGCCAGTAGAGTAGGGAGGGGAGACCCTCCCCCTCGTCAAACCGGACGTGCGGATTTCCCGCATCCGGCTTTCCTGTGAACTTCACTAAAGGGCACACGTAGGTTGTCAGCTTATGGAATCTTTACAAGTAAATCAGT
>JACQYK010000333.1 GCA_016208255.1 Deltaproteobacteria bacterium | reverse complement strand
GGACATAAATCCCCCCGGCCAAAAGGGCTATCGATACCCCCATAAGGTTGGCCTTGACTTTAGCAGAAAAGACGGGGATCCCCACTGACTGGGCTGTTCTTTCATCTTCCTGGATCATCCTCAACTGGAAACCGAGTCTATTCTTATTTAAAAAAAAATTGACTCCCAAAGAAACTCCGGCCAAGCCCAGAGAAAGCAGGTAACCTTCCCAGGTTTGGCTGGTGAGGGGGAGAGAAAGCCCTTCCAGACCTCCGGAAAGGAAAGAGACTTTTCCCGCCGATTCTTCCAGGAGGATAAGAATCCCGAGGGTGGCCGCTGAGAAATAAAGATTTTGAAGTCGAAAGAGGGATAAAGACAATAAACCGGCCACCGGAAACAGCAGGATCAGACAAATCCCAAGATCCAACGGGAAAGGCCATCCTTTAAGCAAAAGAAGGGCTGTCCCATAGGCCCCCAATCCAAAAAAAGTCATATAGCCCAGATTCAAATAACCGGCATAGCCCCACAGCAGATTGATTCCTCCGGCCAAAGCAATATTGATCAGGAGGGTAAACAGAAAAGTGATCCAGTAAGTGGAAAGGATGGCTGGGAAAAAAATGAGAGACAGAAACCCGGCCAGGATCAAGATTCCTTGCCTTATTTTCATCGGGATCCCCTTAACCCGTCAGGGAAAAATGATAAAAGACTCAAAAAGATCATCAAAGGAATCAAAATCCCCCATCGAGGACCTAAAACCGCACTGCCGGTCGATTCCATGACCCCCCAGAAAAACCCGGACCCAATGGCCCTGGGTATATGACCAGGTCCCACGGCCATAACCATCAGTATGGACATAACCGTCAGCTTCAAACCCATAAAGGGGGTCACCGGAAACAACAGGATCCAAAAAACTCCGGCCAAGCCGGCAGCCCCTAATCCCAGAGACCAGGCCCAGGCCCTGGTCTTCTGCAGGGGGATCCCAATGAATAAGGCTCCTTCCGGATCCTGAGGTACGGCCCGCAGGGATCGGCCCAAATCCATTTTAAACAGGAAATAGGACAGAAAAAGGATCACGCCGGACAGGACCAAAAAAAGAAGAAGCGCCAGAGGGGAAAGGATTAACCTTTTCCATTGCCAGGTTTCCAATCCCGCCTGAAGACTGATTAAGGGATGGGTCAGGACGGAGGCTGTGATCTCTTCCAAAATAAAGGCCAGGCCAAGGGTGATTAATAAAAAAGAGATGAAAGCCCCTGCGGGTTCCCGTCTGGACAGAGGGGCAATCAGTAGAGGATAGAGGAACCTTCCTAAGCCGCCCAATAACAGGGGGACTATGATCAATCCCAAAAGCGGTGGGAGACCTAACCCGGCGGACAACCCATACCCGGTCAAAGCACCCAGAATCAGAAATGATCCCTGGGCCAGATTCATGATGTTCAGCAAACCTAGATTCAAGGACATACCCAGGGAAAGGAGTCCGTAAATCCCGCCCAACAAAACCCCGCCCAGGGCAATCTGGATGATATAGGTTAGTTCCATAGATTAGAAAAGAAAAAAGTTCCGAGTTCGGAATTCGGCGTTAAGAGTTAAGAGATTATTCTTTGGGTTTGGTTTTTCTCCGAACTAAGCACTCCGAACTCCGAACTATATTAACGTCTTATCTGGATCGGATGGGGTATTGATGGACACCGGTAGCCTTTTCTTTAGGCCAGAGGATTTGATATCGCCCGCCTTGAATCTGGCTGGGATAGGTATTGATCTGTCCCAGACCATTACTGGCAAACCGGTTTGGACCGCCCAGGGTTTTGAATGTTTGGGTTTTGAGGGATTCCATGATCCGATCGGGCTCCAGGGACCCGGCCTGTCCCAGGGCTTGCTCCACGATCTCCAGGGCCATCATATAGGCCGGGGCCCAGGGATAATCATCCAGATCGATCCGGGCCTTGGCCATAATCTCCAGAAACCTGGAGGCGGAATTCCCCTTCATCTCGGGGACCCAATAAGATTGGCCGGTAATCCCTTCCGCATTCCGGCCCAGGTATTTTTTAAAGACCCCGCTGTGATGCGTCACCTGAAATTCACGGGGAGATAATCTGAACTCCCTGGCCTGGCGCATGAATAAGGAGGCCAAGGGAATGTTGGCAGAACAGAAAATGATATCCGGATCCATTTTTTGAAGCTTGTTCAATACCGCTGTGAAATCTCGGGTTTCCGGAGGAACGATATCGGCGGAAAGGATTTTTATCCCCGCTTGGGCGGCCATCATCCTCGCCCCTTCATAGACACTTAAAGGATGAAGGCTTTCCTCGATGATAAAAGAAACGGTGTTGGCCATTTTTTCGGCTTGAAGCATCTCCCAATAACGGTAGGTATACCGGGGAGCTTCATCCAGCAAACCGGTCAAATACCGATAACCGCGCTGATAGATTTTTGGGGAATTGGCGCAGATGGCCAGCAAAGGAATCCGTTCATTTTCCGCCACCGAACTGACGGCAAAGGTCAGGGAACTGCTGTAAGGTCCCAAGAGCAAATGAACCTTGTCTTCGGTGATCAAACGTTGATAAAACCGCCGGGGGGTGGCCTCATCGCTCTGATCATCATAAACCACCATTCTAACCGGCAGACGGAGGTTGCTTTTTCGAAGGAGGAGGCCTCCCTGCTCGTTGATCTTCACCGTCCACTCCGCCAGTAGTTTTTTAAAGGGTCCGACCTCGGTGGCAAACTTCCCGCTGGCCGAAACCGTGGCCCCGATGCGGATTTCCCGGAAATCGGCATAAGCCTGGAAAGAGATCAAATGGCACATTAAAAAGATTATTAACCCTATTCTAATTTTCATTTTTCCCACTCACTCCTTTTGCCTAAAATAAAAAAGCCACCCCGAGTAGGGATGGCCTTGGCCTGAACATTACTCTGAATTGAAAGACTTTATGAAAAAAAATTATCAGACAGGATCAAGCGGTTCCCAAATGGGAACCTTTTTTGAGGTCGGCCAGAGCTCCGACCGAAGGGATATATAAATATTGGGCTCAGGTTCCGGAAGACCCTGAGCCGCATCAATCTGCTTCCGGTGGAAACTAAATGTCCGCCAGGGCAATGCTGCCTGTCTATTCATTTAGGCCATTTTTTACAAAAAATCAACTGATATTATAGGCCCGGAACAGCTCCCAAGTATTAGGCGCTTAGCGACTGTACATCGACAAAGTTTTGTCGATGTGGTTTCTGTTATTGGAATCAGTCTCCTTCTCCGTCACCCCGGCGAAAGCCGGGGTC
>JACQYK010000090.1 GCA_016208255.1 Deltaproteobacteria bacterium | reverse complement strand
AACAAGCAAACCCCAGCTATGCGGCTGGGGCTGGCAAAGGACAAGATAACTATTGAGGACATTATCTATTATAATAAGGCTGTTTAGAAATTTCCGTTCATGTCTCCTTGCGGAAGATTTCTTTTAAAAAGAAAAGGACCGTTTATATTAAATAAACAGTCCTTTTCACTTTTCTTCAACACGTTAAGCTATCGGCTCGTAAAAGAATTACCCTCCCTTTTTTTGGAAAGTATTGATTTCTTATATGGCAGTTACATTAATGGCCGAGGGTCCCTTTTTGCCTTGCTCAATATCAAAGCTAACTCGCTGACCTTCAGCGAGAGTCCGAAAACCCTGCATGGTGATGGCGGAATGATGGATAAAAACATCCTTTTCCTGACCATCCACTTCGATAAAGCCAAATCCTTTGCTTTCGTTGAACCACTTTACACGTCCTTCTAGCATAGTCGTATTCCTCCTTTTGAAATATTTCTCAAGTTGGGATACGACCAAAAAAAAGGCATCTGGCTTAAAAGCCCCGATGCCTTGAATTATCGACTTTTCCACCAACTTCGACCGCCACCAAAACCCTAAAGGGCAGATAACGGATTTATTGTTTTTAAGATAAACCTTTAAAGGATGATTGTCAAGCTTTATTTGTACCGCAAAAGCTTTAAAAATTCTTCTTGACCCTTCTCCGGGGCTAATTTATGCTATCCCCAACCTTTTGCCGAATTGGTTTAAAGGAGTCGATCAAATCATAAGATCCCTGAGGAGGATTTGGAAGCGGAAGGAGAGAAAAATGGAAACCAAAGATTATATTCTGATGGAATTGTCCGGTATTAAAAGAGGATTCGGAAGGGCGCTAAAGGATCTGACCCAACAGGAAGTGATATGGAGACCGGCCTCCGGCTGCAATTCTATGGGCCTGATTCTCCTGCACGTGGCCCGCTCGGAAGACTCTTTTATTCAGGCCAGAATTCAGGGAAAACCCCAGGTTTGGGTGGCCGAAAAATGGTATGAGAAAATGAACCTATCGGCCGAGGATACGGGGTCTCACTTAACCGTCGATCAGGTCAATTGTTTTCCGGTTCCCGGGCAGAAAGATATCCTGGACTATTACGATGCGGTCCGAGATCAAACCAAAAATTATTTGAAGGGAATACCGCCCGATGAATTGGATAAAAAAGTATCCATGCCCCCTTTCGGAGATCTGACCATAGCCGCCATTCTATCCATAATCGTTAACCATTCCGCGCAGCACATCGGTGAAATATCCTATTTGCGAGGAATGCTGCGCGGCATGGACAAATAGGCGGTAAGGATCTCGGCTATGAAGAGGTCGGATTCTATTTTTCCTTTTTTTAAGCCATCTTACAAACGCCGGCCGGGCAGCGTTTTTCTTTGATGTGGATCTCAAATTCTTCTTTGAAGTTGGATAGAATCGACAAAATGATATGGGCTACCTTGCCGGCAAAGGAGCAATAGGGGGCCTGTTTCATCAGGGTGATGAGGGATTCCATTTCGGCGACGGCATTGGCCGGGGCCTGGCCGTGTCTTATCGATTCGATCACATCCGCCAGTCTCTGTATTCCCAGACGGCAGGGAGCGCATTTTCCGCAGGATTCATCGTAATGAAATTTGATCAGGTATTCGGCGACCTCAACCATACACATGGAAGGGTCCAGGGCCATGATGCAGCCGGTGGCTTTTTCCCAGATCAAATCTCCGCGAATGGATTGAAGCGGATTAAGGCGCAAAAGCGGGAAGACGATCTTTCCCTGTTGAACCGTTTCCTGCAGGATGGCCTCGATATGGCCCATTTTGACCTTGTGATAGAAAATCCCTAAATCAGGAAAACTTAAGTACGCGCCTTCCTGGCAGGTTCCCAAACAACCGCATTTGGCCGGTTCAACGATAACCGGAAGGTTCATTTGTTCGGCTGCTTCGATAAGGCCCTTAAAAATATTTTCCGCCCCGCAGGCTTTGGTCTTGGGGTTGTGGCAGACCGTTATTTTAGGGGTGGGTTTAATTTGGGGTTCTGCAATATTGGGTGCGGTTTTAGCCATAAACTGTTTAAACTCCGTCAGTATGAAAAATCGGTATAAGGTATACGGTGTACGGTATACGGTTAATGGTTTATGGTTTACTTGGACCTTAAACCTTAGACCTTACACCTTTCTTTTATGATACAAGCGTCTTGCAGGCCGTCCGGGCCAGATTTATAAACCAGGCCGGTAAAGTACCCATCAAGAGTATGGCCAGGATCAATCCAAAGTTTAATAACCGATTTGAGAAACTCAGGGTGACGGCCGGCGATCCGTTGGGATCCTGTCCGTAGGCCGAGCGGACGATATTCAGATAATAATAAATTGAAATGGCCGTATTCACGGCGGCAATGATCACCAAGGCCAGATGTCCCTGATCCAGGGCGGCGATAAAAAGGTAGAGTTTCCCGGTGAATCCGGCCGTAGGGGGTATTCCGGCCAGGGCGAAGGCCCCCACGGCCAGGGTAAAGGCCAAAAGGGGAGAGCGCTTGTAAAGCCCGGAGAGGTCGCTGATGGTAATATTCTCTCCTTGCCGGGAAATGGTACAGATGACCAGAAAGCAGGCCAGGTTCATCAATAAATAGGCCGTGATGTGGAATAGGGCAGCGGAAAATCCAGCGGCATTCACCGCCAGGACCCCCAGCAGGACATACCCGGCATGGGCGATACTGGAATAGGCCAGCTGTATCAGATCAACCGCTCCGCTGCCGGCCAGGCTGACCAGTCGGAGCAGTAAAGCCAGACCGGCCAGTTTCGGCATGGTGGCCACGAAAGAGACGGTTTCATTGGCCGCACCCTGGTAAATGTCCGGAGTCCAAAAATGAAAGGGGACCACAGCCAATTTAAAGAAAAATCCGCAAAGAACCATAAGAAGCCCGATAACGGCGATAGGTTCTTTTATTAAAATGGGCATCTTCTGGAGAATGTCTACCAGATAGGTGGATTGGCTGACCCCGAAGATATAACTCATGCCGAAAAGCATGACCCCGGTAGCCGCCGCTCCGAAGATGATATATTTTATCGCCGCCTCCATCTGGTTCCCCCCGGGCTGGTTGCGGATCGGGATCAGGACATAGATGGAATAGGAAGAAAGTTCCATGGCGATGAAAATGGTCAAAAGTTCTACACTGCTGACCATCAGCATCAGGCCCAGGGTACTTAAGGAAAGAAACATAAAAAATTCGGGCTGAAGACGCTCCTCGATGCTTTTTATTTTCCTTCCCAGCAAAACCACCAGGAACAGGCCGAGGCTGATCAGGCCTTTAAAGGTTTGCGAGAACAAATCGACCCGGTAAGCCTTATAAAAAAGGTCGCCCGAGGCATTGAGGCTTACAAGACTGAGGATCACCAGCAGGGCGGAAAGGAAAAGAGCTAATCCCTGATTCAAATCTGCTGATGATTTCCACATAGATTGGCAGAAAAAGAGCAGGGCCATAAAAAGCAAAAAGGTTTCAGGCAGAAATAACAGGAAATCCATTATGGTTCGTTCCTCAGACTTATTAATGACCTAAATTAAAAACATAAGAAATTTATTGTCGTCATTCCGGCGGAAACCGGAATCCAGGCTTCTTAAATTTTTCTGGACCCCGGCTTTCGCCGGGGTGACGGAATTTGTGTGTTGTGAAATAGGTTAAAAAATAGCTATTTCACTAAGGCCAGGGCACTTCCGGCCTGCACCTGCTGAATCAAATGATCTACGCTGGCATGCATGACATCTAAAAAAGGACCCGGGGAAAATCCAATCCACAAAACGAAAATGACCAGAGGGACCAGATAAATGATCTCTCTCACATTCATATCTTTGAATGTTGGATTCCCTTGGCCTCCCCAGGCGATTTTCTGCAACAACCGGAGCATATAAGCAGCAGCCAGAAGCACCCCCGGGATAGTCAAGGCCCCGATCAGTTTGTTGTCGGCGAAGGTCCCGATCAGGACCAAAAGTTCTCCCACAAAGCTGTTGGTTCCCGGAAAAGCCATAGAGGAAAGGCTGAAGACCCCCAAGAATCCGATATAAATAGGCATGATGCCGGAGATACCGGAATTGACCGAAATCAGCCGGCTGTGACTTCTTTCATAAATGATACCGACGCAGAGAAAGAGGGCCCCGGTGGTGACGCCGTGATTGATCATCTGCAGAATGGCCCCTTCCAGACCGTTCTTATTGAAAAGAAAGGTCCCCAGGGTCACGAACCCCATATGGGCCACGCTGGAATAAGCAATCAACCGTTTCATATCGCTTTGCCCCAGGGCGACATAACCCCCGTAAATAATGGAAATGATGGAAATCAAGAACACGTAAGGGGCGAAATAGACACTGGCTTGGGGCGTGATAGGCAGGCAGAAACGCACAAAACCATAGGTCCCCATCTTCAGCAGGATACTGGCCAGGATGACACTGCCGGCGGTCGGAGCCTCCACATGGGCGGCGGGCAACCAGGTATGCAAGGGGGCCATGGGGACCTTGATGGCAAATGCGAATCCCATGGCAAGAAAAACCCAGAATTGAAAATTGAAGGAATATTGATGGGCCATCAATTCCGGAATGCTGAAGGTCCCGGCGTTCAGATAAAGGGCTATCATGGCTACCAGGAGGAAAACGCTGCCGGCCATGGTATAGATGAAGAACTTGATCGAAGCATAGACCTTGGCCGGGCCGCCCCAGACGGCGATCAATAAATACATGGGGACCAGCATAGCCTCAAAGAAGATATAGAAAAGGACAAAATCGAGGGCCGAAAAGACACCGACACAGGCGGTTTCGATCAAAAGGAGGCTGAAATGGAACTCTTTGACCCGCTTTTCAATGTATTTCCAGGAGGCCAGAATACAGATGGGCGTCAGCAGGGTGCTTAAAAGGACCAGCAGGAGGCTGATTCCGTCTACCCCCAGGGTATAATTGATTTTAAATCCGGGGATCCAGGGGATATGTTCGGCAAACTGATATTTATAAGTGGCCTTGTCAAAGTTGAAATAAAGGGGGAGGGAAAGGGCAAAGGTGACGATACTGATGATCAAAGACCAGATCCTCACCGTCGCTTCGTTTCTAAGCAGAAAAAGGATCAGCGCCCCCGCCAAGGGTAAAAAGATCAGGGTGCTCAAGATCGGATAATTAAGCTGATTGGGAATTAGAAAATCCATGTTTGATAATTTCCCTAATATTTCTTTGGGCACTAGGCTATGGGCAATGGGCTATAGGTTTAAGACTCCTTTTCCTATTGCCTATAGCCCTTAGCCTATAGCCTGATTGTTTATAAAAACCAATAAACTCCGATGATGACAAAGATAATTAACAGCGCCCCGGCCAGATAATTCTGGATATTTCCGGTCTGGACCTTTCGTATTTGATTGCCGAATTCCTGGGTCCCATAGGCCACATTGTCCACCACCCCATCGATACCCCAACGGTCAAACCAGGCAAAAAAGCCGGCAAAAGCCATCATGGCCTTCAAGGCCAGACTTCGATAAAGCTCACCCCAGCCGAAGTCGAAGGCCTCGATGAAACGTCTATCGAACCACATAAAACCGTCCACCAGTTTCCGGTAGAACCAGTCGAAATCCAGGTTGATTTTGGCTTCCGGTTGAAGTCTTTTGAGAAGTAAAAAGAATCCCAGCCCGGTGAAAAGAAGAATCTGAACCGTTTCTGAGAGGTGGGGCAGGGCATAGGGATGATATTCCGCCGCCGCTTCCTGGAAAGGAAGCAGATCATACAAGACCTTGGGATAAACCCCGATCAATAAGCAGAGAAAGGAGGTCAGGCCTATGGCCCAGAGCATATTTTTGGGAGGTTCCTTGGGCTTAAGGCCGCAGTCTCTTCCAAACCAGGCAAAGTAGGGAAGCTTCAAACCGACCGAAAGAAAAGTCCAGACCGAGGCCAAGAGCATCAAGACCATGAGCACCGGATGGTGGGCCTCCCCGGCCCCGGCCACGATCATCGATTTGCTGACGAAGCCGCTGAAGAGGGGGAATCCGGAAATGGAGATCCCTCCCACGACATAAAAAATCAGAGACAGGGGCATATATTTATACAAGCCGCCCAGTTGATTCAATTTAGAGGTTCCGGTCATCATCAAGACCGACCCGGCGCCCATAAACAGCAAGGCTTTATAAAGAATATGGGCATAGGCGTGGGCGCAGGCCCCGTTCAGGGCCAATTCCGTTCCAATACCGACACCGGCCACCATGTAACCCACCTGACTGATGATATGATAGGAAAGGATACGCCTCATATCGTTTTCGATGGTGGCGTAGCAGACCCCGTAGATAGTCATGGCCGTGCCCATAATGGCCAAAACCTCAAATCCGGGAAAACCCCGGGCCAGGACATAAACCGCGGTTTTGGTGGTAAAGGCGCACATAAAAACCGCCCCGGTGACGGTAGCCTCCGGATAGGCGTCGGGCAGCCAGGCATGCAGGGGAAATACCGCGGCGTTCAGGGCAAATCCGGCCAGGATCAGATATTCGGCGAAACCGGCTCCGGACTCGGGTATCAGAACAAAGCTCATGGACCCGGTATTTTTATAATGGAGGAAAATGCCAGCTAATAATAACAACCCGCCGAAGATATGCATCAAGAGATAGCGAAATCCCGCCTTTAAAGAGGCAGGCTCCCGGCGGAACCAGATCAGGAAAGTTGAAGCCAGGGCCATCATTTCCCAGAAGATAAAGACCGTCAGGTAATCCCCGGCGAAGACTACCCCCAGAGAGCCGCCCACATAGAAAAAGGAAGCAATATGCTGGGCGTCTTCCTTGACATGGAGGCCGTAAATGACCCCGATAAAGGCCATCAGAGTAAAAACATGGGCAAAGACCAGACTCAAGCGGTCCACCCGGCCCAGGAGGATATTAAATCCCAAATAGTTGATCTCTCCATAAACCCCGCTGTTCATATTAAGAACGGTAAGGAAGGCCACGGCCGGTATGGCCAGCAAATAAACTTTTTTAAGCCAGCCCTTAAAGACCGGGATCAGGAAAGCACCAAGGATAAAGAAAAGGGCTGGATGAATGAAGTTATCCATAATAATCCTCTTTTTTCATCAGCCAGGCGTGGGCTACGCCTTTCATAATGCGAATCATCAAAATGCAGCAGATCAAACCGAAGGCCGACCAGAAGGCCGGAACTTTATCTCCAAAAAAATGGGCTTCGTGCCGCGGAATAAGAATATCAAAGACAATGGCCGCGGCCATCACCAGGTAAAGGACCCATTTCAAAGCTTTTAAATGGTCCCGCAAGTATTGTATGGGATTGGCCCAGTTCATGATCGGAAAACCGCCTTTGCAATATTGAGTAAATAATCCGGGTCCACGGCTTTAACGATATTCATAAAATAATCCGGATAAAGACCCATGAGAATGGAGCCGATGGCTGTCAAAAACAAAGGGATGACCATGATGGCCGGGGCTTCATGCAGCGCTTCCCCATGAAGGGCGCCGGGATCGCCTTCCCTTGGTTTGGCAAAAATCGTTTTGAGAATGACCGGGAAAAAATATCCCGTGTTCAGGATGGTGCTGGCCAGAAGCACAATTAAAAAGAAGTTTTGATGGGCCTCCAGAGCCCCAATGGCCAGATACCACTTGGTTACAAATCCGCAGACCAGGGGAACGCCTACCATACTTAAAGCGGCAATACTGAAGGCGGCGATGGTGAAGGGCATTTGACGGGCAATACCGCCCATCTCGCTGATCTTTTTGGTATGGAGGGCCACATAAATTGACCCGGCGCACATAAAGAGGGTAATCTTGGAAAAGGCATGATTGGCAATATGGATCAGACCGCCGGTGACCGCGTTGGGGGTCAGCAGGGCCACTCCAAGAATGATATAAGAGAGTTGGCTCACCGTCGAGTAGGCCAGTCTGGCTTTCAGATCATCTTTGGTCAGGGCGATGATCGAGGCCAGCAGGATAGTGAATGAGGCGGCATAAGCCGTGGGTATTCCGAGATTCAGGGAATTTAACAGTCCGACTCCAAAGACCGAGAGCATGACCCGGCTGGTACAGAAAACCCCGGCCTTGACCACAGCCACGGCGTGGAGCAGAGCGCTGACCGGGGTGGGGGCGACCATGGCCGAAGGCAGCCAGTTATGAAAAGGCATAATGGCCGCCTTGGCAAAACCGGCCATATAAAGAATATAGGTAATGGTCACCAGGGTCGGATCGGCATCGGCTGGAAAAATTCCCTTGGTGATGCCGGAGGGGGCGAAATCCAAAGTCCCGGCTAAAACATAGGTCAAGATTACTGCCGGCAGGAAAAAGGATTTGGCCGTACCGGTCAGATAGACCATGTATTTCCGGCCGCCCTCATAACCCTCTTCATCCTGATGATGGGCAACCAGGGGATAAGTGAAGATGGTGATGATTTCGTAAAAGAAATACAAGCTGAACAGGTTGCCGGAAAAGGCCACCCCCACGGCTCCGACGATGGCCACGGCAAAACAGAAATAATAACGGGTCTGGGCGTGTTCTTTCAGAGAGCGCATATAGCCGATGTTGTAGAAAGTGACCAGGATCCATAGAAAAGAAGAGATGGTCCCGAAAATAAGCCCCAGGGCATCCACCCTTAATTTCAGGGAGATCCCCGGCAAAATTACAAAGGGTGTAATTTCAAAGGCTTTCCCGGCCAACACCTGCGGGGTCATGGAAAGGACGGTCAGGAAAGTACCCACAGCGCCTAAAACCGACCATGTTTCCCTGAGGTTAGGCTTTTTGGGCGTGACCATGATCAGCAGGGAGGCCACGGTGGCAATCAGAACGGCTAAGAGAGGCCGTATGGAGATAATGGTTTCCATTGGTTCCATGGGGATTAAAAAAACTATCCTTTCAATTCAGTGACACTTTCGGGTTTAATCTCTCTAAATCTCCGATAGACCGTGATAATAATGCTCAAGGCAATGGCCGTTTCGGCCGCGGCCAGACCCATAATAAACAAGGTAAAGACCTGCCCGATGGCCGCATCTTTGGAAAAAAACATATTGAAGGCCATAAAGTTCAACGCGGCTCCATTGAGAATCAGTTCGGTGGCGACCAGCATACCGATCAGATTGGTGTGCTGAATCAGCCCGAAAATCCCGATACAAAATAGTAAGGCGCCCAGAATGAGATAGGTGATCAGATGTTCCATAGATTAGTCCCTTTTCTGACCGAAATTGGCAATCATGATGGCGCCGATAATGGCAATGGCCAAAAGTAAGGAAATTAACTCAAAGACCAGAAAATAGCGGGTCAGCAACTGTTGCCCCAGGGTTTTGATGCTCCAGTCCCGGGTGAGGGTGGTCCCCGGCGCCCAGTTTACACTGATCATCATCTGGACCAGGCCGATAAAGGCCACCACACTGACGATCAGGGCGGCCAGGACCTTGGTTTTTCGTTTTCTGGGTTGGTCCAGTTCCAGGGGCGGGGAAAGCATGATGGCAAAAATATAGGTGATGCAGATGGCCCCGACATAAATCAATAACTGCATCACGGCCACGAATTGACTGCCGAGAAACAAATAAATCCCGGCCACCCCGAACATGGATAAGGCCAGCCCCAAAATATTATGGAGGATTTTAGGCAGGGTGACGGCGATAACCGCCCCGGCCAAAGTGAAGGCGACCATGAGCCAGAAGGCGACCTGGGCGACGATGATCGGCGGAATAAAATCAGCAATGGTAGTCATGGTCTTTCCTCTAAACGGTGCACGAGGTCGATAACCGAATTCCAGCGTGAATAGTAGACCAGTTCATATTCGCGGGAGAACTTAAGGGTTTGTACGGGACAGACTTCGACGCACAGCCCGCAAAGACTGCACTTGGAGAAATCGATGATGTATTGCCGGCCGTATTTTTTATCGCCGGCCCGGGCCTTTTCCCCCTGAAGCTTGATGACATGGGAAGGACAGGTTCGGGCACATAACCCGCAGGCGACACAATGATGGGTCTTGGTGTCGTCAAAGCGGATGAACTCGATGTGTCCCCGGAAATTCGGGGTCATGGTCAGCTTTTGTCTGGGATATTGAACGGTAATAATCGGTTTAAAGATCCGTCGGATGGTGACGCCCAGACCGACGATCAAACTCTTGGCCCCGATCAATATATCCAGGATGTACTGTATGATGGGATTGGATGGGGATGGCATCTTATAGTACCTTAAGAACGATGGCGGTAATCATCAGGTTAAGCAAAGCAATGGGGATCAAAACCTTCCAGGCGAAATTCATCAGTTGGTCAAAACGAATTCGGGGGAAAGTCCAGCGCGCCCAGTAAACGACAAATATCAGAAAAAAGACTTTAATCAGAAACCAGATCACTCCGGGGAGAAAAGGCCCGTGCCAGCCTCCCAGAAAGAGGACCGTGGCCATGGAGGCGGCAATAAACATATTGGTGTATTCCGCCAGAAAGTACATGCCGAAGCGCATCCCCGTGTATTCGGTATGGAACCCGGAGACCAGTTCCGATTCGGCTTCGACCAGGTCAAAGGGGGCCCGGTTGGTTTCCGCCGTCGTGGAAATGATAAAAATCAAAAAGGCGACGGGCTGAAGAAAAACAAACCAGACCGAAGATTGAGCGCTGGTAATATCACTCATGCGAAAGGAACCGGTCATGATAATGACCGACATGGTAGAGAGCAGCAGGGGGATTTCATAGGCCACGTTCTGGGCTACCGAGCGGACGGCCCCGATCAGGGAGTATTTATTATTTGAGGCCCAGCCGGCCATCAGAACGGATAAAACCGTCAGACTGGAAAAGGAAAAAATGAGCAGAATGCCCACATTGAGTTCCTTGACCTGCATCAGGGGACTGAAAGGAATGACCACAAAGCCGACAAAGGCCGGGATGAAGATGGCGATCGGGGCCAGCCAGTAAAGGAATTTATCGGCCAATTTCGGCGTGATCATTTCCTTGCCCAGCATTTTAACGGCATCGGCCAGGTTCTGCAGAACGCCGTGAGGACCCACCTCCATGAATGCGGGCCGGAGCTGGATGTGTGAACAGACCTTCATCTCAAACCAAACCATCCAGACCACGTTCAAGGGGACAAAGATTAAAAGGATCAAGAGTCCGATCAGGCCCACGGTTAAATCGTGGCCGAGAAAAGCGTAGGCGTCATTCATTAATTGGGTCAATTGTGTCATAATTCACCGGTCGATCTCCGGAACGGTAACATCAATACTGCCGAAAATGGCTATAACATCGGCCAGGAAATGGCCTGGACAAATTTTGCTCATGACAAATAAATTGGAAAAGGAGGGGGAGCGGACCTTGATCCGGTAGGGGATGCGCGATCCGTCGCTGACGATGTAAAAACCAACGGCCCCCCGGGCGCTTTCAAAGGCAAAATAGCAATCGCCCTCCGGCGGGGTGATAAACTGGGGCACCTTGGCCCGAACCGGTCCGGGGGGGAGATGATCCAGGGCCTGTTCGATGATATTGAGGCTCTGCTCCAATTCAGCCATCCGTACCAAATAACGGGCCAGACAATCCCCTTCTTCCCGGGTCGGGATCTCAAATTTAAACTCCGGATATATCGAATAGGGTTCGTTTTTTCGGACATCGTATTTGACACCCGAACCCCGCAGAGTGGGACCGGTAACTCCGAATTCCAGGGCCGTTTCTCTGGTTATGACCCCAACCTTCTCGGACCGTTTGATAAAAATGATATTCCCGGTGATCAGATCATGATAATCTTTCAAGCGGCCACGCAAGCGGTCGATAAAACGGCGGGTCCCGTCGTAGAATTCCTGGTCAATATCATTGCGGACGCCGCCGAAACGTCCATAGCTGTAGGTCAAACGGGAACCGCCTATCCTTTCCAAAAGATCCAGGATCTGCTCCCGGTCATCCCATCCGTAAACAAAGGGGGTGATGGCCCCCAGGCCCATGACGAAGTCCATGGCCCCGATGAAATGGCTGGCAATGCGGTTCAATTCCGAAGTGATCACCCGGATAAATTCCGCCCTCCTGGGCACCTCAATACCGCAAAGTTTTTCAACAGCCTGGCAATAACCGTGATTAAAGATCATCCCGGACAGGTAATCCATCCGGGCCGGATTGGGCAGATACTGTTCATAAGTTCGATTCTCGGCCATTTTTTCATGACCCCGGTGGGAATAGCCGATGATAGGCTCACAGGCAACCACCACTTCGCCGTCCAGGGTCAATAAAAAGTGCATGACCCCGTGGGTACTCGGGTGCTGGGGACCGAGATTGAGCTGGTAAGTCCTTTGATTTATAGTGGCATCGTCTATGGTAAATTTATTCAGCATAGGATATCGTCTATTTCTGCGGTGAATTTGGTTTTGCCGAAATTTTTAAGCAACGGAAAATAATCCACATCGTCAGGATTGATGATCCTTTTTAAATCCGGGTGTTCCTGGAAGCGGATTCCAAAGAAATCATAGACTTCCCGTTCCAGCCAGATGGCTTCGGGATAGATGGCTGAGACAGAAAAAGGGACGGCCTCTCTGGGTATCCGGATCCGGGCCATGATCCGGCAAAAATCTTGATTATAGGTGGAATAAAAATACACTAATTCAAAATGATCAATAAAATCAACAGCTGTTATGGTCTCCAGATAAAAAAGCTTACCCTTCATAACCTGGGCCACCCGGCGCATCCCGACCTGTTCCAAACGGATTTCCAGGTGATAACCCGTCCGGGAATAGTCGCTTTCTTTAACCAATCCTTCCGGGACAGCTTGAGTCAGGCTATTTTTTAGCTCTTCGAGCAGCTTTTTCGGCCCTGACGTTGGCATCTATAATTCCTTTGCTCATCTTGGTTTGTAATTTAAGTAATCCTTGAATCAGTCCTTCCGGACGGGGCGGGCATCCGGGGATATAAATATCCACCGGGATGATTTTATCCGCACCGTTGACAATGGCGTACTGACCGTCATAGGAAAAGGGTCCCCCGGAGATGGCACAATTGCCCATGGCAATGACCCATTTCGGACCGGGCATCTGAT
Source organism: Deltaproteobacteria bacterium (assembly GCA_016208255.1). Lineage (GTDB taxonomy): Bacteria > Desulfobacterota > RBG-13-43-22 > RBG-13-43-22 > RBG-13-43-22 > RBG-13-43-22. The sequence continues at coordinate 7,851 of JACQYK010000090.1, read as the reverse complement.
CATACAGGGTTTTGATGGTCGGAACCAGTTTGTGGGGAATGGTCCCGGCAATGATCATGATATCGGACTGGCGCGGGGTAGCCCTGGGGATAAAACCAAAACGCATAATATCAAATCGGGCCATACTGGGGGCCATCATTTCAATGGCACAACAGGCTATTCCAAAAGTCAAAAACCAGGGAGAATTGACCCGGACTATATTGATAAGGTCCTGGACCGGGACAAATCCCACTACGGCGGAGGTTTCCTTTATGTCTTTCCTGACATCATGGGAGGGAATACAGATGGGGGCGTCGGCCTTTACTTCCATTTAAAAACTCCTTTACGCCAGGCATAGACGATGGCCAGGGTCAAAATAAACAGAAAAACAAATAATTCAATCAGTTCGGAAAAGGCGGTTCCTTTCTGGTAGGCGAGCAGTACCGGGAAGAGATAAAGCACATCCACATCGAAGGCCAGAAAGATCAGGGCGAAAAGATAATAAGAGGCCCCGAATTGCATCCAGGCGGTTCGGAGGGGAGCCACCCCGCTTTCATAGGTTACCTCCCTTTTTTCACCCCAAATCCTTGGGCCAAGCACGAAATTGATGATGATCATGGCCAGAGGCATCAGGATGCCGACCAGGAAGAAAATGAAGACGAACAAAAAATCGCCGAGACCGGCTTGTAACATTTGAGAAAACACTTAATTATTACTCCTTAAGGTCTTCAAGGTTTTCTTAAAGTCTCCGTTTTTTTCAAGCCCTTTCAAGCCTAAAAAGGTCAAGGTCGTATTACCTGTTTGAAAGGGTTTTTGTCAAGGAAAAAAATAAAAAAATACCTCAGAAAATCCTATTTTGATTCCGCTCCGTTTTGATGGACTTGTAAAAAGTCCATCAGCAGGCCGAGGACGATTAATTCCCGGCCTGGGGTGAAGGTGGAACCACTTGAATTCACTTCAAGTGGCGGGAGAGGGGAAGCCCTTTCCCGCCGAGCAAAAAGTCGTTTTTTTGACTTTTTACGAGGTTATCAAGTTTTGTGAAACCCAGATTTTCGCCTGTTCAATATCTTTATTAATTTGGGCCTTCAGGGCCTCGGGACCGGAGAAGGTCCTCTCACCCCGAAGCCGTTTTAGAAAAAACACTTTAATATTCTTGCCATAGAGGTCATCCTTAAAGTTAAAAATAAAGGTCTCTACGGAGATGGTTTTGCCGTCGGCAAAGGTGGGGTTGAAACCGACATTGGTGACCCCGTAAAAGAACCCCTGGGGGCTTTCCACCCGGACCACATAAACTCCCCTTTGAGGGATCAGCTTTTCGTTGGGATTCAGGTTGGCTGTGGGAAATCCCAAGAGGGACCGGCCGATTCCTTTACCGGGGATAATCGTCCCGGTAAGGCAGAAAGGGCGACCCAGAAGGAGCTTGGCTTCCTCCATGGCCCCGGAGGAAATCAGCTCCCGGACGCGGGTGCTGCTGACCAGATGATTACCAATGGTAACCGGAGGATGGATATGAACGATAAAGCCTAAAGCTTCACCCATTTCTTGAAGAAGATGGATATTGCCTTCCCTTTTTTTCCCGAAAGTATAGTCATATCCAACCACAATCTCCTTCATCCCGATCCGGGTGACCAGGAGATCCTCGATAAAATTCCTGGCCGAAACCTGGGAAAACTCCCGATTGAAAGGGATGGACAAAACCACTTCGATACCGTGTTGGAAAATCAGATCGATCTTATTGTCATCGGAGACGATTTGTTTGGGGGATTTACCCGGTCTTAATATCTGGGCCGGATGTGGATGAAAGGTAATGACCATGGGAGTCCCCTTGATGGCCTTGGCCCTTTCCCGGACCTTTTGAAACAGGCTTTGATGCCCCAGATGAATACCGTCAAAGTTGCCGATGGTTAAGACCGGGGCTTTGAGCGGTTTGGTGATTTGATTGATGTCGGAATAATAGGTGCCCATAATTATTAATAGAGGTTTAGGGTACAAGGTCTAAGGTCCAAGGGAAAACCCTATACCCTATATCTTAAACCTTGAACCTTATACCTGATTTTGATGAATCCCCTTGACAGCTTCAAGAAGTTTATATATATTTTTAAAAATTCCAAAAATCAATCAAATAATGATTTGCCGAAGTGGCGGAATTGGTAGACGCGCTAGGTTCAGGGTCTAGTAGGAGTACTCCTGTAGGGGTTCGAGTCCCCTCTTCGGCACCAGGGTGATAAAAGCGGGTGAGATTTCAATATCTTGCCCGTTTTCATTTTGGACTGGTTGCGGATAGGTTGCGGATGGTTGCGGAAAATCAAGTCGGTTGACGGCATCACGGTTGCTGTTCGGGATCAGGTGACCGTAAATATCAACCGTCATCTGAATGGAACTATGCCCCAATTGCTCTTTAACGTAAACCGGGGTCACTCCATCGGTTAAAAGCAGAGAAGAAAAGGTGTGCCGGGTATTATGGACCCTGATATGGCGAAGTCCGGCCTTTTTCAAGATCCTGTCGTAAATCCTCCTGATGTAATTCTGCTCTATCATTTTCCCTTCCCGGTGGAAGATGATCTCTATTACCTGATCACCCCTTCCCATCTCAAGGGCTTCTTTCTTTCTCCTGGTGTAAAGGGTTTGCAGGACCTCTACCAACTGATTAGACATATCGACCCGCCGGGTCTTATCGGTTTTGGTATTTTCTACCTTGTGCCGCCTGAATGACTTGGAGATCACAATAAACCTTCCGTGAAAGTCAACGTCTCCCCATTCCAGGGGCAGGGCCTCCCCCAGCCTTAAGCCGGTGCGGAAAAGCAGCAGGAAAAAGGGTGAATACTCGGGATAGTGTTTATCGCAAGCCTCCATGAAGGCCTGGACCTCTTCATGGGTCAAAGGTTCGACCTTGGATTTCTCCCGCTTCATGTTAAGCCTCTTGGCTACCCCCACAACCGGATTAGCGGTAATCAGACCCTCGTCAATGGCATAAACGAAGGGACCGTTGCAGATATCCTTCAGGGTGCAGACTGAGGATTTCGGGTGCCCCTCACCGTAGTGTTTAATCAGCAGATTTTTTATGTCCGAGCGGGTCACCTGGTCAATGGGAATGTTTCCCATGGCCGGCAGGATGTGTTTGTTCAAGGCCCCCCGGTAACGTTCATAGGTGGAAGGCCTATTTAGGGTTTTAACGTGGGTTTCCAGCCACACCGTGGCAACCTCCTTGTAGGTGGAGGCTGCCTTCGATTCTTTCTTGGTTTCAATATTGAATTCTTCCAGGGTCAACTTGGCGGAGATCTTCCCGGCTACCCTTAGGGCCTCTTTCTGATCAGTGCCGATCTTCTTGGCCTTACGTTTTCCCTGATGATCGATTAGAACCCAGTAAATTCCGGACCCCTTAGGTCTTTCTCTTACCTTTACTCCCATCGTCTCACCTCCTTTCCATAATAAAAAAACCCCGAGATTTTCCCGGGCCGGTCACCGGCCCCCGAGTCCTCGCGGAATCCCGGAATCTCAGGGTTTTGGTTTGATTTAGTTTCCATCGTGACCTTTTGGGGAAAGAAAAAAAATATTTAAATAAATATATAATTATATCATTAATTAAATTTTGTCAATCAGTTTTTTATTGATTTATTTATTTTATCAATTTATTAATATAAATATGGAAAAGAAAATGTTCACTACCCAACTGAATAACGACCTCTTAAAAGAGTTCAAGAAACTTGCCATCGATCTTGAACGGCCCATAAATGACATTCTCGAAGAAGCTATAAAGGACTTCCTGAAGAAAAATGAAAAGAAACCCACTAAGCCTAATAAATAACCCTCTATTTCCATGGAGGGTACAAAAATGAACGGGAAAAAAGTTGGCAGATTGATTTTCATTATTAGGGAATCGGCCATGAAGTGTTTTGTAATTGCGTCATTGTTTTTGGTGTTATCTGGATGTACTGCAAGCATTAAGGATATTGACGTAAGCCAAGCAGACCCAGATTGTGCAAGGCAATGCACTATGGCCTATTCATCATGCGTCTCAGTTCCTGCGATCGGTGTTCCTTATACATTACGAAGTGCCTGTAAAGAATCTTTTGAAAAATGCATCCAGACTTGTCCAGGCAAGAAATAATGATCATCTCACATTTTTAACCCTGTCTGTAAAATCAAATACTGGTGAGGACAAATAAGGGTTATTTTACTTCCGTCTTTTCATTCCCTCTTAAACAACCCACCAGCCTTCCTATACGGCCCCAGGATAAACGATCCCTTTACCCCTTTCTTCTGGTTTCAATCAGTACCAGTTCTGGTACAGTCTCAAAATCAAAAATCAAGTTCGCTATAAGTGTAGCGTTCAAGTTATCTTACCCATAATTTCATCAACGATTTGATCCACGTGGTTACTACTTGGTGTTACCAGGAACCTTTCAAGGAATTGGTCAATCCATTCCGGTTTAAGAAGGCGTAGGCCGGTAGGCATTTGGGTATATTTCAGCCCCTGCTTTAGCCAGTCTTCCAGGGTGCGGGGACTAACCCCGGCATACTTGGCGGCCTCTTTAACTTTTACCCAACCCGGAATCATTGTGTTAGTTAATCTCTCTTATAATCCAATCCTGTTCAAAATTATCTTAGGGGGGAGGGGGGGACAGCCCTCACCATTGATAAATTATTTAAACCCCTTCTTGGATGCGCCATATTTTTTGTTTTGGTTAATCCTCATCTTTTTCATATTTGATTCGATAATTATCGATATTTAGAATTGTATGAGCCTCAATGTTCAAATTCACACTCTTCTGCGCTGGATAGTCATTCCCCAACCTGAAAGCCATATCAAGGCCCTTCAGGGACACGTGGGGGTCAACTTGGTTATCCACATGGGCCTTTAGCCTGGATATTCTGTATTGCCTGGTCAGGCCCGTCTGGTTCATTATTTCGGTTATTGATTGCTGGATTTCCGGCTTGTCCATCAACTGGCTTCCAACGGCCTTGGCGGTTTCCCTGGAATTACACTCATAGGTAACCAAAGCGGCCTCTGTGTTGTTCTTACCCTTGACCTTTTGGAGGACAAATTTTTGCTCCTTCTCGGTAAGGCCATTATAGGCCTCCGGCATTGTATAACGCTCGGGAAACAGTTTTTTCATCCTTTTTGTAATAGCCGGTTCGGAAACACCCAGTTCCCTGGCTATATCTTTTTGAAGCTTGCCTTCATCAAGAAGAGCAATAAGCCGATTGTCGTCGATTTTACGCGTTCTCATACTTAACCACCCTCATAAAGATAATTACCTGGATTAACCTTTATTCGTTCATTATTCATTTAACCCTAAGCCTTCCCCGACCACAATTTGAATGGGATTCGTTTCTATGTATCTTCCGTTCCGGCTTAACCACTTACCCCTAAATCCTCATAGGCCCGTTTCCTGGCCCTGTGAGATGCCCACAACACCTCCGGCCTGTCCACATAATCATAAACAACCGGGGTCTCTTTACCCTTATCTGTGCGCAAGATCCGGCCAATGTACTGCTTAACCCTGCCTTCAAATTTAATTGGGGTTCCGAAAAACAGATTCGATAAAGCCGGAAGGTCAAAACCTTCTCCGATAAGTTGACTTGTTGCTATAAGCACCTTCACCTTACCTTCATTCAGTTCCAAAACAATCCTTTTCCGGTCCCCCGAATTCATATCCCCGTAAAGCTCTCTGGTCGGCCTGTATGGGGAAACCAGTTTAGCTAATGCCCGGCAATGCTCTTTCCGGTCACTGATAACCAAGGAAATTCCGTTACCGTTTTTTGAGGCTTCCAGAACATCCCGGCTTATGAGACGGTTCCGGGCCTTATCCTCTGCAAGGCTGTTAATCATGGGTTGATAGTCCTCCGGCCCGTTGTAGGCATACTTAAACCGGGTTTCTCGGGTAATTAGCCTAGCCGTCATTATTTGCTTCTGCTCTTGGAGGTCTCCGGTTTCAATCCGGTGCAGACGGTCTCCGATATGGAGATAAATTAACTTAGTCAACCCGTCCCTGCGGTAAGGGGTAGCACTCAAACCCAGCATATAACGACAATCAAAGGCGGTCACGGCCTCGGTAAAGGTCCGGCTCGGTGTCCGGTGACATTCATCTATTACTAAAAAGCCTATTTCCGGTCCGAGTTCGTCAGTCAGCTTTAACACACTGTTTGCAATCCCTATGCTCAATCTTTGGCCAATGGTCTTTTTACCGTCCCCGATTAATCCGATTTCGCCCTTATCCATTCCCAGGAAATGACAGGCCCGGTCCTGCCATTGATATAAAAGCTCTTTGGTGTGGGTCAGAATCAAAGCCGGTTGCTTTCTCCCGGCTATGGCAGCTAAAGCCATGATGGTTTTCCCGGCTCCCGGTGGTGCTTCCAGGACCCCGAATCTCCGGCCCAATACGGCTTTGACGGCCTCTTCCTGATATGGTCGAAGGTTTCCCATGAAATTGTAATTCACCTCGGGAAGTAAGCGGGTCCGGTCTTCAACTTGGTAGATTATCCGGTGATAGTCCAGGATTTGAAATAACTGACTTATAAATCCCCTTGGAATTAAGTAACCCTCTCCCCCCCGCTGGAAGAAGGACAGGGTTTCCGGTGTCTGCCCCTGCCAATAGCCGTATTTTTCGTTTTCGACCCATTTTGGGTTAGGGAAGGTCAACCGGCCCATGAAATATTCTTCCGCCCTGGAAGGCAAACCCCCCACAATTTTTATCTGGCTTCTTATCTCAATTTTAATGATTGCCATTTTCAGATTATCTCTTCCAGACACATTGGGGTAAAAATGTAGCCAAAAGTGTAGCCACCTGTTTGGCTACACGCAGTTTGTTGAAAACATTCAATAAAAAGGCAATTTTTCGTTTTTCTATTATATAGGGAGGGAAAATAAAAAATAAATACCCTCCCACACCCCTAAGACTTTCATTTTTTGTCATTTTTTTATGTAATATCAATCTGTTTCGTGTAGCCATCTGAGTGGCTACAAAAATGGCTACACTTTTTCTTCGGCTATAGTCCATTGCTTCAACCTGTGGTTAAAAGTAATCTCTTTAGCCCTTTCCAGGTTCCTCCTGGCCATATCGTAAAGCCCTAACCCGGCCCGGTTGGCATGTACTGCCTGTTTAAGCTGCCAGTCTTTTTTAGGCCCAAGCTCAAGGGTTCGTCTGATTTTTTCTTCGAGTTTTGCTATAACATTGTCCGCATCTATTGGATCGTGTAGGCGTCTTACCTTGAGTTGCCAATTCATTAACTGAATAACTTTATGAACGATATTTGCGTCAATTTCTTTCTTCTGCTCATTTACCGCTAAAACGGACATAAACCTTATGGCATAGGTGTCTAATCGCTTAGCATGGATGGAGCGCTCTAAATCCATGTACCAGCTATCATAAAGCGCTGCCGCTTCTGGGGTAATACTAAGTTCGGGGTGTTCGTTAAATTGGCTTAAAACGGAAACAAGCCAATCCCTTATCCTCATTTTTTCGCTCTCTGCTATTTTTTCGGTGAAGGAATATTTCTTCTGACCGCTTCCCGGAACAAGAAACAACCGGTTATTAAATCCAATATCTGTGAAAGAGGAATCCCATGTCCGTTCATAAGTCTGAATGGTGCTGGCCGCTAAAATAGATAGGTGTGCATTTTCAAGCCGGATATCTGTTTTCTTTGTCTGGCTCTCATAGCGGTTGGATTCAAAGAGGGTATTGATACAGGGAAGGAGAACACTTGCCTCGATTTTGCACTTAGAGACAAAAGATTTAGCCGCTTCCGGCTTTTTCATGGGTACCCCCAATATGTTGTGGATCAGACTTTTTAGCATTCTTTAACTTGGAATAAAATTTATATAACAATACGTTAGCTCTATTTATAATGATTATAGCGGCTGCGAGAATG
>JACQYK010000104.1 GCA_016208255.1 Deltaproteobacteria bacterium | reverse complement strand
CGATCAGCTGGCCCGAAAATCCGGGGCCACCATCCTGGTCCATTCCAACTTCCGTAATTTCATTGAAGGCCCTTTAAGTGAGGAAGACCGACTCTGGCTAAGAGGTTTTGACCCTGGCCGGCTTCGCCGTTGCCGGGTTGAATATCTATCTCCCCATGAAGGAAATCCTTCCGCGGTTATCGACGGCCTGGATTTCCCCTTCCTGTCAAAATCTATCCCGGTCGGCGGGGCCGGCCACCTGGAAATCCTGGCTTGTCCCGAAAGCGACACCATGCACAGCCCCGACCAAATCATTGTCCATTACGGGCCACAAAGCCTTCACGATCGTAATGAAAAACAGCCGGCAGGGAAACGACCGGCAAAACATATTCTCTTTTCCGGTGATTTATGGTTGATGCACGGCCCCCTTTTTTCTAAAAGCTTCAGGGCTTTTTCTCTTAAAATGCGATTGGCCTCCCGTCAACTAAGGGGGATATTAAGCGGACAAAAGCGGATTAGAAGAGATCCCCGGATACAGGATATACAAGCCAAAGAAGCCCTTAAACATGGGTTCAGCTTGATTCGGGTCATGCCCGGACACGGGGAAGAATTTTTAGGGACCCGCTTGATTCCCCTGTGTTTTCTTTGCGACCGAGATCTCCTGGTTGAGCTGGGTTATCCCATGGACGAAAAAAAAATGATCTTAAAATCCGAAAGTCTTTCGCAACAGATTAAAGCCACAAGGGAAAAAGCTTACACCGGTTTTATCAACGAATTGCTTTTTTGGAAGGAATCCGGCTACCATCCCAAGGAGATGTCCGATTTTCTGATACGGATATTCCGAGAGCAACACGGGGGCGGTCCTCTGGTTAATGAAGACCGCAAGGAAAGAAGACAAAGGATAAAAGAAACCCTGGTCAGATTAAGGGATGAAGGAAACAGGGCGGACGGTCTTAAAACTCTGGCTGAATCGACCCTGGCCGCGATAAACCGGATTTCCTGATCGGCGAAATTATCCCAGGGCCCTTCTTTTTTCTAAAATCCGTCTGGCCGACATCCGAACGGCAGCCGGAAGCATCAACCATTCGTAGGGGAGAACCACTTCCTGCAGGGCCTTGGCTGCCTGTTTCGGATCCATCATCTCTTCGTAAAAACCCTTGACGATGTTATCCGGTATCAAAACCGCCTGTCTTAAGAGCATATCACCGCCGTCGTAATCAAGGGTTGCTTCATGAACGGTTGAATAGGTATAAAAATTATCCGACACCATTTTCTTGCCCCGATAGAGTAAGTCTTTCACTTCCTCCAGAACATGCTGATGCACGGCCAGTCCATACATTTTATCTCCGCCGTGTCTGGCCGGATCGGCCGGATGAATATTGTACATACTTATCCCTTCGATCGGATAGACTTTATGAATACAGCCGACCAGAAAAATCAAATCCGTAAAATTCGATTTCAACGTTTGGGCCAGGTCCCGGTTAAAAAGGTCCGGGCTGGGAAAATCTTTGTAGTTCTTCTCTACAGTATTTAAACCATGGCTCCGGGCCTTTTCCAGACAACCGGCCCCTTTCTTGGTGCTGATCAGGATCGGCGGATTAATCTCCGGGATGCATCCCGCCTCCCAGGCTTCCATAATGGAATTGGCGTCCGTACCGGAACCGGAAGCGATCAAGGCCAGATTGATCTTATCGCCGCCTGCGCTGCTTTTAGGCGAATATTTCTGTTTAATTCCCTTTTCCATGATCCTCTCCTTTTATATAACCTAACTTTGCCGATGGGATGTCATAGGCCGTGTCGAGCATCCTTGACGCTTTTATTATTGTTTAAACCCGCTTGATTCTAATTATGGCGATTTCCCCATAATTAATTTGAAATTTAAGTCCTGTTCCCAGACACCAAGGAACTCAACAATGATCGGGTTCCCCAATCGATATGAGATGAAAAATTACTAATCCTTGGCGCTAAACATGTCCGTCAACGAGGTGAAGAGTTTCTATATTTGTGAGCATAAAAAACTATCCCCATTTTTATTTATTCGATTGCCTTGGTCAAGTCTCTGACAACACCAACACGATTCTGGAAAAGTAAATCCCAAATATCCAGGCAACGATTGGCTATTTCGGTATCTTCTGCTGCAAAAGCATTTTCATACAGGCGTAACAAGAGCGACACCGTATCAGAAATGGTAAGGGGAAGGCCAGAGCCAATTTCGCGAGATTTTGTTTTCAATGTTGAAGAGAATATGTCACAGACTCTGAAAAGCGTATCCGCCAGAAAAATAATAGATCCAGTATAGTCCTTCATCTTCCATATTAAAATATCAGGATTATCCGAAAAAGATAAAGAGTTAATGTAATCTACGATAAAAGATTTTAGGGTCTCATCAATCAGACAGTCTGGATTATGAAACAGACGGTGCAGTCTATTACGTACCTCCTTATCTGGGTCATTAAGCAAAGGGCGCAGAATTTTTTGACAGGTGCCGGAAAGTGCAGGATCTTGCAATAACTGTGTGGCTACATCCGCAACACCTTTGCGTTGGTGAACTGATCCGGACTGGCAGGCCAAAAATTCCTCCTTAAACAAACCATTGTACAACCATCGTGCTGTCGCCTGCCTCGCACCCTCTTTGGCGACATCATCCCATGGCGACAATATCATTTGTTGTATAATAGGAGCAAGTCGTTCTATATGGCTCGGTATTGTATAATTGTAAAAACGAATGCCTCGTGGGGAGGCAGCGACCCTTGGGTCTTTCTCGCAGGCTAAAACAAACCATTCCACAGCTTGATCTTTGTCAATGTTCAGCACGGGAATTAGCATCTCAGTTGCCGCCATGCGTACTGCCGGATGGTGATCCCGAACCAGGGCTTCTATAGCGGGACGCAGTTTTTCTAACAAGTCAGGATGTTCCCATAGAATGAGTTGAATTGCTCTTGCCGCATTACCCCGAACACAGTTTATAGTATTCTGGAAGAGCATATCAACTGATGCCTCGTCAGCCGACTTGTCGCAATGAACGTGAAGCTTTCCTGGTTCTGGATCGGGATGGGTTTGTGCATAATGAACAAGCCTTGCCAAGATAGCCTCCGACCAAATCTCTTCATGTCGTTCGGTAATTATCCGACAAAAGGAATCTGCCGTCATTTGATTATTTGCAGTTTGAAAATTTTTCAGAACGGTCTCTATTGTTGTGACGTTGGCTGGTTCCCATGATGTCCTGAATTGTTCCGGAAGGTTTGAATCAGGAGTCTTTTGCCCGCAACCTTCAAAAATGGCTGAAATGTAGGAAGGATCAACGTCATCTGGAAATAGGAGTGATAAGCGGGCGAACCGCTCAGGATACCGTTTGGCGACTGTTCGCAAACTGCCGGAGAATTGACGGACTGAGGTTTCCAAAACTCGGTCCGGTGATACTTGTATCCATTCTCGACTCTTAGGGTTCTTTACTTTTGGATTTTTGATAATACCCAGCCAAGCGCGATCAGTGATTTTTTCCAAGTTGGGATCTAGTTTGGAACCAACCCAGCCCCCTCGCGAACGACCGCCCTTCAAAAAACGCTCTTCTGGATATCCGGCAAACTTTCGATTGAGGACCTGGATCAAGGCTGCGGTTGGAGGTTTAATTCTCGAAGCTGGCAACGCAGGAAGCAAAAAATATTGAGCCTGTCCCCAATAATGATCGAAATATCCGGTTTTCCAAGCTCCTAAACAATATTCGGCATCACGTTTTTCGCGGGGAGAATGATAATTGATAATGGCTCTCTCCAGACGTTGAAATAAATCTTCCGAGCAATATGGCGAAAGAGCCGCGATCAGACGTATAGCGGGCAGCCATTCCGGTTCATTAAAACCTGAGCCGAGTCGGAAACGATCTGAATTCGCAATTAACCAACTTATCCCTTGATCGGCATATTCGGAGGGAAAATATCTATATGATTCTGCAAGAATTTCCTGGATAACAGGGGAAGTGCTGGATTCTAACAATTGAGTACGTTGCAACAGATTTTTCGGGAATTCTGTGGCAAGTTTTTTCCCTGCAATTATGGCCAATTCGACTACGCCTCGCTCGAACTCGATAACTTTGTCCTCTCGATATCGATGCTCTCTCCATTTTCCCTGATATGAATCATATGGCTTGTTATCAAAACGAGTTAGTCTGTCTATATTCGGCAGAAGAAGATCCCACGTTTCTTTGGGAAAATCGTTGGCCACTCTGTTGATCGCCTCCTCGTCCTTATCATGCCATTTTTCAATCCTGCTTTTCTGGGAGTCTTTTGACTCCTTGTCATTAATTTTCCGCGTTGAAAGCACCACCTCTATTAATTGGATGGCACGAAAAGGATGTTTACTGCAAAGGGCTTTCCAATCGATAAAGGAGGGATATTCCCCTTGACGAGCTAATTTCAGGCGCACCTGAAAAATATGGTCGGAATCTTCCTCAATATTCCAAGGAAGGGTGCTATTAATACGTTTCAGCCATTCATCTCCCTTTTCTATATACGGCTTTAATACCATTGCCACCGAATCAGGAATTTTATCAGCTACCGAACGTAAAAGCCACAACGCGTGATTGATGGTACTTTCTCTTTCGGACTCAAGCCACTCTTCGATTATTCCGCTATCGTATAAATAAATAACATGCGGTGGGTGTCCTATAAATACGGTCTCCAGGATATGTTCTTGCCAGGAGTCATCTTCAAATAAGGTCAAGCAGTAATTTCTAAGTTCTTCCGAAATCTCTTCCAGAGAGCCTATTAATTCCAATATAAGGTGTTTTATATGAAACCTTATCTCTGCTGCGGCAAGGAGTTCTTTGGCTGTGGAAAGGAATCTTGACGGGGATTCCTCTGACAGCATGGCAAGTGCCTGCCGAAGCTGCTCCCGACGGAAGAGAGATTGTTTCTCTTTGGTCCCCAGCCATTCTAAGATATTGCCCGTCCCTGCGTCTATTTGTTCGAGCAGTCGGTTGGCGATTAGATAATCAAGGTAGCGTTGATGGCAGAAGCTGATTTTTCCTGCGCTCTGTTGCAGAATACCATAAGAAAAAAGGGCTTGCGAGATTTTCGGCCAGGTGGCGATAATCCGTTCCGGAGCGGAAATCTTTCCATTCTTTTCCATATAATCAATCAAAGGCATGAGTACTTGGTCGACTTGGCCGGGTGTAATATTTGCCTGCTCATGAAGAACCAAACGTCTATTTTTCCAGAATTCACGCATCAAATCGGTTGCTGAACGGAATTGAGGCACTGTCCCGGCATGACTCAATTCTCCCCAAATGGAGAGGTTGAGCGGGTTGGCAAGAAGGCTTTTCTCCTTTGGGGTCATTTGCAAAAAAGGAGGTCCTACAATTCTTTTGACATCTTCGGAGGGGAGTTCCCTAACTTCGATATTGACGAATTCTTTGGCACGGTTGCCGGCAAGCCAGTTTCTAATTGATGGGTCATGCCGCAAGTCAAAGGTGCGACAACATAGAACGATTAAAATTTTATCACCATAAAGCCTTTTTAGTTGAACATGATGTTCAAGCTCTTTACAAACATCCAAGGCATTGTTTGAGTGGGCGCTGGTCCAGCGAATGGCGTCAAGCTGGTCCAAAATCAACACGGATGGACGTTCTCCTGCGAGCGCGGAAAGCGAAAAGGCCGGGCAGTCCGGGAGCCCCATTTGTTGGCCAAATTGAGCCGCCGTGTTTTCCGGCTCCCGTCTGTCAAGACGGATGGGCAGGTAGGGAATTTTATTTTGTTGTAGATATTCAGTCAACTCGAACAAGACGCTGCTTTTTCCATATCCCGCCGCCCCGGAAAGGATAACATTTTGTCCGTTGTTAATCGCATCAATAAGTATGGAGGTCTCGCTTCGTGGGATTGGGGCGTCACCGATTAACAGTGGACGAATCGATCCGGTGAATTCCAGTTGCAATACTTCAACTGCAGAAGCGATACGGGAGTCGTGCTCCAATCGTTTAGGATAAATATCATTTTTTGAAAGGAATTCCCGAAGCTCATCCACATATAGTGGACTCCCGAACCTATTGGTGTTTTCTACAAATGTCATGAGGGCAGATACGACAATCTTTGGCTCTCCAAGGAGAAGAGAATCCGTCAAGTCCAATAAATTTTGCCAAGTGTCTTGGTCGTCGGGGTGAAGGATGATATAAGTCTGCTTAAGATATTGAAATGCTTGGGCTCGGTCAAATTCTTTGTCCGGATTTAGTGATAAGTAATTGCAGAATTTTTCGAAACATTTTTGGATACTTCGGCTTTGTTGAATTTTTTCATTGAAAAAGAGTTCGGGGTTATTGTCTGATCGTCTTGCAAAATCACATATACTTCTAAAAACCTCCGAACCTATGCTGGAAACAAAGAAGAACTCATGAGCCGGGTTACGGTCTAGATGATACTTGAGATTGCTTAAAACACCTCGGGAAGCAAGGTCATCGATACTCCAAGATTCTTTGCTACCATTACGAGCTTTACACTGATGAGCTTGCCGAACTCCATTTTTTTGTACGATCCAGATATCGACCCCTTGTTCGTCATCCCCGATGGCTTCGACCGTGACAGAAAGAATTTTCTCGTTCAAAAGAGAAAGGAGTTTCGTTGCAATCCACCGACCCTCATATCGGTTTCCGAGTTTGTCTGCCAAGCCTCCTGCTTCAAATGGCATCTTATGTTGCTCTCCTGATGTCTTAGGTTAGGGCGGAATGTGTCAAATTCTTATTACCTTTGTTATTAAATTGGGATAGCTTTCTCGACAATTTTAATTTCTTCGTCGGTCAACTTATAAAGATCATAAACCAGTTGGTCGATTTGGCGGTCGATAGCGTCGATCTGTCGTTGGAGGAAAGTCCTTTCCTGGTCAGTTTTAGCTTCGGCCAGTTGCTTATGCAAGGACAGCATTTTCTCGACAAAGGCGACTATTTGGTCATGGCGGCCTCTGTCAGCAGAGTCGGAAAAATCAATAGTACGAATTGGGAGTTGTTCTATAAATCGTTTTCCATAAGACCAATATCCACCACGGAATGGGCTACTAATTTGGTGTAAGTAAAAATCTATTAAATGTGAGTTTAAGATTGCTTGTAAATAATGAATTGAGTAAAGGTTACTCTGGTCAGATATTCTAATACCATAATAAGGACCATTGCCCCCTCCGGTGAAATATAGACCATTCACATCATAGCTATATCTGCCAAAAAGCGAAATTACTTGCACAATTAACTTGGGAGAATCAAAAAGAGTGAGGTTTTTCTTATAAATATAACCATACCACTGATCATTGTCGGCTTTACCTGATTCGCGGCTACGCAAGGTTTTACTTTTATTGTTGAGGTATTCCCAAACTCGAGGATATTTGGAAGACATTTCTGCTGAAGGGATAATTTGGGCTTTCCCATCTTCTAATAGATAATAAGGAAAGATCAGCCAATGGTGAGAAATAGGACGACTAAATGTTGAAACAGTAACATCATTCAAGAATGGTTTAAGAACTTTTTGTTCAAGTACCCATTCAAGACCGGTACCATCCTTAACTTTAACAAGTCCATTCTTTGGTGGAGCAATTTCTTCGAGGACATAAATTTTATCAGAACTTGTTTGCAATCCAACAAAAATTGAAGATAAATTTTTCAACTTAACCGGCAAGCTCGACAGTTTTTTGAATAACCCAGAACCTCTACCAACCGCAAAATTCCACTCAGTAGGTATAACGCTATGGGAAGAGATTTTTCCCTCAATTGCTTGACCTGTATTCCGCCAAGTCGTTAAATTATCCACTTTAATAAACTGGAAATGATCGCTGCCTTGTTTATCCAGAAAGAATAAACATGTGTATGCCGTTGCCCCGGCAAAGACCTGCTGATCTCCAAAGTGGACAACTTTCGATAGGTGTTTTCCCTTTGAGATTAAAGTACGTAAAGGCTGGCCATACTGGGAATTAAAAAACTTATGAGGCAGAATGAAACCTAATAGCCCTTTAGGATTCAGAAGGCTCAATCCTTTTTCAACAAAAACGACGTAAATATCGTAATTGCCTTTACCAGCGGAGGCATAACGTTTCTTGTAAAATTCCACCTCAATGGGCGCCCATTCTTTTAAGGCTTGGATACGGATATATGGCGGATTGCCGATGACTGCATCGACTCCCCCTGATTTCATGGCCTCGGGAAATTCGGCCTTCCAGGAAAAGGCATTGATTCGATAAACCTCATCTTCCTTCAAGAAGCTCAATTGCTGCCCAAGAGAAAAATCCGGCCCAATAAGGGAGTTGCCGCATTTGATGTTATTGCCCAAATCCGGCAAGGCCCGTTCACGGAACAGCCTGAGTTGCCTGGAAAGGGTTTGTTCGTTTTCTCCTTCCAGCACCTTTAGCAAAAGCGATAACTTTGTTACCTCTACGGCCTGAGAATCGATGTCCACCCCATAAATATTATTCAGTAAAATGCGCTTACGCTCGGCAGTGGTTAATTTCCACTCCCCTCTATGACCTTTGCATAAAACGGGGGGACGCCCGGTAGCCCATTTCTGCGGTGTGGTTTTTTGGTACCAATCCAAATGCCAGTCCAGTAAGTATTGATAGGCATTGATCAGGAATGAACCTGATCCACAAGCCGGGTCCAAAATACGAATTTTAGCCACCTGTTTGGGCGTCTTCCCGGTTACCAATTTCCCCACGGTATTATTAACGATATAATTCACAATATAAGTGGGAGTGTAATATACTCCACCGGCCTTCTTGACCTCCGGCTTGTCCTCTATAACCGCCCGGTGTCCTGCTGTTAAATTTCTTTCAGCGGCGTATCATCAATAATCAAGCCGGGGGTGAGCCGGTCCGGTTCTTCATTTCGCCCTTTTTCCAAAGAAAAATGAAACAGGCCGGAATTATATCGTTCATCGGCCAGACGGAAAAAATGATCAAGGCGGCGGTAAACATTGGTCCCATTGACTAACGATAAAAGCCGGTTGTAGTCTTCGATGCCCCGGTCCTCACAAATTCGCAGGAATATGATCCGGTCGATGATTCGTTGAACGGAAAAGTTGAGCTCCCGCTGTGTGAGTTCCGGATTGCGCAGGGCCAGATTGCGGGCCAGGAGTTCCCGCCAGGATTCAATCTCTTTAAGAAAGGCCGTGTCCACCTCGGCCGTTCCTTTTTTCCCTTTGCCTGCTTCGGCATATTTATCAAATGAACCTTTAAGCACAGCCTCATGAGAAAATACAGAGACAATTTCTTCCCAACGCTGAACATAATCATGGACGGTAAGATAAAGGAGGCGGGCGGTTGAGGCTTTATCGGCCTTATCCGGCTTGATTCGGCAGTCATAAACAGCATATTCTTCGAAATTGGTCAGGATACTCAAAGGAAGTTTAGCCGACCAGGCATAGCGACGAAGCTGAAAGGCCGCACCAATGTCTTCTTTAATCTTTATCGAGGGTTTCTTGGCTTCAATGAAAAATTTACGGGTGCCGCCGATGCGGAAACAATAATCCGGGGCTTTGTTCACCCCTCCCACTTTAATGGCGTCTTCATGGATGACATCTTTGTAGGTCTCGGCATATCCCTGCTTATTGTTCACGTCCCAGCCCAGGGCCTCAAAAAAAGGATCCACAAACTCCCTGCGCAATTGGGTTTCGTTATAGGGATCGGAGTGATAGGCTTTATGGTTTTGTTCAAACCGGGCGATCAGTTCAGTGATGACAGGGGGAAGTGCGATCATTTCATTTTCTTGACGTTTTGTTTATTAGACGGCCCGGATAGACGCCACAAGGCATCCACGGGCAAGGCCTGTAACCGGGGACCAAAGGAGACGGGTTCCGGGCCGGTATAAAGGACCAGGCCTCGATGAAATTTTTTCCCGACTTCTTCCGATAGAAATTTTATCGATTTGAAGTCGTGGATACCCACTGTATTGCTGGCCTTGATCTCGATAGCCGTCAATCGTCCTTGAGCATCCTCCAGAATAATATCTACCTCCTGTCCTGATTGGGTGCGGAAATGAAACAATTGTGGTTGCGTCCGGCTCCAGGAAATTTGTTTTCGAAGTTCCATGACCACAAAATTTTCAAGAATTGGTCCGACATGGGGGGTATCGGCCATCTCCCGGTCCGCTCTGAGCCCTAATAAATGGGCCAGCAAGCCCGAGTCGGTGAAAAAGATTTTGAAGGATTTAACCAGTCGTTTACTCAGGTTTCCCGACCACGATGGAAGCGTTTGAATCAGAAAGGTTGTCTCCAGCAGACTCATATACCGCTTGAGCGTCGTCTGGGGGATGGTGGTGCTCCTGGAAAGTTCTGAAAAATTAAGCAGGGAGGTACTTCGAACCGCCAAAAGAGAGAGCAGTCTCGGCAACAGGGTAAGGCCTTCGATCTGAGCCAGATCACGAACTTCCCTTTGCAAAATGGTGTTTACATAAGAACTGAACCAGGCTCTGCGTCGGGATTCCTGGGATCGACCGAGGATCTCAGGGAAACCACCAGGCAAAATTATCTTTGTAAAAAGATCGGTTCGGGTTGCCGGCTTCCCGACCAAGCCCGGTAGTTTTTCGCTGAAGACGGTATCGATAAAATTTTCTTGAATACCTTCTTTCTCACCTTGGGAAAAAGGCCAAAGGGTAAGGATTTCCATCCGCCCCACCAGGGATTCGGAAAGAGAGGGCAGAAATAAGACATTAGCTGAACCGGTAAGCAAAAATCGGCCGGGATGGCGATGGCGATCCACTTCGGCCTTTATGGCCAGGAAAAGATCAGGAACCCTTTGGACTTCATCCAGGACAACCGGTCCTTCCAGACCGGTAAGAAACCCGGCAGGATCATGACGGGCGGCTGACAAGATAACCGCATCATCAAAAGTGAGATAACGGGCCGGATGCTCTTCGGAGGCCAACCAGCGGACCAAGGTGCTTTTGCCGGTTTGACGGGCACCGATCAGCATTACCACCGGAGTATCTTTTAATGCTTCCAGCAGAAGCGGGGTGATATTTCTTCGAATCATGGCTGAATTTTAACCGGTGGCCGGTTAATTTTCAACCAAAAAGTTTACTGATGTCGAAACAGATTATGAGTGACTAATGGGCATTAAGATAAAAGATTTTCCCTTCTATTGGGGAATCAGAGTTTGCCTTCCTCTTGCATCTTTCCAATAGATCGTTTGAAAAAAGCCTGGGCCGTATGATAATCCCATTCCGCTTCGACCTGGTTAGCCTGGGCCCGGGCCAAAGCGGTCTGGGAATCCAGTAGATCGGTTACGGTTCCGGCCCCTGCTTCATACCGCTCTTTGGCCATCCGCATACTCTCTTGGGCGTGGATGACCGCAACTTTGGTGGTTTGAACGGCCTCATAGGTCTCCTTGATTCTGGAGGTGGCCGTCCAAACCTCCTGCCGGACCTTCAAGAGCAATTGCCTGACTTCGGCCTCTTCTCTGGAAACCTCGGACTTAGCCCGTGATAATCGGTGCTCCCTGAAAAACCCCGTAAACAAAGGCCATTCAATGGAAATCCCGGCCAGCCATTCGTCATCCTGGGGGAAAAAAATCGTATCCCGGCGTCCGTAGCTTCCTTCGGCCCGGACCTTCGGTCCAAAGGCGCTTTTGGCCGCCTCCACCCCACCCTTAAGGGCTTCGATGCGTTTTAAAGCCGCTTTTATTTCCGGACGGTTGTGCAGGGCCTGATCCAGGGCCCTTGAATGATCGGGAAAATCCGGGGCGGTAGTTTCCACTTCCTTTACTGCAAGGGAAAGAGGCCTTTCGGCCGGTAATCCCATTAAGGTATTCAAACCACCCCTGGAAATTCGAACCAAGTGTTCCGCTCGAACTAGGGCCAGTTCAGCATTGGCTGTTTCGACCTGGACCCTAAGAACGTCCGCTTGGGGAACAGCTCCGGCCGCCTTTCGTTCTTTAGCCAGGCGCAGGTGGTCTCTGGCCCGAGCCCAATTTTTTTCCGCCACGGTAAAAGTTTCCAGGGCCGCCGCCAATCCATAATAACCCTGATAGACGCCCAGCACCAGATCCTGGGTAACCCTGGCCTTTTCCTCCTCGGCCACCCCTTGTCTGGCTAAAGCCGAATGATACTGGGCGCGCCGCTCGCCGCTGTCAAAAAGGGTGTAGCGAACCCTCAAACCGGCCATCCAGTCTTCGGTGGGGCCAATAATTCTGGGTAAGGGCCGGCCGGGAATAGCCAGATCTTTGGGCAAAAAAGCCCGCTGTTGCCAGTAAGCATATCGGGCCTGGAGACCCAACTCCGGATAATAAGGGGCCCGGGATTCACCCAGGGCCTCTTTGGCGGCCAGGATCCCTTGCGCCGTCACTTGCTGCAGGGGATTGGTTTCCAGGGCAATCCTGATACAATCCTGTAGGGATAAAGGCTTGCCGTCGATTTCCTGCTTTAGCGAATCGGCCCGAGCCGGGGAAATAAACCCGATCACCATTAAAACTATCCCCATCCATAACCTTAACAGCCCCAACCGGGCGGTTAGCTGATGGATTTGATTCATGGCTTCCTCCGTTATTACGACATCGTTTTCTTAAACCGTTTAGACGCCACCCAAAGAACGAGCAGACCGATGATCAAGAGGGCGGTCATGTGGGGCCAAAGGATGTCCACCCCGATTCCCTTTAAAAAAATTCCTCGAATAATCACCAGGAAATAGCGCAGAGGGTTTATATAGGTCAGCCATTGGACCGGTTCAGGCATATTGGCAATGGGAAAAATAAACCCGGAAAGGAGCATGGCCGGAAAAACAAAGAAAAAGGCGCTCATCATGGCCTGTTGCTGGGTCCGGCTGATCGTGGAAATGAGCAGACCTACCCCGAGGGTGGACATGATATAAAACCCGGTGGCCAAAAAAAGAAGAGCCAGGTTCCCGCGTATGGGCACCTCAAACCAAAAGACCCCTACCAGGGAAATCAAAAGCACATCAATGAAACTGATCAAAATAAAAGGAACGGTCTTGCCCAAAATGAATTCCCGGGGGGTGATCGGGGTGACCATGATCTGTTCCATGGTCCCGATTTCTTTTTCGCGGACCACCGCCATACTGGTTAATAAAAGCGTAATAAGCATGACCAGCAAGGCGATCACCCCGGGAACGAAAAAATTCCGGCTTTCCAGATTCTCATTGAACCAGGCCCGGCTCTCCAGGTTTATCTGACTGAAAAGCGGCCCACTTCCCTGGAGACGGGAAGACCATTGAACCAGAATTTCCCGGGAGTACAGGGAGACTATTTTGCTGCTGTAACCTAAAATAATGGCCGCCGTATTGGAATCGGTCCCATCCAGTATCATCTGCAGCGGGGCCTTTCGGCCCGAAGTCAGGTCTTGCCCGAATCCCTTATTGAAACGCAGAAGGACCTGGATCTGACCCCGGTCCAACAACTCCCGGATTTGCTCCTCCCGTTCCACAAAGGCGTCTATATGGAAATAGCCGGATTCGACAAAGCGGGCCGTAACCTCCCGGCTGTGTATGCTGTTGTCCTGGTCATAAATCGCCAGAGAGACATTTTTTACATCGGTGGTCACGGCATAGCCGAAAATAATCACCTGAACAACGGGCATGGCAAAAATAATGGCCCTTGACCTGGGATCACGCAGGATCTGGATAAATTCTTTAATCAGGATCTGTTTGATACGTTCCCACATGACTAAACCAGTTTCTTCTTGAATTTCTTGATAGCCAGGGCAAACATTAACAAGGAAAAGATGACCAGAAAAACGCCTTCTAAAAACAGAATTCGGGGACCAACCCCCTTTAAATAAATCCCTTTCAAAAGGGTGATGAAGTATCGGGCCGGGATAATATAAGAAATCCCCTGCAATACCTCAGGCATGCTCCGTATCGGGTAGGCAAATCCGGAAAGCAGAAAAGCCGGTAAAAAAGTGGCTACCATGGCCACCTGGCTGGCCAATAACTGGCTCTTGGTGATGATGCTCATCAGCAGTCCCAAAGAGAGCGTACCCACCAAAAAGATAGCCGCCTGGGCGAAAATCAGGACCACCTGGCCCCGCAAGGGGATGTGAAAGAGGAATTCCCCCATCAAGACGGCCGAGAGGACATCAAACATACCGATGCAAAAATAGGGAAACAGTTTTCCAAGGATCAACTCCGGGGCCTTGACCGGTGTGGAAATCAATTGTTCCATGGTCCCCTGTTCCCACTCCCGGGCGACGGTTAAAGAGGTCAGCAGGGCGGCGATTACCATCATGATCACAGCAATAAGACCGGGGATGATATAGTTCCTGGATTCCAGGTCGGCATTGAACCAGACCCGGGGACGGAAATCAATGGGGGCGGTAAGGGGGCGTCCTCCTTTCCGTCCGATTTCTTTCAGGGCGATGTCCTGATTGAAACCCAGAATGATACCTTCGGCATAACCCAGGGCGATGGTGGCCGTGTTGGAATCGCTTCCATCCACAATCATCTGAAGATCGGCTTTGCCGCCGGAGGCCAGGGTGGCGGAAAAATCGGGGAGAATGATCAGGGAAGCCAGGGCCCGGCGGTTATCGATAGCCTCTTCCACCTCCTGATAGCTTTCCAAAAATCCTTCGAGGGAGAAATAGCGGGAGCCCAGAAAACTGCTGACCAATTCCCGGCTGGCCGGGGATCGGTTTTGATCCCAGATAACCAGGGGCACCCGGTCCACGTCGAGGGTCAAGGCATAACCGAAAAGGATCAGCATAATCACGGGCATGAGAATGCCCATGCCCAGGCTTCTGGGATCACGGAAGATATGGATGAATTCTTTTCGGGTTACGGCCCAGGTGCGTCTCCACTTCATCGCCGCACCTCGGTTTGCGGCTGTTCGGCCCGGTCTTTGGCTTCGATCAAAGAAACAAAGACATCCTCCAGGGAAGGAATGATCTTCCCGATTCGAAACACCTGAATCCCGTGGTCCGCCAATGTCTGTCGAATGCTTTCTACGATCGGTCCGGCATCTTCAACCACCAGGTGAATCCCTTTTCCGAAAAGGGCCGCTTCCCGGACCATGGGTATTGTTCTTAATATCTCCAGGGCCTCTTGCGGTCTTTCACAAAGGCACTCCACAACCTCCTCCTCCATCCTCTCGGTCTTCAGCATTTCCGGGGTTCCCAGAGCTATCAGCTCTCCCCGGTAAATCAGGCCGATCCGATCGCAATATTCGGCTTCATCCATATAATGGGTGGTGACAAAAACCGTTATCCCTTTTCCCGCCAGTTCATAGATCAGGTCCCAAAAACGGCGTCGGCTGATCGGATCCACACCTGAGGTGGGTTCGTCCAAAAAAATGATCGGCGGCTCGTGCAGGACGGCGCAGCCCAGGGCCAAACGCTGTTTCCAGCCTCCGGAAAGGAGGGCCGTCCTGGAATGGCGGTGGTCCTTCAACCCGGCCATTTGAAGGACCCATTCTTTCCGCTCTTCCTTTTTCTGCTCGACAATATTGTAGATTCCGCTGTAAAAATTAATATTCTCTTCTACGGTAAGATCTTCATAAAGGGAGAATTTCTGGCTCATATACCCGATATGGCTCTTGATCTTTTCCGCCTCCCTGGCGACATCAAATCCGGCGACTGTTCCGCTTCCGCCGCTGGGGGCCAGGATGCCGCAAAGGATGCGGATGGTGGTCGACTTCCCGGCCCCGTTGGGGCCCAGGAAACCGAATATCTCTCCCTTTTTGACCTCGAAGCTGATCCGGTTCACAGCCAGGAAAGTGCCGAAGCGTCTTTCCAGATCTTTAACCACTACCGCGGCGTCGTTGGGGTTGCTCTCCATCCGATTCATCCGCTTCCCTCTTCTCCTGAGGCCTGATCCGCACCCGGGAGCCGGCTGGAAAAATTTTCTCTGTGTTCCGACACGACCGAAATAAAGACATCCTCCAGAGAGGGCTCGACCGGATGGATCCCCAGGGAGCGAAATCCGCCCTTGGTCAATAGTTGCTCGATCTTGTCCGAATCCTCCCCCGGTTTCTCGGTAATCAGGTGAATACGGTCGCCGAAGAGGCCCACCGAGTCTGGGGTATAGTGTTCCCTTAAAAGGGAAGTGACCGGACGGGGCTGATCGGACCGAATTTCCAGGATGGTCCCCCTCATCCGTGCTTTTACCTTTTCCGGGGTCCCCAGGGCCAGAATGTTGCCTTCCTGAATGAGGCCGATCCGGTTGCATCGTTCAGCTTCATCCAAGTAGGCGGTGGAGAGAAAGATGGTGACCTTTTCCTGCAGCAATTGATAAAGGATTCGCCAGAAGTCTCTTCGGGAGACCGGGTCCACCCCGTTGGTCGGCTCATCCAGAAACAGGACCTCAGGCGTGTGGATCAGGGCGCAGGCCAGCCCCAGTTTTTGTTTCATGCCTCCGGAGAGATTACCGGCCTGGCGTTTCTTAAACGGCGTCAGGTTGCTGAAACTTAATAGACGGTTAATTTTTTCTTCCCGTCCCTTACGGGGGACCCCGTAGATGTCGGCATAAAACAGGATATTTTCCATTACGGTCAGATCGGGATAGAGACCGAACCGCTGACTCATATATCCGATTTTTTCCTTTAGGATCTCCGATTCTTTGACAATATGGTGACCGGCTACCCAGGCCTCGCCCGAGGTGGGATCCAGGATGGCCGTGAGCAGGCGCATGGTCGTGGTCTTGCCCGCTCCATCCGGACCCACCAGCCCGAAGATTTCACCTTTGGCGACCTCGAGATTAAGGGAGTCCACAGCGGTTAGTCCATCAAAGATCTTAGTCAGGTTTTCGGTTTTTATGGCCGCCATAACTTTAGGGCTGAACGCTCAAAGCGAAAAGATTCAGGTTAAACTTTGAACTTTAAACATTGAACTTTGAATTTTGAATAAAAAGAGTTCATAGGATTCTCCTTTTACCAAGTAATATTCCCCAGCCAATTATTTTTCTAAGATTATTTCCCCATCCGCCGGCATTCCTGGTTTCAGTTCCATGGCCGGATTGGGCACTTCCACCTTGATCCGGTATACCAGCTTGACCCGTTCCTTCTGGGTCTGGATATTTTTGGGGGTAAATTCGGCCTGAGGGGCGATGAAAGAAATTCTCCCCTCATAGGTCTTTCCCGGATAGGTATCGGTGGTGATTTTCACCGGTTGTCCTAACTTGATTCGGCCGAGATCAGTCTCATTGATATAAGCCCGGAGATAAATCCGGTTTAATTCACCCACCGTAACAATTGGGGTTCCTGGAGATACAAATTCGCCGGCCTGGACGTTTTCTGAAAGGACCGTCCCGGAAAGGGGGGAAAGGAGTGCGGAATAATTCAAGCGGGTTTGAGCCAGTTCCAGTGCTTGCTTGGCCTGCTCCAGGTTGGCCCGGGCCTGATCGATCTTTTCCTGGCGAGGGCCTTTTCGAACCATGGTCGACAAGGCCTTGGCTTCCCGTATCCGGGCCTCGGAAGTCTCAAAGGCGGTTTTGGCCTGATCGAATTCACGGGTGGAGATCACTTCCCGGTCATATAACCTTTTCTGCCTTTCGTATTCAATCCGGGCCCGGTTTCCGTCGGCCTGGGCCCGTTCCAGAGTGGCTTCGGCCTGGGCAATTTCTTCCGGTCTCGATCCGGTTTGCACTTCAGACAACAGGGACCGCGCCGCGGCTGCCTGGGCCCGACGCTGGGCAATTTCCAATTTTAAATCCCTGTCATCCTGACGGGCCACTAACTGGCCGGCGGTTATCATCTGACCTTCGAAGACCGGGCGCTCTTCCACCCGACCGGGAATTTTGAAACTGACCTCCACCTCGGTTATCTCCATGTTTCCTGAAACCCGGATACGATTCTGATCCGGGGTTTGATGATTCTTAAAATAAAAAATTCCTCCCACCGCCCCGGCGACCACCAATACCATAGGGATAAGGATCTTTTTTTTCATTGTGGTTATCCTCTTTTCACCCGCTTTTCTTAACGAAGACATGGAAAGTCCCTTTATCTTCTTCCACGCCCAGACATTCGTGACCGGTTTGCCGGCACCAGCTTGGCATATCCTCTTTTATGCCTTGGTCATCGGCCAGGACTTCCAGTACCTGTCCGGGTTTCAACGTCTTTATTTTTCTGGCTGTTTCTATAATAGGCATAGGGCAGTAAAGCCCCAGGCAATCCAGAATTTCGTCTGATTTCATAGCATTTCCCCCCTGAATAAATTCTTACGCCAGAAATCAAAGGATTTATCTCTAACTTTCGATACTAAGGTCCTAGGGGGTCTTATTTTTGGGCCGGTCGACTTTGTCGACCTACAGAAGAGGCTTCCAACGGAAGCCGGCGTTGTCCACTTAGACGCCATATGCTTCTTTGCCGGGCCCAATATTTTAACTATTGCAGTGGCGGGCCTTCACCAAAGCCGGAAACAGGCCGGTCAGCTTTGCTGACCTAAAAGGAGGCTTCCTTTCGGAAGCCGGGGGTGAACGCCCTGCTCCTTATGAACTTAGCTTTTGGGCCGGGATAGGGCGATGAGCTACCCTTTGGACAATCCCCAAAATAAGACCCCCTGGGACCGTTTCAAAATTTCAAATATTTTTGGTTAGTCTTCATCTGGAAATATCGAATATGACACTATTGGTTTCCATTCTTTCCTTCCTTTATAAATTTAGCATATAAAGGGGACATCTGTCGCAGCCGGTCCACTATGGGAGGAAATTTTTCCAGCACATAATCGATATCCTCTTTTTGGGTTTCCAAACCGAGGGTCAACAACAAGGAACCCTGGGCTATTTCATGGGGCAATCCCATGGCCAGGAGAACATGGGAAGCCTTTAGGGCCTTCGAGGTGCAGGCCGATCCGCTGGAGACGGCAATCCCATCCAGGTTCATGAACATCAGCATGGCTTCCCCTTCAATGAATTCAACACTGAAGCTGGCGTGATGGGGAAGTCGCCGGCTGGGATGACCGGTAAGGACCACGTGGTCGATTTTTTCCATCATCCCTTTAATCAGGTAGTCCCTGAGCTGGGAAAGCCGGGCCGCGCGAGAGGTCAATTCCCTTTTGGCGATCTCGGCGGCTTTGCCCAGGCCGACCAGAGCGCATACATCCTCCGTCCCCGGTCTTCGTCCGTTTTCCTGGATGCCCCCATCCGTCTGGGGGATCAGGCGGACCCCTTTTCGCACCCATAAGGCACCTGAACCTTTAGGGCCATAGAACTGATTTCCGGCCAAGCTCAGGGCATCAACCTGGAGTTCTTGGACATCGACCGGAATATTTCCGGTGCTGGCCACGGCATCGGTGTGGAAAACGGCCCCTGTTTCCTTCACTTTCGGGGCGATCTCGGCAATCGGTTGAATCGTGCCCACTTCGCCATTGGCGTGCATGATAGATACCAGTATGGTGTCTTTTCTGATGGAATTAATCACTTCATCCGGATCGATCATTCCGTGCTTATCCACCGGAACCAAGCTGAATTCGTACCCGGATTTTTCCAGCCGACGGACGGTATTGAGCACTGAGAAGTGCTCTATGGCCGAGATGACAATATGCTTCCCCCTGTTAAGTTGCCCTTGGGCCAATCCTTTTACGGCCAGATTATTGGATTCAGTGCCGCTGGCGGTGAAGATGATTTCCTCAGAATTTCCGTTGATCAGTGCCGTTACCTGATCACGGGCGGTCTCCAGGGCTTCACGGCTCTGATCCCCCCAGGCATGGATGGATTGCGGGTTGCCGTAGATCTCCTTGAGATAGGGAAGCATGACCTCCATTACCTCCGGTAAGACCGGTGCCCCGGCCATATAATCCAGATAGACTTTTCGATCCGTCGTTTTTTCCATGATCGCTTGCCTCCTTGAAACCTCAACCGTACTGCCTGGTAACCGGCATAAAGATGATAGGTTTTTTCGCCAACTTTTTAAAAAGGAGTCAGGCCTGCCGGCTCCACTAATCTACCTGACCTTCCACTGCCTTTAAAGGACTATTCATTTCCACCCGCTGAGCACAAGAAATCCTATTAGTTCAAGGGCCGGTTTTTAATGGCCTTCCAGCCAGTTTTGAGCTTCCCTGACCTTCTTTTTATAGATTTCGTGGATCAGATTTTTATCGAATTCCCATTCCTCCCGGAGCATGGCCTCTTTTTCCACCTGGCTGAAGTAATTCATAACGGGCAGGAAAAAGTGATTGTCCTCCTTCTCGATATGCTTGGGATAGAAGTCGACCAGAAATCTCATCAAGTCAAGCAGACGGGGTAAAGCTCCTTGATCCCCTCTGAGATAATGCTCCTTGGCCTCGATCAAATCTCCCACCGTCTTTCGGCCCTGACGATGTTCTTCTACCAGTTCATCCATGATCTGTTTATGTTCAGCGGATAATGGCTTTTTGTTCAGGTCCCGAAAAAGGATATCTTCCTCTTTCCCATGATGACAGCGGTCGGCATACATTCGAATGAAATCGACGGCCGAGTCGATAAATTCAGGGTTTATTTTCCCTTGCTGCTCGCTTCGGGCAATTACTTTTTTTATCACACCGATCATCTTTTCGATCAAACGGTGTTCGATCATCAGAGGTCCTATGGGTAACATGGCTAACCTCCTTTTTTTACAGACCTGTAAACAATCTCTTTTTTAAAGGAATCTGCCGGAAAAGTTTCTGATTGAATGGCCTTCTCAAATACCGGCCAGGCCTTTTTCATATGTTTTGAAATATCGAAACTTCCCTGGCTCAAATACCACAGGATAGCCGGTGGTTGAACCAGCCCCAAAAAAATGACCGAAACCGTATGGGGATCAAGCTTCGGCTTGATTTGACCCAGACGCTGCCCCTGAGCGACCAGATTAGCCACCTGCTCCAGAATTCCTTTTACGATTTTAAAGAGCACCGTCCTTCTCAGAGGCTGAGAGGCGGACACCTCGTCGGAAAAAATAATGCGGGGGATGGCCTGGAATTCCTGAATCATTTCCAGATGACGGATCATGAGCAACCTAAGCTGTTCCAAAGGGGAGGAAGATTCTTTTTGGACCGAGCGGATATTTTCCATAATCAGTTCTTCGACCAGTTTTAAGGTCGCCTCCAGAATCTCTTCCTTCCCCTTATAGTGTCGGTAAAGGGCGGAGGGGACCAGACCGACCTTGCGGGCCACGGCGGCCACACTTAACCCTTTGACTCCCTGCCGGGTGATCAGCGACATGGCCGCCGCGGCAATTTGTCTCTTTCGGGTTTCACTGTTCTGTTTTTCGGCTCTCATGGGTGTGTTCCGGTCTGATGTGAATCATTATTCACTATATAAAACCCCGGAATTCTCCTGTCAAGAAAAAAATACGGCAACGATTCGACCGATCTCAGGCCCAAAAGAATCTTTCTCAATGAATTGGCTTTCTGGCCGCCCCGAAATAGATAACGGCGGTGTTTCCATTGGAAGCCACCCTGACCGGAAGACCATTTCTGGCCCGGGCCCTTAAATCGAATTTTATACCGGCAAAATCCACTTCCTTAAAACCCACCTTTTCTAAAAGGTGTTTTAATTCTTCAGGACCGGCGAAAAGAGACCAATGATGGGTGCCCCGGGGAACAAACCTCAAGAGGATTTCACCAAACCATATCACCCCCAGCCTGGCCAGGAAGGTTTTATTCACGGTGTCAAAAAAAAGCCATCCGCCCGGTTTAAGCACCCGTTCTATCTCGCCAAGGGTACGCCCCTTATCAGGGATATGCTCCAATACATCGAAGCAGGTAACCACGTCCATTTCCCGGTCGTCGAAAGGGAGCCGTTCCGGGGTGCCTAAACGATATTCGATTTTAAGATCTTCCTGGACGGCATGCCCGCGGGCTTCCTGAAGGGATTCATCCAGGATATCCGTGCCAAAGACCAGGGCCTTTCTCTCGGCCAGATATTCACAGGTGTACCCGCCCCCGCAACCCACATCGAGCACTTTAACACCGGCCCAACTTTCCAGGAAACGGTCAAAATGTTCGAAACGCAGAGGGTTGGCCTTATACAGGATCACATGATCCCCACTGGGCGGCCACCAGTTAGTCGAGCCGCCATGTAAATCTTTGTGTGCCATCGGCCTGTTCCTTGTTATGATCCAATTCGGATCACTCTTTCGATTCAATGACGGGTTGATTGCTGCTCCGGAAAAATGACAATTACACCAGTTTATTTGACGCCCATCTCTATTTTCATGTCAAGAAAAAAGGAACATTCCGGCTTATCTGCCGACGGAGAGATTATTCTTCTTGATCCTTCTTGATTCATCTTTTATACTTATCAAATTCCATGTTGATTTCGGAAATTCAAAAAGGAGGATTGGTCAATGACGATTAAATTATCCCGAGACGAGGCTAAAGCCCGTGCCCTGGAACTTATGCCCAAAGGCTATCATTGAGGCCCGGCCATCCTGCAAGTTATGTGGGAAGCTTGTGACCTTAAAAATGAGGATTTTCTCTGGGCCGGCATCCCCTTTCTGGGAGGTATTGCCGGTCAGCAACAAGCACCCTGTGGGGTGGTCTCTTCTTCCGCTGTCTTCCTGGGACTGCGGCATCGCTGTTCCCTTCAGGACAAGGAACAGGCCAAACCGGCCAGGACCAAAATCCGCGCTTTGACTCAGGAACTGGTCAAGGAGTTTGAACAGAAATTCGGAACCATCATCTGCCGCGATATGATCGGGTTCAACACCTCCGACCCGGAAGAAAGCAAAAAATTCCGGGAATCCAACCTCTGGCAGGAGAAGTGCAACAAGGCCATTGAATTTGCCATTGATAAACTTTATGCCTTCGAAGATAGGGGGTAAGCTCGCCTAACGATCATCCGGACCCGTTTTGATTTTCCCCAGGCTTCGTTATCAGGGAAATCCCTGACCTGAATTTCACCCCCTATTTATCATTATGGAAATTGATCTTAAACTGAATGTCTCCGGCGCTACAAGGTACGACAAGGTCAGCTATCCAGTCCATTATGGGCGGTTGGTTCAGATCACCACCTCCGGCCATTGTTTTCAATTTAATTTAAATGGAGAAATCAAATACCTCCAGGGAACCGGAAGAAATTGGCCCCATCCTTCCGAATGGCTGAAGAGAACCGCCGGGAACCATTGGGTTTATTATGACAGCGATAGCTATAATCAGGTTTTTGATTACCTGGGAGAATATTATCTTCCTTATTTTATGTATCCATCGAACCATCTGGGGAGGGCCAATCCTTTCCTGGAGGCCTCGGTACAGGAGGCCCTTTCAGCTTTCCGTGGCTTGCCAGGGGAATTGAGGGATGCTTTAGAAACCGATCATTGGTCCGCGGAAGAAAAGGCGTTTTTGCTAAAAGCCATTGCCCTGGATGACCGGAAGCTGGCGGAAAGGGCCGCACAACTGGCAGCCCTGCTTAAGGGAAGCGTTAACGTCCTTCCTCCGGACAGCCGTCATGTGGATTACGATTGCATCCCTTTGAATATTGCCGATGGGTGCCTTTATCATTGCTCTTTTTGCCGAGTCAAATCCAATCAGAATTTTCAGGTCCGTTCGCCGGGGAATATCCTGGAACAACTCCTAAAGATCAGAGATTTCTACGGACCGGACCTTAGTAATTACAACAGTCTTTTTTTGGGCCGGCATGATGCCCTGAATTGCGGCGGCGAAATGATTGTTTGGGCCGCCCTTCAGGCTTATGAACTTTTGGATTTCAAGCGGTCCTACCTGGAGGAGAGTTTTCTTTTTCTCTTTGGCAGCGTGGATTCGTTTTTAAAATCCAAGGACCGCCTTTTCGAGTCCCTTAACCAATTACCCTATCGGACCTATCTGAACCTGGGCCTGGAATCAGCCGATCAGGAAACCCTGGACCTGTTGGGGAAACCGTTGAAGGTGGAGAAGGTTGAGGAAGCTTTTCTTCGCCTTTCGGAAATCAACCGAAAATACGATCGACTTGAAGTCACCGCCAATTTCGTGATTGACCTGAAATTGCCAACCGGCCACTGGGAAGCTTTGTCCCGGCTGAGTCAGGAATTTTTCCCCCATTATTCTGACAAAGGGGTCATTTACTTGTCCCCCCTAAATCCGGTCGGCCGAAGGGAACTATTAACGCGGTTTCAACAACTGAAAATAAAAAGTCGCCGGCCCTTGTACCTCTACCTCCTCCAGCGTTTATAATCGGTTTTTTTACAGGTGATCTCCCACCGGGGATTGGCCCGCGGCTACGGCGAAAAATATTCAATTCCCACTCCCGCTCTCAAACGATTTCTTTCTTTATTCCAATGTCCAAATGCTGGATGAATATCGGTTCCGAATCACAAACCCGCTGGGTAATAATTTTTCCAAATTAAAAAGGAAAAAACCTTCACCTTCACCCCGTCTTTGCAGGGAAAATCCTGTAAAAAAATCATTTCGACTCAACCCCCAATAGAACAATAGTTGTTTATTTCAGACATATGAACCTGAAGCGCTCTGTTGGCATGCCCTTTGCTTTCGTAACAGGTTTAATACCTGGCTGATGGATAGAAAAGTTGTCTTTTATTTTTTTATTCCAAATCGAACAAATTTTTAGGAGGTGAGAAAATTTCAAATTTTGTCCAATTCTGACAAATTATCACCTTTGATGACTTTGACGTAAAATATATTATTTCTGTTTTCAATAGATTATCAGGGTTGGTTCTTTTTTGGCATGCTACTTGCTCAAAAATACCTGTGAAAGTCATGTCTGAAAAGGGCAAACCATTCGAAAGGGTGGGACGCAAAGCCACTGGCCTAAATCTTTCCATAGGGAAGATACGGCAGCAGGGTTGCCAGGCGCAGCATCCTCATGCTGTAGCTGGTGTTTGAACGTTAACTCCTACAAAAGAGGGTGCTGTTATGATGATAAAAAGAAATAGCCTCGCTAACCACATTTATTTCCACAGATCGATTCTTTTTCCCATACTTGTCTTATTATACTTTCTTGCCGTTATCCTCCTCATCCCTTTTTCGAAGGGTCATGGAGCTCAGGTCACACTCACCTGGGATCCTAATAACGAACCGGACCTGGCCGGTTACGAGATCTATTACGGGACGGCCTCGGGAAATTACCAATTTAATGTTGATGTCGGCAATGTCAACACCCATACCGTAAACAGTCTCAATACCGGGGTGACTTATTATTTCGCCGCCACCGCTTACAATACCAGCGGTTTGGAAAGCAGTTACTCAAATGAAGTGGTTTATTCGGTCCCGGCCTGCACTTATTCCATATCTCCTTCCAGTGCCTCCTTCCCAGCCTCCGGCGGATCGGGGAGTGTGCTGGTCACGACCCAGGCCGGCTGCAATTGGGGGACTTCGGCTCCACCCTCCTGGGTTACAGTCAATTCCGGGTCCGGTACGGGAAATGGAACTATGGGTTATACGGTCTCTGCCAATACCGGCGCCGCCCGGATGGCCAGTTTGACCATCGCCGGAAATGTATATACCATAACCGAAGCTGGACAGAACGCCTACACGATCACCGCCTCAGCCGGAACGGGAGGAGGCATCTCTCCCTCAGGGGCGGTCAGCGTCCAATCCGGCGCCAGCCAAACCTTTATCATCACCCCCAACAGCGGATACAGAGTCTCGGGTGTGACCGTTGACGGGGCATCGGTCGGGGCGGTGACAACCTATACCTTTACCAACGTTACCGCCAACCATACCATAGCCGCGACCTTTACCACCGCTGCCACTACCATCACGGCGACCGCCGGGTCCAACGGTTCCATCACGCCGTCCGGTTCGGTTTCTGTCAACAGCGGCGCCAATCAAACCTTCACCATCACCCCCAACAGCGGATACAGAGTCTCGGGCGTGACCGTCGACGGGGCATCGGTCGGGGCGGTAACAACCTATACCTTTACCAACGTTACCGCCAACCACTCCATAGCCGCGACCTTTAGCGCCATTTCAGGTTATCCGATTGTTTCCACTGGCTCTGCCACATTGGTTTACTGGAGTTCTTCCGCCACCTTGAACGGAACCGTCAATCCCAACGGGTTAGCAACGACTTATGTTTTTCAATGGGGACGGACCACTTCTTATGGTAATGACACGGCTGTGACCTCAGTTGGAAGTGGTACCATTAATAATGCAGCGTCAGCCAAAATATCCGGGCTGAGGTCTTATACTGTTTATCATTATCGCTTGGTGGCCACCAACAGCGCAGGAACCACCTATGGAGCGGATAAGAATTTCAAAACAAAGTTTACAGGCCTAAGAAAATAATCGGCTTTCAGGTCACCAAGGCGGCGGGACCCGGTCTATCCCTAAAGAAAAAACCGATCCCGCCGCTCCCGCTCCGAAACGATCTAATCCAGCCCCGATAACCACAAAATCCTCTGTTTTTTCCTCTACAGGATTTTTTACCTTGACAATAAGTTGAGCTTTATTGCAGCATATTTTTAAACGAACCACCAGGGCTCCAGATAGAGGGTCCTGATAATTCCATCGAATAAAAATCCTTTTTCAGGAAAAATAATATGCATGAGATGTCCCTGGTCCAGAATATCATCGACATTGTTGAACAGGAAATGGATCGTCACCGTGTGGAAAAACTAAAGGCCATCCACCTGGCCGTAGGTCGAATGTCCGCAGTGGTCCCCGAACAGTTGACCTTATGTTTCGAAATCCTGACCAGTCAGACCAGACTGGCCGGGACGGCGCTTACGATTCGAATGGTGCCGCTGACCTATCAATGCGCCAGTTGCCAACAGGAATTTACCTCGGAAGGCATTGCGGGGAATTGTCCTTCCTGCCATTCTGAAAACCTGGAAATGATCTTCGGGCGGGAACTGAAGATCGAATTCATCGAAGTTATGGATTAGTTTTGTGCCACAGACCAACAAACGACCCGGAGGAGTGTTTGAGTCAGCCTTATAGGACTCTGACCAGACCTTTATTCCGATTTACTTAATAATTTAGGAGGAAGTTGTGAAAATACCCGTTGTCCGCAATGTGTTGGAAGTCAACGACCGGATCGCCGACCAGAACCGGGAAATCTTTGACCGGAATCAGCTATTTGTAATCAATCTGATGTCCAGTCCCGGGGCCGGCAAGACCAGCCTTTTGGAAAAAACCATTGAACGGTTAAAAGACCGGATCCGGATCGGGGTGATCGAAGGGGACATCCAGTGCAGTTTCGATGCTGAACGGATCGCCAAAAAAGGAGTCCAGGCCATACAGATCAACACCGACGGGGCCTGTCATCTGGATGGGAATATGATCCGGGAGGCCATGAGTCAACTGGATCTGTCGGCCCTGGACCTTCTGGTAGTGGAAAACGTCGGGAACCTGGTCTGCCCGGCTGAA
Organism: Deltaproteobacteria bacterium; assembly: GCA_016208255.1. GTDB lineage: Bacteria > Desulfobacterota > RBG-13-43-22 > RBG-13-43-22 > RBG-13-43-22 > RBG-13-43-22. Next base: position 4,892 of record JACQYK010000104.1, on the reverse strand, counting down.
TTCAAGGTCGGAGAGGACATGAAAATCATGCTCTTGTCCGTCACCGAAGGGGATGACAAACCTTTAAAGTATCCCCTGATGTTTAAGGAAAGCCGGGTTTTGATCATCAATAAGATCGACTTGCTTCCTTATGTGGATTGCAGCATTGACAATATCAGAAAGGCGGTCTCCCAACTGAATCGGGACATGATTATTTTTGAGCTGTCCTGCCGAACCGGTGAAGGCCTTGAGGCTTGGACCTCCTGGCTGGAAGAACAGGTTGCCAACAGGAAACGGTCAAAGTGACACGGTGCCTTCCACTGGAGGAGAAGGCTGGTCTTAATTAGGGATCAATCAGGAGGATCGTTATGCCGCAGGTTCAAATTAACCAGATCAACCTCTATTATGAAGCCGGCATGCCCCGCCTTTTGGGGCGTGGCACGACCAAACATATAAACAGAGTTCATTAGACGCCGAACTCTATTTTCGTATTAAAGGGTAGACGTTCTTTTAAAGCGGATTATCAATGGGGAGTAAAAACAGGCAGAAAGTGGAGCGGGGCTGATTCCGGCCCCGCTCCCGAATGTTTTTTATCTTCTGAAATCCTTAAATCCTTTACCCTCTTTGGCCAATTTTTCCAAAAGAGCCGCCGGTTTCCAGACCTCGCCTTCCTTTTTCTGGAACTCTACCAATTTGTCATAAATTTTTTTGACCTCCACCAGATCAGCATAAAACATGGGGCCCCCGCGGTAGATAGGCCAGCCGTATCCGTAAATCCAGATGACATCGATATCACTGGGACGGATGGCGATCCCCTCTTCCAAAATCTTGGTTCCTTCATTGATCATGGGGTAAAGACTCCTCTCCAGGATCTCTTCGTCGGAAATGGTTCGCTGCGGGATACGGTTTTCGGCAGCGAAATCTTTGATCATTTTTTCCACTAAGGGTGAGGGAATCGGTGTCCGGTTACCCGGCTGGTAATCGTAGAAGCCGGCATTGGTCTTTTGACCCAGTCGTCCGGCTTCACAAAGACGATCCCGGAGGGTTGCACCTTTAGAGGTGGCCTTGTTCCAGCCAATATCGAGGCCGGCCATATCGCTCATAGTAAAGGGCCCCATGGGGAATCCGAAATCGAAGATCACCTTGTCGATTTGCTGCGGCGAACCCGACTCCAGGAGCAATTTGTTGGCTTCCCGGGAGCGTTCGGCCAGCATTCGATTACCCACGAATCCCCGACAGACGCCGACGAGGACCGCTATCTTCTGAATCCTTTTTCCGAAGGCCATCGAAGTGGCGATCACCGACTTGGAGGTCTTTTCCCCGCGCACCACTTCCAGCAGACGCATCACATTGGCCGGGCTGAAGAAGTGCAGGCCGATAACGAAATCCGGACGCTGGGTGGCCGAAGCGATCTCATTGATATTCAGGGCCGAGGTATTGGAGGCCAGGACGGCCCCGGGTTTACAGATCTTATCCAGTTTCCCGAAGACTTCTTTCTTCAGGTCCATATTTTCATAAACGGCCTCAATCACCATATCGACATCCGAAAAGTCCTCCAGTGACAGGGTCCCCTTGATCAGGGCCATGCGTTTTTCCACATCTTCCTTGGTGATTCGCCCCTTGGCCGCAGTATTTTCATAATTCTTGCGGCAAATGCCCAGACCCTTGTCCAGCAACTGCTGGTTGACCTCCATAATGATGACCGGTATCCCTACATTGGCGCAGTTCATGGCAATCCCTCCGCCCATGGTGCCCGCCCCGACGATACCGACTTTGTTGATGGGGATCTGCGGGGTATCGGCCGGGACATCCGGGATCTTGGCCACCTCGCGTTCGGCAAAGAAGGCATAGCGCTGGGCCGCGGATTGGGAGCCCATCATTAATTTGGCAAAAAGTTCTCTTTCCTTTTTTAGTCCTTCTTCGAGGGGGAAGTTAACGGCCGCCTCAACAGCATCGATACAGGCTTGAGGGGCTTCAAATCCCCGCCTGGACTTGGCAAAGGCCTTCCGGGCTTCAGCAAATACTTCCGGTTTTCCTTTAACCGCCTCAACCTTCTCCCGGCGGTCACGGATTTTCCGCAAGGGACGTTTTTCCGCCAGGACTTTTTTGGCAAAGGCAACGGCTCCGGTTACCAGGTCTCCCTCTAAAATTTCATCGATCAAACCTTCTTTCAGGGCCTCCTGGGCGCTGATTTGGTTACCTGTGGCAATCATCTGGATGGCCTTTTCAACGCCGACGACCAGCGGAAGGCGTTGCGTACCGCCCGCCCCCGGTAATAATCCAAGAAGGACTTCCGGCAAACCGAATCTGGCCGAAGGCACGGCCACTCGAAAATGGCAAACCAGGGCCGTCTCCAGACCGCCGCCCAGAGCTGTCCCATGAATGGCGGCAATAACCGGCTTTGGCCCGTTTTCAATCAATCCAAAAGGGACTTCTAAGCCGGGTCCCTGGGGTGGTTTTCCGAATTCAGTGATGTCGGCCCCGGCGATAAAAGTACGCCCGGCACAGGCGATGACCAGGGCTTTGACTGAATCATCCTCCATGGCCGCCTTTACCCCATCGGCCATTCCTTTTCGAACTCCCACACTGAGGGCATTGACAGGGGGATTGTTGATCATCAAAATGGCGATCTCTCCCTGTTTTTCCAAATCGACCACGTCGGTAATTTTAGTCATTGGTTTTCCTCCTTTTTTTCACCAGTTCAACAGGCGTTGATTAATTATTTACAGGTTCCGGTTCTCAAAATTATCATAAGCTGGTTTGGTGTCAAGACAATATTAAAAATCAGCCTAGATAACCTTATGGAGATCAGTATCCTTTATTCTTTTTCCCCTTGACATTGGAAATCCAACTTTTATATAACTCTGACTCAAATGTATAAGCAGGTTTCTGGAAATTCCGATGTCTGTTTCCAAATCCCTTCAATGTTTAATACTAATACCAAAAAATGAGAGGTGACTCAATGAAAGCAAGAAATGTGGTGATCGTAGATGGATGTCGTTCGGCTTTTTCCCGCGGTGGGGTGGGTAAATTCGAGGCGACTCGTTTGGATGAAGTTGGCACAAAGGTTGTCCGGGCCTTGCTGGAACGAAACCCCAAGGTCAAGCCGACCATGATTGCAGAATTCGGCATTGGGAACGGTGCCAGGGCCTTGGATCTTTCCAATCTGAATAATATCTCCCGGTTGGCCGGCCTGCCTTATGAAGTGACCAATTTTTACACCGACCGGCACTGTGCCTCGAGTATGGAAGCCTTGCTGCGAATTGCCATGGCCATCAGCCTTGGCCAGTATGATTGTGGTATCGCCTTCGGTGTGGAGCGTATGACCAGAGAAATCGGCGGCGGGCGCGTTCCCCCTCCGACGACACGGGTCAGCAGTTTCAATCCCAAAGTGGCTGAGCCGAATGAAATTCAACGCAATATGGCCTATGACCACTCTGAGTATTTTTCCGTTCCGATACCCGACTATATCCTGGATTCCACCCCCATGGCTTCCATGGTCCAGACCGCCCAGAATGTGGTGGAAATGTATAACATGACCCGGGAGGAACTGGATGCCTTTGCGGTTCGAAGCCATAAAAAACTGGCCGCGGCTTATGAAAAAGGGATTTATAAGGAGGAGATCATCCCGGTGGAAATCGAGGAGCCGGTGTTTGATGACAAACGTCAATGGGTGGAGGATGCCCACGGGCCGATGATCACCTTCGACCGCGATGAATGCGTGCGGCCTGATTGTTCCATGGAAGGTCTGGCCAAATTGGGTCCGGTCAGGGGTATCGTCAGCTTCGGCAATCAGGAACTCAGGATCACCGCCGGCAATTCCTGCCCGACCAATTCCGGGGCCACGGCGGCCCTGATCATGAGTGAAGAAATGGCCCTTAAAATGAAATTGGAGCCTCTGGCCCGGATCATAGGCTGGGGGAACGGCGGGGTCAAACAGCAGATCATGGGAATAGGACCGATCGTCTCCACCAAGAAGGCCCTTATCCATGCCGGCATAACGGTTGATCAAATCGATCGGGTTGAATTCAATGAAGCCTTCGCCTGCCAGGTCATCGTCTCCATCAAAGAACTTGGCATCCCGGAAGAAAAAGTGAACGTCAACGGCGGATCGCTGGGTATCGGGCATCCGATTGGGGCGACTGGCGTACGGTTGGTTTCCACCGTAGCCAGGGAACTTCGTCGCAGCGGCAAGCGTTATGGAGTGGCTACCCAGTGCATCGGAGGAGGCCAGGGGGCTACAACCATCTTAGAGGCCCTAAATTAATAACAATCCTTGGATATCAACAAAGAGGGTCTTGTAAAAGACCCTCTTTGTTTAAGAAAGGTTAAATGATGAAGGCAAGAAATGTGGTTATTGTGGATGGATGCCGGTCGGCCTTTTCCCGTGGCGGCAAAGGGAAGTTGGAGGCCACCCGCATGGATGAAGTGGGGGCCAAGATCGTCCAGGCCTTGCTGGCCCGGAATCCCAAAGTCAAACCTGCCATGATCGCCGAATTCGGTATCGGCAACGGGCGCAGGGCCCCGGATCTTTCCTCTCTCAATTTTATCTCTCGTTTGGCCGGTTTGCCTTATGAAGTGACCAACTTCTATACGGACCGGCATTGCGCCTCAAGTATGGAGGCCTTGCTGCGTATTGCCATGGCCATCTCTCTTGGCCAGTATGATTGCGGCATCTCTTTTGGGGTTGAGCGGCAGTCCGGGCCACGGGGCTCTTCGGAGAATACAACCCGTGTGGGCATCTTCAATCCCAAAACATTGGAAAAGAATAAAATCCAGCGTGAAATGGCCCACGCCCATTTCGAATATTTTTCAACTCCTATCCCTGATTATCTCCTGGATTCACCCCCTAACGCTTCCATGGTCCAGACAGCCCAGAACGTGGTCGAGATGTATAACATGACCCGGGAAGA
>JACQYK010000325.1 GCA_016208255.1 Deltaproteobacteria bacterium | reverse complement strand
TTTCCGCTGGAAGCGGATTGAAGTTGCTCAGGGTCTTCTGGAGCCTGAGCAAAAAACCTGTTAATCCGTTCGGTCGGCCCGCTCGGCTTTGCCGAGCTCCCCAAGAGGCATCCATTCGGATGCCGTATGCCGACCTCAAAAAAGGTTCCCTTTTGGGAACCGCTTAATCCTGTCAGATAATTTTTTTCATAAGTCTGAATTGTTACCGTTTCCGCAGGTTCCTGGGGGGTAAGGGAGGATTGGAGTCGTCCGGGCTGGCAGGTTCGCTGGCGTATCCTAACTGGACCATTTCAAAATTGGTGGCCGAAATGTTCTTGAGGGCATTCAGATCCCCGTCATCCCACCTTGCGTCCGGGGCTCCGGAGATAAACAGGTTGCTTCCGTTATCCGCCAGTATCAGACCGTAGATTTTCATCGCCTGAAGGATTACCTGGTTCGCAGAGGAATATCCGGAAATATCGAAGTTGACTTTGAGCCGGAATCTAGCCCCCATGGGCGGATAACTCGCATCGGTCAGGCTGCTCGCATCTCCTTGACGGTGTTTTTCTTGTTTTATATTCTAACCCTCAAAGGCTACTTCTTGTCATTGAATACAATGCCTGTACTAAAACCTAACCAAACCTATTTGAAATTGCGGGGCGGACCAAGGGAGAGATAAATTCTCAGACTTATGATTTTAGAATCTAAAAGCCCAAAAGGGGAAATCGGCGGGAGGTGGTGAATGCCATGGGCGATAAAGCCCTGCGGTGCGACTGCATCTCAGCCTTTTGGTTCATGATCTTGATCTGCGGGCTTCTTTTTTCAGTGAAGCCGCTTTCCGCAGGAACGAACGAGGACCTGCTCCAGAAGTTAAAGTCGGCCGAAACACTAAAACTCCGATATGAGGACCGGCGGGCCTTGGATATTTATGAAACGGTTTTGCTTTTCCAGCCCAATCACCCGGAGGCCCTTTGGAATGCAGCTTACCTGCACGTTCGTCTGGGATGGCTGGGTAAAGACCGCTCAATCCAACTCCGGCATTTCCAGCAGGCTTATGCCCAGGCCTCGCGGATTTTTCAGCTCAACCCCGAAAGGTATGAGGCGCATTTCGTCCTCTGGGCGGCCAAGGCTAATTTGGCTGAATTTGCCGGCAACGGCGAAAAAGTGAAGGCGGCTCGGGAACTGGAAGACCACTCGCGGTTTTTATTAAAGCAGCGATCGGATGATCCCGAGGTCTGGTATTTTTTAGCCTGGTGGCACTTTAAGATCGCCAGGGTCTCCAGGACCGACCGGTTCTTCGCCGCCCTGCTCTTCGGCGGTCTGCCCACCGGCGCCAGCACCGACCAGGCTATAAAGTGCCTTCAAAAAGCCATAATCCTGAAACCGGATTACAGCGTTTTTCATCACGATCTCGGTCTTTTTTATGAGCGGACCGGGAATCCCGTGAAAGCCTATGAAAGTTATCGCTTGGCGACCAGCATCTCCCCCCAAACACCGGAGGATTACATCTACATCGAAAAGGCACGCAGAAAACTGGCAAAAATAAAATCCCAGGTGCCTTAAAGGGACGGAGCTATATGCCTCATCAGGTCTTATCCAGCTTTTCCAAATTATTCTTTTGACCCTGGCAAGAGGGTCCCGGATAACCGGTATTATATGAATGTCGCCAAGGTCGAACTGCTTCAGGGCCTTTATCGTAACCAGTATTTTCTCTTTTGGCCAAGTGCGGATAATTATGAATGGAAAAGGAACAGCGATATGGTATATTGCTTGAGCGATTAAGAGAATCGGACTCCCTGCCTAACCCGAACAAGCCGGATTTGAAAATGCAAATTGAAAATTGCAAAGTGCAAATTTATGAAAAACGGCTGATTAAAAATAATTAATTGATCCTCTATTTATAACGTGTTTATGATTATCAACAATATACTATCCATTTTGAAAAGATTTCTATTCTTTAGTTGCTAATAGGAAAGAGGTAATAGTAAATGCCAAACAAGCAGGTTTCACGTGTAATCATTGAAAAGGTGGGCAGCGATCTGCGGGCAAAAGTCGAAAGTATCATGGCCACCCTGGCTCCCCGAACTTTCGCCGGGGCCAAGGTCCTGATTAAACCCAATATGGTGGGGCCGTCCGTTCCGGAACTCGGCCACACCACTCATCCTGAACTGGTCAGGGAGCTGGTCCGTTCCTGCCTTGATCGCAATGGAAAAGTCTCGGTCGGCGACAATCCCGGCGGCATTAACCGCAGTTCACGCAACGTAGCCAGGATCACCGGTATTCTGGAGGCCTCGGAAGGCTGCTTTACTCCCCTATCAGACGGAGTGGTGGAAAAAACCGGTCTGGAAACAGGGTTTCAACTGGTTATTTCCAGGGCCATCCTGGAAGCCGACTATATAATCAATGTACCAGTTTTTAAAACCCACTCGGGTATGATGATCTCGGGAGCCCTGAAAAATACTTTCGGGTATGTGGCCGGGGCCTGTAAGGCCCGGCTGCATGTTCAGGCCCGGGATGCGGTAACCTTCGCCAAAACCATCTGTGATGTTTTTCAAGTGCGGCCGCCGGATCTGAATATCCTGGATGCCATCACGGTTATCGAAGGCAACGGTCCCTGTCACGGCGGACGATTGCGGGAAGTGGGAAAAATCCTGGCCGGTATCGATGCTCTGGCCCAGGATGCCGTGATGGCCCGAATGATGGGTGTATATCCTGAAATATTACCTGTTCAGAAGGAAGCCCTGGTCCGCGGACTGGGAGTCTTGGATGAAAAAAAGATAGAAATCCGGGGTGAACTGGTGCCTATCCCCGATTTCAAGATGCCGGTGACTTTTTATGTCTCCCGCCTGGATGAGAAGGCGCGGGCTGAATTTAGAAAGCTTTATCCGTCTCGGATGATGGAGACCCGAATCGAAATCAAACCGGAAAGAAATGAAGAAAAATGCGTTTTATGCGGCGATTGCGCCCTTAACTGTCCGGCGGAGGCCATGACCCTGGAACCGGAATTTCAGATCAGCGATGCCTGTATCGCCTGTTATTGCTGTGTCGAGCTCTGTCCGGAAGGGGCCATGGAAGTTCCGGATGTCGAGGTTTTCCGGCATTATTAAAAGATTAATTTTACATAGCTCCCGGCTAAGGGTTTACACACTTGCCTGATTCGCAGATGCGATCACCCTTGCAGTCCGTATCCTTCGTGCACCCTCCCGGCCCGCTGGCCGGCATCTCCGGGGGTGGGGTTTCTTTGGCACCGGTCTCCCGGGCCTCGGCTATGCACAGATAGGCGTCGCCCACGGCTTCCGCCCCGTAGAAACCACCCCGTGAAGAGTGAACCAGGACGACGTTCCCGCCCATTTTATCGGTCTTTTTGCGAAGTTCTTTCTCGGCATTGGCCTGTCCCCATTTCTGGGCGGCAATTCCGCCGAGTGATGAAGATCCGGTCACCTTACCGAGGTATTTGCACCCGTCCACCTTATCACGTTCAGTGGCCATGAGCACATCATCTTCGGATGCCTCAGCCAATTGGACAATCCCCCCCAGGCCCAATAGAGGGATCATGGCCAGTATCAAAAATGTTTTCATCTTTTTTCCTTCCAATCCATGGCAGTTCGTAACCGGTCCTGCAAATCTTTTAAGTAGTCGGCGTTAGACGGCCACTCCCGTGGCTTGAAATCAAAGTCCCTCAAACAGATCGGTTTCATTTCCGGAGCTGCACCCTATTACACACTCAAAATGCTCCTGCCCGAAGGCCTCTTCTCTCCATTCCTCGGGAATGCGTCTAAAAAAACTCTGAGGCCCGAATTGACTTTCATGGCAGGAAATGGCCTCGAATTTTTGAGCCAGGAATTCCCTGACATCGATCCTGGTGGAAATTCTTTCTTCCGGGGTTCCCAGAACTTCAGGATCGAATTCCAGTTTTTCACCTCTTTCCTTAGCCAGCTGGACCATCATCCGTAACCGGGTTCGGGAGATGGCCATGTAATACAATTTGGCCGGTCGCCAGGGCGGGAAGCCGCTGCCGTCAATAAAACCAGGATCTCCGGCGGCCTCGAAGGCGCGCCGGGTCACCCGGTTAGCCATAATATGATCGGGGTGGCCATAAGTCCCTTTTTCGTTGTAGGTTACCATCACCTGCGGGGAGGTTTGGCGGATAATTCGGACTAACTTTTTTGCCGCCTCCTCCAGATTCGCCTGGGCGAAGGCCTGGGGATGACGATTGGCCGGGGTGCCGGCCATCCCCGAATCCCGGTAACCCAGAAAGAAGGAAGCCCCTACCTGAAGCACCTTCAGTGCCCGGTCCAGTTCGATTTTTCTGATTTCTTTTATTTCCATTCCCGGGGAAGGAGGGACGAAGGATGGGTCCTGGATATCCCCTTCTTCCCCCCGGGTGCAAAAAATCACGACCGTCTTGATTCCCTGGGCCACATATTTGGCGAGAATTCCGCCGGTCCCGATGGACTCATCATCCGGGTGAGCATGGACGGCCAAGAGGGTTCGATTGTTTTTAAGATTCATACTCGTTCTCCGACTGAGCCAAAAAAATGGCAATCCTGTTTAATCCTGTCAGACCATATCTCTTAAACCTTATCGCCCCGCCAATTCATAAATTTTTTCTATCGAAAGACCCTCCAGGCAACAGCCAATGGCCCCGTTGAACTGCGGTTCTTTGGGGGTAATGACCGGGAGGCCATATCGCCGTGAAAGGAGGGTCTTGACGCCTTTATTTAAAGCCACCCCGCCGCAAAGGACCAGAGGCAGGGAGGGATAGCGGCGGATCATCTGGGTGATTCGCCGGGCGATGGAATCATTGATCCCGGCGCAAATGCTTTCCAAGGGAACTTGTTCCATGAGAAAGCCGATAATCTCACTTTCTCCAAAAATAGCACAGGTGTTGTTGACCGTCACCGGGTCCTGGGATTCCAGAGAGAGTCTCTTGACGGTCAGGTTCAGCAACCGGGCCATATTTTCCAGATAGCGTCCGGTTCCGGCCGCACACTTGTCATTGGTCTGAAAATCCATGACTTTCTTTTCCTGGACCCAGAGGACCTTACTGTCCTGCCCGCCCAACTCCACCAGGATAAAATCGGTCAAACCGGTCTGAAAACAAGCTCCCCGAAAATGGGCCCGGATCTCAGTGATGGTTTTTATTTTTTTCCCCAGCAGGTGTTTTCCGTATCCGGTAACCACCATTAATTTTTCCGGACGAAAACCCAATTCAGCCAGGCCAGGGAAGTGGTTGGTCTTTTTCGTCCGCCTCCTTATTTGTTCGGTTAAAAACCGGACCGTGTCCATACGGATTTTCTGGTAATTCCTGAAGTCAGAAGTCTGGATAATCTTGACATATCGGCTTCCCAGGTCTATTCCAATCGGCATGTCTCTCCTTTTTCCTTATCTTCCTAATAAACCGTCATACCACCCTTCGGCAGGGGAGAGAAGAAAAAACATGTCTTCGAGTTCCGCAATCAGAAATCCGCAATTGGAAATGGAAATCTATTTCCTTAACACATCTATAAAGGCCTCGATACGAAATTTGGTTCGGTTATCGATCGGCCTGGGTTTGTCCCCCTCCAGGGTCAGGACGGGAAGAGCAAGGTGCTTTCGAATCAAAAAGTCCTGAACCTGACGAAAGCAGAAGGTCTGGGTATAGTGAATCAGGCCGTCCAGCCTTCGCTGGGCCACCGCCTGCTGGATATCTTTGATTCTTCCGAAAATGTCATAAGGATAGGTGTAGGCCAGATATTGTTGAAGCAGGGGATGATTATAATGGGGCAGGCTGAACTGACGCTGAACTTCATTGAATACCACCCTGCCCCCCAGATCTTCAATGTATTCATATAATCCTGATTGAATGGGGGGGATGCCGATAAACCCCAGTCGAACCGTCTCCCGGATTTTAGGCCGTCGGCCCAGGTCGGATAAAAAGCCGTCCAGTTCTTCTTCAAAACAATCCGGATCTCCTTTGAAATCAGAGCTGTTGACCAGGAAGAGGTGGTTTTCCCAGCCATGCACCTTATTCCCCTCCCAGGTCTCCCGGTCCAGTAACGTCAGTTTTTCCCGAATGGATTTTATTCGTTTTTGAGTGCGGGTGACCATCGGCCAGGATACCCTGAAGGAGTCCATCAGGGCCTCCAGGTTTTTTTTTAACAAATCGGGATTCCGGTCATAGGGATAATTGAAGTGAATGATCTTTATTCCCTGATGATCCAGGATTTCAGTCAAGGCCTGGGTATTACTGCAGTCCCCCTGAGTGACGGCGATAACGGTTTTGATCTCCGGTCTGTATTGTAGGGCGGAATAGATCCCCTTGATCCAACTGCACAAAGTCCGGGGAAAGCCCTTCTCCTCTGCCTCATCCACCCAGGTCCCCGCTTGAGGAGAGGTGATAAAAATATTATTCAAATCGACAGGGACAAAGCCGCCGGCGAAGAGAATTTCCACCGGTATAGTGGAGGTGATGCCGATTATTTTATTTGAATTATCAACTTGTTTTGACACGGCCGCCCCGAGTTTATGTTGATTGAAACTATTCAAAATTTCCCTATTCCTTTAAACCACAAGAACGGGGAGTAGTCAAACAAGAAAGAGGGCCGGAATGTCCCCGGCGAGGGCAAACAACTTGATTCCTTCAGTTTTTTACTTTATACTCCGATATAAACGAAATGGAGATAGTTTCTTCCTTTAAATTTTGACATTCGATGACAAAAATCAGGGATCCGGAAAAGGAACAGAGAAAGATTCAATCCCCCGAGACGCCTGAGCCGGTCCGGGAAGAAGACCAAAAAACCAGGGAATTCCTGTTTAAAACCTTTCATGACCTGAAAAATCCTTTGCACACCATTATGGGCTATACCAGTCTGGTCTTGAGAAAGACCAGGGACCAGATTCCGGAAAAGC
>JACQYK010000324.1 GCA_016208255.1 Deltaproteobacteria bacterium | reverse complement strand
TGTGACCTTCCCCCCTTTTATTTTAGACGTCCCTACACCCCGGGACCCTCGAAAAAAGGACCGCGAAAAGCACGAGCATCCCACCTTAAAAGGCAGGACCCTTCATTTGCCCCAGACATCCGTGGCGCACTGGTATTCCATGGCGCATGAATAGTCAAACACCTGGTTGAGCATCCATCGAATGTACAGATTTCAAGGATTCGTCTGCGGTTTTGATTGCCCGAAAGACCAGGCCATTCAATTCCTCAAGATAGTTCAACAGGTTGTCGTTTTTCTGCAGTGCCGCACCAGGATAACACAGGGCATGCAAAGGACCAAACACCAGAGCCCTTAGGAGATAGTTCTTCATTCCTTTTCGGAACACCCCGGCCTGTTTTCCTTCATCAAAAACCTGGACAATGATCTGATCGTGACGCCTCATGGCATCGTGGGCCTTTGATCGATAGAACCGCTGGTTGAAAATGATATCCCTTAGATAAATCAAGCCCCACTCATTGCGGTTCTGAATCCAGCTCAGGAAGTGCCCCAGCATTAGTTTGAGCTTTGTTTCCGATTTGCTTGGTCTGAGGGATTCCAAGAAGGTCTCTGTAAAATCTTCCATGTGCTTTTTATAGACGGAAAAGAGGATGTCTTCTTTGTTTTCAAAATACTCGTAAATCGTTCCATCTGCCACATTGGCCTTCTTTGCAATCTCGGAAATGCTGACCTGAGCAAATGGTTTTTCCGCAAGCTTTTGTTCGGCGGCGATGAGGATGTGCTCCTTTTTTTCCTCGATCGTTTGGATATCCGACGAAATCACCTCCTGGTCTTTCTTGATGGAAGCGACTATTGCCTCGGCCAGGGCCTCGTAATCATTGAGCGGTTGAAAGGGCCTATCAGACACCAAGCCCGTCAGAAAGAGATAATCCATCGTCCCCATAAGAAATTTCCTGAATACATGCGGCGACACCTCTTCCCTGAAGAATCCCTGCTTTTTCCCTTCGGCCAAAAAAGACGCGGGCACATCTGCCACCAATTCAGCCAGGTCATAGGCATCGGAGCAATAATATTTTGGATTTGAGTAGATATCAAAAATGAGAACCTTCACAAAATTCTGTTGTTTTTGGCTCCACCAGAGATAGTGCCATATGAATTTGCGAAGCTTCTCCTCAGGGTTCTTGATGCCGGCAAACTGCTCTTTGACGTCAGCCAGAAATTTCCGCATGTGAGGGATGGGAATAGAGAGCAGAATATCTTCCTTGTTACTGAAGTGGTTGTATAAGGTCGCATCCCCGATGCGGGCCGTTTCGGCCAGATCGGAGAGGGTGGATGTCCTAAACCCCTTTTCCGAGAACACGGTAACTGCCGCGTCCAATATCCGGGTTTTCATATCTGTGACAACGGTATTTATAGACATATTCAATATCAATTATAAATCGAGTGAACTTTATTATTTCCTTTTTTATAAAACCTAATTAAAGGGCAAAGACAATTATTTAGTAATATGATCAAAATGTTGAATGATAAGCTTTATCATCACGGTTTGTACTTCGGTGGACGTTTTTCCAGAAATGCCCGCATACCTTCCTTTAAATCTCCGGCATATACAACTCCCTCAATAAGTTCTGGTTCACAGATGAACATATTACCGAATCCCTCCATAGAAGCCCCCAAGGCGAGCTTCTTAGTTATTCTGACACACATGGGGCTCCTGGAAGCTATCTTGGCTATAAATTCATGGGTAGCCTCCATTAAAGAGTCATTGGGAACAACCCTGTTGGCCAGATTCAGTCTGTAGGCCTCTCCAGCCGGAACGGGGTCGCAGGTCATGATGATCTCCATGGTCTTGGAAGCACCGACCAAACGCACGAGCCTCGGGGTGCAACCCCAGGTGTAGTAGGTTCCGACGTTGGTCTCGGGCACGAGAAAATGGCTGTTTTCGGTCATAATGCGAAAATCACAGGCCTGTGCCACAGCCATACCCGCGCCGCACACGACGCCTCGCATGGCGCACACCGTGATCTGTTCCAGGCTTTCCAGACTCCGCATCATCTCATGGCCGTTAAGCTGTTGCTGGCGTGCGGCCTGTGGGGTAATCTCTCCAGTGCCGAATTCATTTATATCAGCGCCGGCGCTGAAATTGTCTCCTTCCGCCGTGAGGATAAGGAATCGGGCCGAGAGATTGTTCCTCAAGGAATGCCAGCAATCGATCATCTCTTCCAGCATTTTGCTGCCAAAAAGATTCAGCGGGGGACTGTTTAAGGAAACGGTGACAACCTCCCCAGATTGTTCATACTTCAAGGTTTCATAATTTTTCATTTACCTGCCTCCCAGATAGTGGAATATAAGATTATTCAGAAAAATAATATATAAATAATACAAATAGATATATACATTTTTTTTTAATTTAACAAATATTTTTATATACGTCAATAGAATAATTCATAAATTAAAAAATATTGAATAATGTTTTATTTTTTTCTTGACAAATAAGATCGGGGTTTGTAAAAACTCGATCATAGAGAGTCAGCTTTGTTTTAACCCCCTTGGAGAATATATATGTGATATATTCGGGAATGAAATAATGGGTGTTTCGAACTTCAAAAACGTAATAAAAAACTAAAAAAGGAGGGGCTCTAATATGTCGTCTTTATGGAAAAAAACAGATTGGTGGCGGAATAGTTTACTGTTGGGCCTGTCTATCATGTTGGTGAGTATGCCTGCTTTTGCCGGTGCTGGCCCTGAGAAAACAATCAAGATCGGAGTTATAGGCCCCATGAAATTTATATATGGGCAGCAGACCTGGTGGGCAGCTGAAATTGCGGCTGAAGAGATCAATAAAACCGGCGGGATAAATCTGAACGGGGTGAAACACAAGATTGAGCTGGTGCAGGCGGACGATAACAGTTTGCAGAGTGTGGTTGATGCCGTCAGTACCATGGAGCGTCTTGTGACCCGTGACAAGGTAGACTTAGTGGTCGGCGGCGTTAGATCGGAGGCTGTCCTGGCGCAACAGGAGGTGATGGCGAACAATAAAGTGCTCTACCTGAGCACCGGCGCAGGATCGCCGGAAACCAACGAGCGGATTGCAAAAAACTATAACAGATATAAATATTTTTTCAGGGCGGGCTTCAGTGGTTTATGGACTGCCCACATCGGCCTGATCACCCTGGAGATAGCGGGTAACAAAATAAGAGAAGAGTTGGGAATTCAGAAACCTAAAGTGGCCGTAATGGCTGAAAAGCTTATCTGGTGCGACCCCATGGTGGAGGTAATGCCCGGGGTGATTGCCAAACTCGGTATGGAATACGTGGGGACTTGGCGGCCCGGCGGATTGGCTACCGATGTAAGGGCTGAATTGGAAGCCATAGAAAGCTCAGGGGCGCAAATTATGTTCCAACTGATTTCCGGTCCCACTGGAATCCCAACAAGCCAGCAATGGGGTGAACTTAAGATCCCTGTGGTTCCTGCTGGCATTAATGTCGAGGCGGGTCGTTGGATACACTGGGAAATGACAAAGGGTGCCTGTGAATACCAGACATTCGGAAGCCCTTATCCCCTCGCAGAGATCACGAAAAAAACCATACCTTTTGTAAATAAATTTTTTAAAAAGTATAAAGACATGCCCATGTGGGTCGCTCAGTCCTATGATACGCTCTACATCATAAAAGAGGCCATTGAGCGTGCCGGAACCCTGAACAGCGACAAACTGGTTACGGCACTTGAAAAGACTGATTATATAGGGGCTCAGGGCAGAATAACCTTTACCCCCAATAATGATAAGTATCCCCATGAGTTCCAGTGGAGACCGGATTACCTGACCTGGGCCGCCGAACAGTGGCAGAATGGAAAACCGGTCGTCATATGGCCGAACGGCAAGGCGGCGATGGGGGATAAAAGGTTTGAAGGCATAAAGTACAAGGGCAGCGGGGAGTTTAAGTTGCCCCCATGGGTCGTTAAATACTGGAAGGATAAAAAGAAATAAAGAAGGAAATAATAAGTAAATCTTAGTTCGGGGCTTGCGCCCCTGGTCTGAGATTTATGTCCATAGGGAGTGTCCATGCGTAAATCTCTGATTTCCGCATGAGCATTAGTTTGCTTAGGGAGGGTGAAATCAACGTGTTTCTAAAGATCCTGATCAATGGCTTTTTACTTGGGGGAATCTTTGCAGTTCTGTCTGTTGGTTTTTCCCTTTCCTTTGGAGTGGCCAGGATGCTGAATATGGCCCATACGGCATTTTATATGCTAGGCGCTTTTTTGTTGTTTTTTTCTTCGAGCGTGCGGGGGGTGCCCCTTCTTCCGTCTGCACTTATGGCTATACTCATCACGGGCTTTTTGGGAGTTCTCTGTTACAGGTTTCTTTTTGATCGGGTGAAGGAACAGCAAACCGCCATAATGATCATCTCTGTGGCACTGGCCCTTATTTTTCAGGAAGTGCTTCTGCTGGGATTTGGAGGTGACTATCATCGAGTTCCCGCCTTCATCCCCGGGTTTGTCAAAATCATCGGGACCAGGGTCCTGTATCAGCAATTTTTTGCCATTGGGGCTGCTATAACCACCCTGATCTGCCTTTGGCTTCTATTATCAAAAACCGATACCGGCTTAGCGATCAGGGCAGTGGCCCAGGATAGAGAAACGGCCAATCTTGCGGGGATAGATGTGAGTCGTCTATGCATGATTACCATGGGCATCTCCATCACCCTCTCCGGGATAGCCGGTGTGGTCATAGCCCCGATATATATGGTGCGCCTTCTTATGTGGGTGCACCCGCTCACTATCGTACTGGCGGCGGTCGTCCTGGGCGGCATGGGGAGTATTAAGGGAAGCATTGTTGCGGCCTTCATTCTGGGGTTTGCCGAGACTGCCGTTGTTTTTCTTATCCAGGGGGGCTCATTCCTGAAAGGGGCCGTTTCTTTGGCTGTTATGGTGCTTGTATTGCTTATCAAACCTGAAGGGCTCTTCGGGATTGTTTTTGAGGAGGAGCGCCTTTGAACTATTATTTTCGTTCACTGTATCAGCAATTTCGGATCGAGATATTGGCTATCCCCGGGAGGATGATCGCTCTCGTTTTTATACTGTCTTTGCTCAGCCTCCCCCTTGTTTCGATGGATCCCTACATATTACATATTCTCATTATTGCCACTATTTTTGCCATATATGCAGCCAGTTGGGATCTTTTAGCCGGTTTTGCCGGACAACTGAGCCTCGGCCACGCTCTTTTTTTTGGAGTCGCCGCTTATACGGCAGCGTTGCTGAATAAACACTTTGGCCTGCCCCCTTTGATCACAATCCCCTGCGGGGGTTTGGCCGCAGTGATGATAGGCTTGATCGCAGGGTTGCCCGCCCTGCGGTTAAGAGGTTTTTACCTGGCCCTGGTCACCCTTTCCTTTCCTATAATCCTTACCGGGCTTATCTATCTCTTCCCGAAATTTACCGGCGGTGAGCTGGGTCTTTATAATATTGATCCCCTTTCAGGTTCCCGGGTTCTTGACTACTATATCGTACTCGTCGTCATGCTCGTCTCCGTATTTACGATGTACAAATTAACCGATGCGGAAAGTAAACACGTGAGAACTGGCGTCATTTTTCATGCCATTCGTGAAGATGAAATCGCGGCCCGTGTATCCGGAATATACACTTCAAGATATAAATTACTGGCCTTTGCTGTGAGCGGCATATTCGCGGGGATTGCCGGGGGTCTGTACGCACATTTCATTCGAGTTTCCGGACCTTCGACCCTGGAGCTATTGTTTTCGTTTTATCCTATACTGTGGACCGTCTTCGGAGGAATAGCCACCATTTACGGGCCGGTGGTCGGGGTCTATATCCTTTATCCCCTTCTGGAGATCCTAGGGTTTCATCCATGGGGCGAGGCAACGCGATTTATTATTTTTTCTTTAATTCTGATGATCACCCTCTTCTTTATGCCCCAGGGGGTCAGCACATGGATAAGGGATAAAATCGAGATAAGATGTCCCAGATGTAAATTGATCAACATGAGCACTAGATACAGTTGTAGAGCCTGCCGGGCTTCCTTGCGCCCGGAAAAGGAATGACACAGTCAAGAAAACAAGGATAAAGATACAAGCAGGGGGAACCATGCGTTAGGCATGATCGAAAAAAGTAAAGCCATCCATTTCTGAACCGGTCTAAATGCCGGGGCAGAGATTGTTGCAACAAAAGAAGGAGATTATGAATGCCGTCCCTATATGAAGAAAAACCTTGGGTTCACTCTTATCCTTCGGGGGTTCCTGCCGAGGTAGAGGTTCCCCTGAAATCAGTAGGCAAAGCCTTCGATATAGCCACGGAGAGATGGGGGAAAAGGACTGCAATCATTTTTTATGGCAAGAAAATAAGTTATATGGAACTGCGGGACAAGGTGGATCGGCTTGCCTCCGCCCTGTATGATCTGGGGATCAAAAAAGGAGACAGGGTTGCCATATTGCTGCTCAATTCTCCGGAACATATTATTGCCTTTTACGCCATAATCAAGATAGGCGCCATCTCTACGCCCATCAGCCCCGTCTACGTCTACTCGGAAATCAGGCATCAACTCCAGGACAGCGGAGCGGAAACCATCATCTGCCAGGACATCCTTTATGAGGGCGTGGATAAGTCAGGGGTGAATCTGCGAAATGTCATTCTCTCCAATATTAGTGAATCTTTGCCTAAGGGAAAAAGATTCCTGGGGAAATCCGTTTTAAGAGGCGTATACCAGAACATGGCCACGCCCTCCCCAGAGATCTATAAAAGGGAAGGAGTCCATCAACTTCAAGAATTGATCAGGCGGTATCCTCCGAATCCACCCAGAATTGAGATCGATCCCGATGAAGATCTTCTTACGCTCCCGTATACGAGCGGTACAACGGGGTTACCCAAGGGCGTCATGATCACCCATAGGAATGTTATGGCCGATTTCACTCAATTCCACGCGTTCTATCCCTTCTTTGAAGAAGGCCGTGAGGTCAATGTTGCGTATATGCCCTTCTATCACGCCGGCGGTCAATTTTCAGCTTTGCTTGACGGTATACTTCGAGGGTCAACTTTGGTGGTAATTACCACACCTGATGTTGATGATATTTTGCATGGCATCGTAAAATACAAAGCCTCCTGGTTCATTGGCGCCCCGGCCATCTATGAGGCCCTCAAAGATTATAAAAAAACAGACATCGTCGAATGGAAAAAGTTGAAGATCGTTGCATCGGGTGCCGATGCACTTCATGAATTTACGGCCAGGGATTGGAAAGACCGCACCGGGGTTGATCTTCACGATAATTATGGAATGACGGAACTGGTGGCCATGAGCCATGGCACTCCTCTGAGGGGTGGAAGGACCGGGTCCATAGGGATCCCGATACCCAATACGATGGCGGCAATCCTGGACCCGGAGGAGGACCTTTTTATTTCCCCGGGGGAGATGGGTGAGCTTGTTATCAGCGGACCACAAGTGACTAAAGGGTACTGGAATAAGCCAGAGGCGACCAAGGATTGTGAGGCCATGATCAATAGCGTCCGATGGTGGCGCACGGGGGACCTGGCCCGTATGGGGGAAGATGGTTACTTTTATATCTATGACAGAAAACGGGATCTCATTAAATACAAGGGGCTTCGGGTCTATGCCCGGGAGGTTGAAGAAGCCTTGAAAACGCACCCTAATATCAAAGAGGTAGGCGTTATCGGAATTAAGGATATCAAGGTGGGCGAAAATGTGAAGGCCCTCGTGGTTCTAGAGTCCGATGCCAGGGGGAAAATATCTGAAGAGGATATTATAGAATATTGCAGAGGCAAACTGGCTCATTACAAAATCCCCAGGATCGTAGAATTCGTGGGTGAAATCCCCAAGACGGATATTGGAAAAGTTTCCCGCAGAGAGTTGAGGGAAGAAGAGATCTAAGGTGAAGATACCATTTTTGGAAGTAGAAGATATATCAAAGCATTTTGGAGGGCTGACCGCCATCAGTCAGGTGAGTTTTCAAATTGGCCGGGAGGAGATGGTGGGTCTGATCGGTCCTAATGGAGCAGGCAAATCCACCCTGCTCCGTCTGATAACCAGCATATTGAAACCAAGTTCGGGGAATATATATTTCAAGGGAAAAAACATAACTGGACGTCCCATTCCAGAGATCATCAATCAGGGAATTGCTACTACATTTCAGGTCGTTAAACCGTTTCGGAATCTGCCGGTCATAGCAAATGTGATGGTATCATGCCTCTCCCCCAGGTCAAAAAGAAAAGGAGAATGGGTCAAGAAAACCGAAATAAGAGCGAGGGATGCCCTGGAATTTTGCGGGATAGGCGATCTCGCCCTTGAACCCGCTTCGATCTTATCACACGGAGATCTGAAACGTCTGGAGTTGGCAAGGGCGATCGCCACCGAACCCGAGCTTCTCCTTCTTGACGAACCTTTTGGGGGTTTAAATCCTGCAGAAACATCGCTCATTGCCAGATCACTTAAAAGGCTACGAAAGGGAGGCCGGTTCGGCAGATTGCATAGTGAGGGTCCGGCTATGCTCATTGTGGAGCATAAGTTGGCTGATCTGATGCAGATTCTGGACAGGGTCATAGTGATCAATTTTGGAAAAATAATCGCCATCGGTACCCCTGAGGAGATCATTTCGAATCAGGAGGTCATAGAAGCTTATATCGGAAAAGGAGCAAACAAGCTTGTATCTCGAAGTTAAAGATTTGACCCTCCTGTATGATCGAGCGATGGTATTGAACCAGGTAGGGTTGAGAGTTGACGAAGGAGAACTGATTAGCCTTGTGGGACCAAACGGTGCCGGTAAAACTTCCCTGCTCCGCGCTGTTTCAGGACTGGTGAAATGGGAAAAAGACACCCTCAGGGGAACAACCTCAGGGAAAATATCCCTTAAGGGGAGCGTTGTTTTTAACGGGGAAGAGATGACCAAATTACCAGCCCACCAGATAGCCAAACGGGGACTTATTCTATGTCCCGAGCGAGGGAAACCGTTTCGGGAAATGACGGTTCTGGATAATCTAAGAGTAGGGGGATATCTCTGTAAGGACAAGGAGACGTCTAAGAAAACCCTCGAGATGGTTTATGAATTATTTCCTATTTTAAAATCAAGAACCAATCAAATATCAGGGGCATTATCCGGTGGTGAACGGACCATGCTCTCCATAGGCCGATCACTCATGTCTCAGGCCAGATTATTGTTAATTGATGAGCCATCAACCGGCCTCGCTCCTATGGTCAAAGAGGATCTTTTCACTCGTATCAATCAAGTCCATGGCCTAGGGATCACGATTCTTCTTGTTGAACAGGACGTGGGTTTCGCCTTTGATCTGGCCACCAGAAACTATGTCATGTCTCGCGGGCAGATTATTGCAGAGGGAACGAGTTCGGAACTGCTCGATAATGAACTCATAAGAAAGACCTATCTGGGTTTGTAGGCACGGGGGAAGCATTTAAAGAATAAGTAAATAAGTGTGCCCCTCCCAGGCGCTTAAATGAAATTGTACAAGGGATACAAGGTCTGAACAAGTTTCGGCATATAAAACAAAAACCCTATTGGGTCAATTGTTACTGGCCAAGAGGGTAGTGTGTTGACATTGTGGGTTTGGCTCCAGAAATGATCCGAAAGTGTGCGTCACTCCAGGCCGGGGAAAAATTCAACTATTCACAACAGTTCAAAATGTTTGGGGAGCAATCCATCCCTGTCTTCTCAGGATGCAAGTCAACCTCTCCGCTTTCAGGGGTTAAACCAAAGCCGGCCCCTCTGGGGTTGGACTTTTACTCGTATGAACCCCAAATATTATACCACCAGAATTTTTCTTTAGTCGTTTCTCAGAAAATTAATGTCTTATCATCTTTTTATGAGGAGGTATCCCATGGAAAGCAAAACTATTATTTATGAGAAGATTGGCAGTGTAGCATCAATAACGCTGAACAGGCCCGAAAAAAGGAACGCCATAACCGGGGCCATTGCTAAGGAGTGGGTCTCCATGATAAATGAGGCCAGGGAGGACGAGGATGTGAAGGTCTTGGTGGTCACCGGAAATGGGACTAGTTTTTGTGCTGGCGCCGATTTTTTAGTCGAAATGCAGAATGAGTCCATGCAGGGGTTTCCCCTGCCACTTACTAAGCACCTGAGGAACTGGGAGAAGAATGCCCACAGTTTGGCCAGGACAGTGGCTAAATTTGAAAAGCCTTATATCTGCGCTTTAAACGGGACGGCCACGGGCTGGGGGATGGACCTGGCCAGCATGTGCGATTTAAGGATTGCCTCCGACAAAGCCAGGGCGGCAATGACGTACGTCAACATCGGGCTGGCCCCCGGAGGGGGCGGATGCTACTATCTGCCCAAAATTATCGGTCTCCCCAAGACCCTGGAGCTTATATGGACCGGTCGTTGGATGGACACCAACGAAATGCTGATGACAGGATATGTAACAAGAGTCGTCCCCCACGACAGCTTGATGGAGGAAACTATTAAATTTGCCAGCCAGCTTGCGGAAGGTCCCCCCATTGCCCACCAGTTTTCCAAGAAGATGGTATACAGCTCCTATGACCTGGACCTGGACAGGCACCTGGAGCTGACCGCCCTTTTAAAACTGATCAACTGGACCACAAAGGATGTAAGCGAAGGTGTCAACGCCTTTCTTGAGAAGCGCAAGCCGCAGTTCAAGGGGATTTAGAGTTCCGGAAATTTATAATCTGGGAGGAGGCGACCATAAAGGCCACCCCCTCCCAACAGAACGGTTCGTACCGGCTTCCCTATCGGATTTCTTCCCCTCTTTACCTTCTCCCGGTCATCAGGGTTTTATCCTCCACTCTGTTACTAAGTTTCATTGGCCTTCCTTTCTCGGTACTACACGTGAATCTGCCACCCTTTGCACCTTTCTCCGCTTCGGGTTCGCATTCGTGGTTCAGTTTTATGGAATCCTTGGCTCCATTAGGATTCCAGTGCAGGAGGGCTTCCCTGGGTAAGATGCCCCAACCTCCCTGTATTTCGTCCAACTTCACTGCAGTTCGCTTCACCGGATATTCCCCCTTTCCTTCTTAGGGATGTCTGATGGGTAAAAGCCTTGTTCGAATCAACTTTGCAATGGGGGCTTTCCTTGCTGCCCACCAAGAGTTCCGGAACCCACCCGCCGATAAGCACAATATGGTTCCAATATTCCCCGAGAAGGTGGACAAGCTCCAGGAGTACGGACCGGGCAGCCTTCACCAATTCTTCGGAATAATCGCGTTGGGCCACCATATCGGTTTGATCACCTGATCAAAAAGAATCTGAGCCGCCTCTTCCCCTCTGCCTCGGAAGCTGCGGAGGTCTAAATAGATCTGGACCGGTGAAGCTATTTGAGCGCCTTCGAGTTGACGGAGGCCATAGAAAACCCCTTCATCGTAAGGCATAAAAAGGGTCAGGTTTGATCCACTGGTCACCTTTTTTAGGGCTAACCGGGAAATCAGGTCATCATTAAAATCTTCCAGGTAGGCCATGGCCCGCTGGTATCGAACGGCCGGCGCCAAACGAGCAGCCCCGGAAAAGCCGGTCAAGGCGTATTTAAAATTGTTACGATTACAATAATCAGCCAAATCCGCTTCAATTTGAGCGATGCCTTTTAAAGAATAGAAATCCACGACCCTATTTCTTCGGAACGAATAGTTTTCTTCCCATTCCTTCAGGAGTTGTTCGGGTTCCTTCAGCTTGAAGCCGATTTTCTCTTCTTGAATCCACTCTCGGTCCATCAACCTTTTTTTAACATTAGAGATTTGGCCAAGACTCACCCGGGCCGCTTCAGCCAATTCCTCCACTTTCCAGGCCCTCATGGGATTGTTCAAAAGGACCCGGAGGACCCTTTCGGCCCTTGGCGAATAAAGGGAACGCAAGTCCCGCTTTTCCTGAAAAATGTTTGGTCTCCCTCCCTGCTCGATAAACACATTGTCAAAGGATAGAAAACAGTTTCCGGAAAAGTCTAAATACCCGATCCCTTCTTGCTTGCATATTTCTCCGGCTTTCGATGAAATATATGGTGCGAGAAAGATTCCATAGGAATCGGGAATAAGTTCCTTATAACGTAGGATCTGATTAACCGCCTGTCGGGCCAATCTGGGCTGGCCGTTGGCTTTTATTTCAACGATCAGGTTTTTTTTACCTTCAGGATAGTCCAGATTGACCAGGAGATCAGGGCGAGCCCCTTCCCTAGAAACCTCACTTTTAATTTTTCCGATTTTAAGGAAAGGAACCCGGGATAGGCAGGATAGGAGGGCTTCTTTGGCTTTATCTTCGAGATTTTGATCAGATATTTTCATTTAAATTACCTATTTCAACATTTGTTGAAATGTAATTTTATAATAAAATTATCTTCATGTCAACTTTTTTCATTGTAAATTATAATTTCAGCATTTGCTGAAAATATCATTATTAATGAAATATGGTTCCCTTCCATACCATGCATTTGAAATTGGTTGTATGTTGAATTAACTGGTCGGTAATGATTATTTCAAGATCATGGCCATCTCGGGTCATAAGAATACAATTTGGTAACTGAGCAGGAATTGAAAGAGGTGAAATGGCCTGGGATGAGGCAAGAAAATTTGGCCGATGGACACCCATAAGGACACCAAACAAAAATGGCTTACAAAGAATCTTTGTAAGCCATTGAAATCTTGGTAGCGGGGGCAGGATTTGAACCTGCGACCTTCGGGTTATGAGCCCGACGAGCTACCGGACTGCTCCACCCCGCGATCATAAAATTAATATTTTATATATAATTTTTCATCTTGTCAATTTTTTTCTAAAAGTTTTTTAAACATTTTTTTCTATTGATTAAATATTTTTTATCTCTTTTCCAATTGATTGATCTTTTCTTTAACCCAGGAACGAACAAGTTGGGCCCGATCGATACCCGTTTGTTTTGATTCCTTGTCTATGACCCTTATGTCCCGAGGGTCGAGACGTAACTGGATTAGTTTTTTGGGCGGCCGTTTAAAAACCAGATCCCCTTCTTCCCAACTACTGAAGGTCTCAGGTTCATGTTCTTCCCAAAAATCAGACAGGCTTTCATCGTCCATCGGAGGAAGATCCGATACTTTTTTTATTTTTGTCATGAGGGCTTCCCTTTTTTCTTGAGGTAATATTTTCGCTGTCTTTCGTTCATATCTCTGGCAGTTATTATTTTCAAAACCCCCATTCCCTCTATACTACAATTAGGGGGTCCCTTTGAACCGGGTTCTACTCATACCTCAAGGCATCGATGGGGTTCAGGCGGGAGGCCTTGTGGGCCGGATAATAGCCGAAAAAAATTCCCACGGCGGCGGCAAAGAAAAAAGAAATCATCAGAGCCAGGACAGAGATCACAATGTTCCATCCGGTAAAGGTTGAAGTCAACTCGGCTCCCAGTATCCCCAGCCCGATCCCGATCAGCCCGCCCACCAGGCTGAGGACAACGGATTCGGTTAAAAATTGAAAGAGAATATCGATTCCGCGGGCCCCTACGGCCATGCGGATGCCGATTTCCCGGGTCCGCTCGGTGACCGAAACCAGCATGATATTCATAATGCCGATTCCCCCGACCAGCAAGGAAACCAGGGCGATGGAGCCCAGAAGCAGGGACATAACCTTCGCCGACTGTTCGGCCGTGGCCATGATCTCGGTCAGGTTCCTGACGGTGAAATCGGCCAGTTGCCCGGCCTGGGTGCGATGCCTCTGCTCCAGAAGGGCATTGACCTGTTTTTCGGCCGCCGCCATAAGGCTGAGATCTTTGGTTTGAACCATGATCATCCGGACCCGGTTGGGGAGTTGACTTCCGAAAACCCTTTTTTGGGCGGTGGTCAAGGGGATATAAATCGCGTCATCCTGATCGGTTCCATAAGAAGATTGGCCCTTGGGAGTCAATATCCCGATAACGGTAAAGGGTATTTTTTTAATCCTTATGATTTGACCGATAGGGTCTTCCGATCCAAAAAGATTTTCGACGATCGACTTTCCGATGATGGCCACTTTGACCGCTCCGGCCATTTCCTGCTCGGAAAAATTTCGTCCAGCGGCCAGAGGCCATTCCCGGATCTCAAAAAGAGAGGGTGTGGTTCCGGTTACACTGGTATTCCAGTTCTGATTTCCATAAATGATTTGGGTCACCCCCCCCCAGATAGGGGCCACGGTCTTGATGGCCGGACATTCCTCTTGGATGGCTTTGGCGTCGTCCGAGGTCAGGGAGGAGGCGCTGCCACCCCCCATGCGGGCTCCACCGGCCGTGGTGGCCCCGGGAAGCACCATTAAAAGATTGGAGCCCATGCTGGCGATCTGCTTGGCGATCATTTCCCTGGCCCCGGCCCCGATGGCCACCATAACGATGACGGCCCCGACACCGATGATGATCCCCAGCATGGTCAAAAAAGAGCGCATCTTGTTGGTCTGTAAGGCCCTCAGGGCCACTTTAAGAGACGAGATGGGTTTCATGTTTGATCTGTCTTCCTGGATTGTTGGGGCCGATCCTGCAAGACCAGTCCATCTTTGAACTGGATGATCCTCCTGGTAAAAGTGGAGATATCCTGTTCATGGGTGACCAGGATAATGGTTATTTTCTGTTCTTCATTCAACTGGGTCAAAAGCTGCATAATTTCCACACTGGTCCTGGTATCCAAATTCCCGGTCGGCTCATCGGCCAGGATGATGGAGGGGTGATTGACCAGGGCCCGGGCAATGGCCACCCGCTGCTGCTGTCCCCCGGAGAGCTGATTGGGATGGTGATCTTCCCGTCCGGCCAGACCCACCGAGGCCAGGGCCTCCATGGCCCGGCGGCGGTGATCCCGGGACGGAATGGGACCATAGATCAAAGGCAGTTCCACATTCTCCAGGGCCGAGGTGCGGGCCAGGAGATTGAACCCCTGAAAGACAAAACCGATTTTTTGATTGCGTAACTGGGCTAATTCATCCCGGTCCATGGTACCGATCGCGGTCCCGCCTAAAAAATAAGAGCCCTTAGTCGGAACATCCAGGCAGCCCAGAATATTCATAAAGGTTGATTTTCCCGATCCCGAAGAGCCCATGATCGAAACAAACTCTCCGGCCTCAATGGTCAGGGAAACACCGTTTAAGGCCGGTATTTGAATATCGCCGACCTCATAAATCTTAAACAGATCTTGAACTCGAATCAGGGGTTCCATGACCGTTTAAAACCGCATGCCCCGCATGGGGTTGGCCGGCTTTTGATCTTTATCATTTTTTATAATCTCGCTGATCACAGCATCCTTTTCCTTCAATTGACCCCGCAGGATCGTGATCTCGGTGTTTTTTCCGTCAGTGCTTCCGGTCCGAACAAATACCGGCCGGGGAAATTTCCCCGGCTGCGGAACCCAGAGGGCCCGGATGTCTTTGGGAATACGGCTGGGATTGATGGGAGTGTATTTCCTCTTAGCCGCTTTGGCCATGCTGGCCAGCATGGCCGGAGGCATCCTGAATTTCAGCACCGAATTGGGAATCATCAGGACATCTTCCTTTTTTTCGAGGATGATGGTGACATTGGCGGTCATCCCGGGTTTTAATTTCAGGTTCGGATTATCGACGCCTAAAACCACATCATAAGTGACGACATTCTGGACCGTGGTCGGCGCGTTACGAACCTGGAATATTTTGGCTGAAAAAGGTTCGGTTGGAAAGGCGTCCACCGTAAAAGTGGCCTCCTGCCCCACCTGGACCTTGCCGATATCGGCTTCATCCACATTGGTATCCACCTGCATCTTGGTCAAATCCTGGGCGATGGAGAACAGGGTCGGGGCTTGCAAGCTGGCGGCCACGGTCTGGCCGACATCGACATTACGGGCTACCACCGTCCCGTTGACCGGTGAACGAATGGTGGTATAGTTAAGATTAATCCTGGCCGTTGACAGAGTGGCCTTGGCCGATTCGATTTGGGCCTGGAGGGTCTTTCCCTGGGTAAGCGAAAGATCGTATTTGAGTTGGGCTTGATCCAAATCATTTTGAGAAACCAGATTGTCCTTAAAAAGGGTTTTAAAGCGGTTCAAGTTCCTTAAGTTGTCGGCCAGGGCGATTTTCTGATTTTCCAACTGGGCTTGAATATTTTTCAGATCGGCTTGGCCTTGCTCCACCCTGGCTTGAAACAGGGCCGGATCGATTTAGGCGATCACCTGCCCTTTCCGAACGACCGAGTTAAAATCGGCATAGAGTGTCTTGATGGTCCCGGAGATCTGACTGCCCACCGGAACCAGGGTGACCGGGTTGACCGTCCCGGTGGCAATGACCTGGGCAATGATGGAGCCTCGGGTCACCGTCTCTGTTTTATATTCAGGGGCTTTGCTTTTGGTGCCATAAGCACGGTACCCGAAATAGGCCCCCGTCCCCAAAACCAGAACAATGGCTAAGACAATCAGGATTTTTTTCATAGGTCATCCTTCGGTAAATTTTCTAAATTGGACCTCTTTTATACCAGAAAGTTAAAAGGGTCAAAGAAAAAAGCTCTCTTTTCCCTTCCTTCCTTTATTCTTTGGATTCGCTTGAAAAACCAAACCGCGAGGGAGGATTCTTCTTGCCCAAAGGCAAAGATATGGTGAAAATGCTTCCTTGAGGCTGGTTGGCCCGGAAAGACAACCGGCCCTGGTGTAATTCTATGATCCTTTTGGAGATGGCCAGCCCGAGTCCTGAACCTCCTTTTTTCGTGGAAAAAAACGGGGCGAATACTTTTTCCTGACAATCCGGCGGAATACCACAACCCAGGTCGGTCACTTCAATAATGACCTGTCCTCTTTGTCGGCGGGTGCAGACCAGGACCGATTGTTCAGTCCCGGAAGCCTCAATGGCGTTCAGGATCAGGTTGTGCAGGACCTGAGTAATTCTGGTTTGATCGACCTGGATCGAAGGCAGGTCTCCCTCCAGATTGGAACTCAGCAGGATTTGATATTGCTCCGCCCGGGGATGGATGATTTTCAGGACTTCTTGAATTAAATGATTAATGTCCACAAAAGAAAATTCGGGATTGATCGGCCGGGAAAAATGGATCATGTCTTGAAGCATGACCTCGATCCGCTGGCATTCCCGGCGAATGACTGCCAACCGTTCCCGGTTGGGATCTTCGGGATTGGTTTTCTGCAAAAGTCGTTGAACGTAGGCCCCAATGGTGATGACCGGATTTTTTAATTCATGGGCTATGGTGGCCGCCGCTTCACCGAGAACCGCCAGGTGTTCCTGATCCTGCCGAAGTTGGGTTTCGAGCCTCTCCCGGTCAACCAATAATCCGATCAGGATCCCGAAGGCAAAAAAAAGGACGACCTCATCCAAATGCCCGCTATGGAGAGCGGGACCGGCAAACCAATCCACCCAGTGGGGAACAAATAAGCCGGTCACCACCACGGCGGCCAGCATGCCCCCTTTAAAACCGAAGAGGAGGCCGCTCAGGACAATGGGCAGATAATAGAGACGATGAAGGATCTCCGGAGGCACCGGGGTGGGTATCCACATTTGATCCAGAAAAAAGATGCCGGCCAACAAAAAAGCAATAGGGAGGATCTTCCAATACAAGGGAATGAACTTATATCGGGTCCAGAGAGAATAGAAGGTGCTTTTTTTGTACCGGTCTATCATGGGATCATGATCGGATAAAGGAAGCAATATCATCTCCAACTTTTTTTGAATGGAGTTTTGGAGCCTGGTTTGAAAAATCCATTACTCCCCTACTCCGTTCCGGTCCTGGTAAATGGACCGGAATTTATAATCGGTTTAAACTTTTAAACTTTTTAAACTATCGATGATTAGATTTAGGCCTCTGGTTTTTCCCTTAGCCCTATGCCCTTTGCCCTATGCGCCTTGCCCTCTGCCCTGTGCGCTTTCCGTTGAAGGCCTTGGGCTGACGGCTAATATCTCTCTTAACTCCTCTCCTTCTACTACCTCTTTTTCCAGCAGGCGCTGGGCCAGTAAGGACAACTGGTCCAGATGCTCCCTTAAAATCCGGTCGGCGATTTCCCGGGCCTGTTCGATAATCTTTTTTACTTCCTGATCGATGGCCCGGGAGGTTTCCTCGCTGATGGAACGTCCGGTATCATATCCCAGGCCGGTTTCCAGAAACAAAGGCCGCCGCTCTCTCTCAAAAGTGACGACGCCCAGATCGCTCATCCCATATTCCCGGACCATACGCTCGGCAATATCCGTGGCCCGCAAAAGATCGTTTTGGGCCCCGGTGGAAATTTCCTTAAAATGAATTTCTTCGGCGATCCGGCCGCCTAAAAGAACTCCCAGGCGATCCACCAATTCCCCCTTGGTCATCAGGTAGCGGTCTTCGGTGGGTAGTTGCTGGGTGTATCCCAAGGCCCCGATCCCCCGGGGGATGATGGAAACTTTGTGGACCGGATCGGCATTGGGGAGGATCTCGGCGACAATGGCATGACCGGATTCATGGTAAGCCACGATCTCTTTTTCCTTTTCATTCATCCGGCGATTCTTTTTTTCCAGGCCGGCAATCACCCGGTCGATGGCCTCATCAAAGTCCTTCATGTCCACCTCTTTCTTATCTTTCCGGGCGGCCAGCAAGGCGGCTTCATTGACAATGTTGGCCAGATCGGCCCCGACAAAGCCCGGGGTCCGGGCGGCGATCACCTTCAGGTCCACCTGCGGAGCCAGAGTGACTCCCTTGCTGTGAACCTTAAGGATCTCCTCCCGACCCAGAACATCGGGCTTGTCGATCATCACATGCCGATCGAAACGGCCGGGGCGAAGCAAAGCCGGATCGAGGATCTCAGGCCGGTTGGTGGCGGCCATGATAATGACCCCCTTTTCGGTGTTGAAACCATCCATCTCGACCAGAAGCTGGTTTAGCGTTTGTTCCCTTTCATCGTGCCCCCCCATAGGGTTAATCCCCCGGGCTTTGCCTATGGCGTCCAATTCATCGACAAAGATGATGCAAGGGGCCTTTTGCTGGGCCTGGGTAAAAAGGTCCCGGACCCTGGCGGCCCCCACCCCGACAAACATTTCCACAAAATCAGAGCCGCTCATACTGAAAAAAGGGACCCCGGCCTCTCCGGCCACGGCCTTGGCCAGCAGCGTCTTGCCTGTTCCCGGAGCACCCACCAACAAAACCCCTTTGGGGATCTTGCCGCCCAACCGCTGAAATTTTTGGGGGAACTTCAAAAACTCAATGACTTCCTGGAGTTCTTCCTTGGCCTCATCGATTCCCGCCACGTCATCAAATTTGATATTAATTTCTTTTTCCATATACACTTTGGCCTTGCTTTTTCCAATAGACATCAGGCCGCCGCTGGCTCCGCCCATCCGACGCATCAAAAAACTCCAAATGACCACAAAGAAGGCAATCGGCAGGATCCAATTGGTAAAAAACTTAACTAGCTTATTCTCCAATTTGCCGGTGAATTTTATACCGACCGATTCAAGGTCCTTGATCAGGTCCGGGTCTTGGACCCGGGCGGTGACAAACGACCGGTCGCCTTTCCCTTGGCCCAATTGTTTGATGGTTTCAGCGGACACCAGCCCTTCGATCTCCGCGGCTTTAACTTTTCCGGAGATGAGGTCTTCATAGATAACAAGGTCCGACAGTTTATTGGCCTTTAATAATTTTTTAAATTCATTATAGGGGATCTGCCCGACCTGGTCGGTCAGGAAGTAAGTCTGGAAGGCCATCAGAATAATCATGGCCAGGACGAAATACCAGATGGAAAAATGGGTCTTTTTTTCTATGGGCATAACAGGGTTCCTTTAGTTCGAAAATAGAGGTCGGCGTCGAACGAACTCTGTTTTCATGTCCCGGCGTCCGGAGGGACGCCTCTTTTTAGGTCGACAAAGTCGACCGTATCGTGGTGTCACGCCACTGGCGTGGCATGACCGTTTAATACGAAAATAGGATTTTTTTGGATGTAGGACAGCCGCCCTCGGCTGTTTCCTAATGACAGCCGAGGGCGGCTGTTCTACATAATCTTAAATCCATTTTCATGTCCCGGCTTCCAAAGGAAGCCTCCTATTAAG
>JACQYK010000306.1 GCA_016208255.1 Deltaproteobacteria bacterium | reverse complement strand
AAATCGGCCCGCTAACTAACGGAAATGTCAAGCAAAAAATGACATCGTCGTAACTTTTTCATCCTTTTTTCATTGTATTTGCAAGCTCGTAAATTATATGCAAACTTCTATCCGGACAACGCTGATCTTGATACCATAATAGAATTTTTGGCAATGGGCTATGGGCAAAAGATGATAAAGCCCCCTTTTTTCCTATTGCCTATCGCCTCTGGCCTATTGCCTGTCTTTTATCATGGATGAAAAATTTTGGAATGAAGAGGTTGAGAGACTGAGCCGAAGCGGCCCTGGTCTCCAGACCGTGATTCAGGAGATTCAGGCCGGCCGCCTACCTTTCAGGGTCACCGGCCTCCAGGGATCGGCGCCGGCCTATTTTCTTCATCAGACCTGGACCCAGGTCCGGAGACCGATGCTGGTCGTCTGTGCCGATCCGGAAGAAGCCCAAAATCTTTTTAAGGACCTGCTTTTTTTTGCCGGACGAGACCCGGAAGAAATCCAGTTCGTTCTCCCTTCGCCGATCCTCTATTTTCCGGTTTACGAGACGCCGGATTTTCGTGAATATGTCCCCCAGTCGGAGACCGTGGCCCAGCGAATGGCCTGTCTCTACTCGCTGATCACCCGGCCGGGCCCGGTCCTCCTGGTCACTTCGATCCAGGCCCTCCATTCGGCCGTTATCCCCCGGAATCTGCTTTCAAGTCAGGTGGATTATCTGGTCCGGAAAGAAGAGACCGCCAGGGAGGACCTCCTTTCCCAGTTGGGCCGGTGGGGCTATTTAAGGACCCTGCTGGTTGAAAGCCCCGGAGACTTGAGTGTCCGAGGCGGGATCGTGGATATTTTCCCTCCCCTACACAGTCGTCCGGTCCGAATTGAATTTTTCGGGGACCAGGTCGATTCCATCCGGGAATTCAATCCTGCCACCCAGCGGTCGGTCCTGGACCTGGAAGAGCTGGTCCTCCTGCCGGTCAGTGAAATTATTTGGGATCAGGAACGAATGCATCTGGCCGGAGAAAGGCTCAGGCAGGCTTTAAAAAAAGGGGCCATTTCCGAAAATGAGGCCTCCTGGCTCAAACATCGCCTGGATCAAGAACTCTCTTTTGAAGGGGGTGAACGGTGGCTGAACTGGTTCTATGAAACACCGGGTCATTTAAAAGAGTATCTGCCTCAGGATTTTCTCTTAGTCTGGAATGACCCTTTGTCCCTGCAGCGGGGCCTTCCGGCTGAGGCGGCCGGACCCCCAAAAAAATTTTGGGAAGGCTGGGAGGATATCTCCGGGATTTTTTTGGAGGATTTGCCGGTAGAAACACCGGGGATGAAGACCGGCCCGCTCTGGTTTTTAACGGCCAGGGATAATCAGGAGATCAGCCGCTTTATCCGGGAACCCTCTTCGTCTAAAGAAGTCCTTCAAAGACTGGGGGCCTTTCTTTCCGCCTGGAAAGAAATGGAACAGGAAATCTGGATCATTGTTTCTCAAGACCCGCAAGCCAGACGGCTCCGGGATATCCTGTCCTTTTATCAGTTGGAGGCCGCTTATTTCCCTGAACAGAAACACCTTTTCGGCGGGCAAAGCCCCGGCCTCCGTATCCTGACCGGCCGCCTTTCTGCCGGGTTTCGAATGAAATCCCCGCCCCTGATTTTCCTGACCGAGAAGGAAATCTTCGAGCCTAAAAAGGAGATCAGGAAAAAAACCCGCAAAGAGGATTTAGAGTCCTATATCACCTCCCTGGA
This sequence comes from Deltaproteobacteria bacterium, assembly GCA_016208255.1. Lineage (GTDB taxonomy): Bacteria > Desulfobacterota > RBG-13-43-22 > RBG-13-43-22 > RBG-13-43-22 > RBG-13-43-22. The sequence continues at coordinate 25,398 of JACQYK010000306.1, read as the reverse complement.
TGATCTGAAGGCTGATGATTTTATAGTCCACAAGGACCACGGTATCGGGTTGTACCGGGGTTTGCAGTTTTTTAAATTGAACGGCTGGGAAGGAGAATTCCTTTTCATAGAATACGCGGAAGGGGACAAGCTTTATATCCCGGTCGACCGGCTCCAGGGGATCCATAAATTTATGGGTCTGGAAGGGCAGGTGCCTTCTCTGGACCGGTTGGGCGGGGCCGGCTGGAAAAGAGCCAAAGCCAAGGTCAAAAAGGCCGTGGAAAAAATCGCCCAGGAATTGGTGGACCTCTATGCCCAGCGGGCGGTCAGCAAGGGTTTTGCCTTTTCCGGACGGGATCAGATGTTCAAGGAATTTGAGGCCGCCTTTCCCTATGAGGAGACTCCGGATCAATCGAGGGTTATCGAAGAAGTTCTGGGCGACATGGAGTCGGAAAAACCTATGGATCGCCTGGTCTGCGGGGATGTGGGATACGGCAAAACCGAAGTGGCCCTGCGGGCCGCTTTTCGGGCGGTACTGGACGGAAAACAGGTGGCGGTTCTGGTTCCGACCACGGTCCTGGCCGAGCAGCATTATCAGACCATGTCCCGGCGTTTTGAAGGCTACCCGGTTGAAGTCCGGATCCTGAGCCGCTTTAAAAGTCCCAGGGAACAGAAACAGACCCTGGTCGATTTGAAGGCCGGGAAAGTGGATATTGTGATCGGGACTCATCGGTTGCTGCAAAAGGATATCCAGTTCAGGGATCTCGGGTTGATTGTCGTCGATGAGGAACACCGCTTCGGCGTTTCCCATAAGGAGCGGCTCAAGACCCTCAAGACCCAGGTGGACTGCCTGACCCTGACCGCCACCCCCATCCCCCGGACTCTGCAGCTATCCCTGACCGGGATCCGGGATTTGAGCACCATCGAAACCCCGCCGGAGGACCGCCAATCCATCCGTACCCATATCATTCCTTTCGATGAAGCCAAAATCGTCGAAGCGGTCCGACGTGAAATGCAAAGGGGCGGGCAGGTCTTTTTTGTTCACAACCGGGTCCACAATATTCAGTCCATCGCTTTTTTCCTGAAAAAGATTCTGCCCGAGGTGAGGATCGGCGTCGGTCACGGGCAGTTGCCGGAGAGGGAATTGGAAAAAGTGATGCTCCAGTTTGTCCGCCGGGAACTGGACCTTCTGGTTTGTACGACGATTATTGAATCGGGGCTGGATATTCCAACCGCCAACACCATTATCCTTAACCAGGCCGACCGCTTCGGCCTGGCCCAGATGTATCAATTAAGGGGCCGTGTCGGAAGGTCCCGGGAAAGGGCCTATGCCTATCTGGTCGTACAGGGGGAGAGCACCCTGACCCGGGACGCCCAGAAACGGTTGAAGGTCCTGATGGACTTCAGTGAATTGGGGGCCGGTTTCAAGATCGCCCTTCACGATCTCCGGATTCGTGGGGCCGGGCATCTTTTGGGCACCAGTCAATCAGGTCATGTGGCCGCCGTGGGCTATGAATTGTATATTCAAATGCTGGAACAGGCCATTAACGAGTTAAAAGGCGAAGGTCCGGTCCAGGACTGGGAACCTGAAATACGGCTTCGGGTTCCGGCCTTCATTCCGGATCGATACGTCCCGGACCCCGGGCATCGGTTATCTTTGTACAAGCGTTTAACTTCTTTGAAGACCGAGGATGAATTAATCGATATGCAAGGGGAAATGGAAGACCGCTTCGGGTCGATTCCGGAGCCATTAACGAATCTGTTGCAAGTCCTGAACATTAAACAGAAGATGAAGGAAATTGGAATAGAGCGGATCGAGATCCTGGAAAACGATCTGGTCTTTTCTTTTTTCCCCGGGGGGAACTGGAAACCGGAACGGCTGGTGGCCCTGGTCCAGCAGGATCCTCAAACTTATCGTTTTAAGGGAGGAGAGAAGTTATTCGTATCTTATAACAGCGAGAGGACCGAATTGGAAACCACCCGGGGATTGATGGAAGAGTTGGCCTTGCGGTTAACGGGGGAAGGATAAGGGATCGGGCAGAGAGCAAAGGGCACGGGGCAGAGAGTAAAGAGGAAAACACATACCCGAAAGCCCGACCGGATTACAACATCATTCAAAATGTAAATTTCAAAATTCAAAGTGAAAATTTGTAAAACCCCCTGGATGAACTATCTTATCCCAAGGTGCCATTGGTTTCCCTTAGATCAGCCTGAATTCCTCTCATCCAAATTAACCACCGGTCTTTGAATTCGTTGTTGAGATACCGGTATCGGTGAAAAAGAGGATTATTTTTTTATCGGGGCGGGCTTAGGTGCCGAGACAGGAGGTGCCGGGACCGCCTTTTTTTGGGGGACCAGACTTCTCAGGTATTGCCGCATCTTCTGGTCGGATTCGATGACTTCCTCTACCGAAGGTCCGGTGATGTTATAGGAATACCCTTTTCTATTATCATGATAAAGACGGATCTGGAGGGTGGTGGTTAAGGTCAGGATGGCGATAAGAATGGAAATGGAATTTTTCATGATTTAAGTACCTTCCTTTGATGTTGGATAGAACTTGCGTGAGGCGTTAGGCGAGAGGCAAGAGGCTTGGGGTGAGAAAAAGGGAAGAAATAATAATTTTCAGAAATCGTTTTATTCTTACGCCTTACGTGTTTCGCTTCACCCCTCACCCCTCACCCTCACGCGCGGTATCCTTCGTTTTAAATCTTTCCCTCGCTCGCAGACTTACTTCGGCTAACAGATCCAACAGCCTTCTGGCTGATTGTTCCGAAAGGGTTCCCATCCCGCAGGCCGGGGTGAGCAGGGCCTGGGTGTATAAACGGTCTTGATCGATTCCTTGTCCGACCAGGTTTGCAAAAAGGGGAGCTAATCGGTCCAGCAGACCCGAGGCGGTTTCTTTGCCGGTAAAACCGGCAGTAGGAACAAGGCCCCAAGCCACCGCCTTTCCTTTTTCCAGAAATCTTTTAATCTCTTTGGGATAAAGTAAAAAAGAATGGCCAAAGTTAAAGGCGTCTAAGTTAATGATATCCAGATCCAGGGAAAGAAGTAAAGACCAATCGGTATTGCCACAACAATGGAGCCCGATCAGGGTGCCGGTCCGCTCCCGAATATGTTTTATGGTTTCTCCTAATATTTTCAAGACTTCATCTCTGGACAAGGGGGTAAAGGCCGAACCATACCCGGAGAGAGATGGTTCGTCTAAAAAAATGATTGAACTCCGGTTCAACTCTTCAAACTTTTTTGCCTGAAAAACAGCCTGCAGGGCCAATCCTTTGATCACCGTGTCCATCAATTCCGGATCATGAATCAAAAATCGATCGCTGGGCAGCCTGACACTCAAACCCAGGGTGACCGGGCCTACGATCTGGCCTTTGACATAGCGGACTCCCGAAGGAAGAGAGGGCATTAATTCCAATAACCGAAAAAAGCCGGAGGCGAAATCCGGCCGGAGCGAAAAAAAGGAGAAATCAGAAGCCAGAAATTTTTCATAAAAATGGAGCAGAGTTTCGGCCCGGTTACAGTTTGAGTCGACCATTAGATTTTTCCGGTCCGGATCGGATAGGAGACAGGGCAGGGGAGGACTATACTGGAGGACCATATCTTCCCGGGGGTCTTTTTGAACCAACTGGGGCCAAAAAGGAATCAAAGATTCATGAGAAAGGATTTCATTGCAGGCCTGTTCGGTCGAAAGGAAAGGGACGCTGCCGATGCCTGTGGCGCTGAAGGGAGGCATTTTGTTCCAAAGGGTGGCAGTAGGCACGGAATTCTTTCAAAAATTAAAAATGTAAAAATCAAAATTCAAAATGCAAAATGCAAAATGAAAGGAGGGCATTGCTTTGTTGGATTTTCCAAATTTTCACTTTGAATTTTGAAATTTGCATTTTGAAATAAAGGTAATTCTATCAGCTATGAGCTATTATCTTATTTCACTCTTTCCATATAACTTCCGGTGCGGGTATCGACCCGGATCCGGTCTCCTTCCGAGATGAACAGAGGGACCTGGATGACAGCCCCGGTTTCCAGGGTGGCGGGCTTATTCCCTCCGGTCGCCGTGTCTCCCTTGAATCCGGGTTCCGTGGCGGTTACCGTCAGTTCTACAAAGTTAGGCAGTTCCAGTCCCAGCGGTTCTTTGTTGAAGTAGAGAATCTTGATATTAATATTCTCCTGAAGAAATTGAACCTGTTCCCCTATCTGCTCTTTGGAAAGGTAAATTTGATCATAGGTGGTGTTATCCATAAAAACAAAATGGTCCCCTTCCCGGTAGAGAAACTGCATCTCTTTTTCTTCCATATCCGGACGTCCCACTTTTTCTCCGGACCGGAAGGTTTGATCGGTGACCCTTCCATTGACCATGTTTTTTAACTTGGTCCGAACAAAGGCCCCGCCTTTTCCCGGTTTCACGTGCTGGAAATCAACGATCAGATAAGGCTTTCCTTCTATTTCGATTTTTAGCCCTTTTCGGAATTCGGCAGTGGAATACATAACCTTGTTTGCTAAACCTCCTTAACCATTTTAATTGGTAACACTTTAGCTTTATGAAAAAAGAATTATCAGACAGGATTAACAGGATTTACAGGTTTTTGCTCAGGCTCCGGAAGACCCTGAGCAACTTCAATCCGCTTTCTGCGGAAACTATTAATTCTTTTCGCCAGGAGATTCGGTTTGTGCCATTCTTCCGGAAAAGCACAAAAATCAATGTAATCCTGTAAATCCTGTCTAAAGGAGAAGCGAGATCAGGTTTTACCTTCTTTTAACTGGGTAAGCCAGCCGGTCAAAGTCGATAGAATGTTGGAATCGGAAAGGGCTTCTTGGGGCTTTTCCTTTTCCCGGGTAATTTTTCCCGGAGAAGCGAGGGATATTTTTTCATCGGCCTTTTGGGAAGAGTTTTGGGGTTCCGATTCTCCCAGTGGTGAATTTTTATGAACCAGGGAATTTTCTTTGCCAGGAGAAAAGGGTGCGTCACTTAACGAGCCTGTTTTCATATTTGGTGGTGCCATGCCCTCGGCGGGGCATGGCGGGTTAGTTTGAAATTCCTCTTCGGGAAAGAGCGAAAGGGCCGGGGGGTCCTCTTTCATCTCGGGATTTTTTCCCGGGGGTCTGGAAAGGACCAGAGAGAGTTGATGGAACCACTCCCCCAAGTCCTTTTGTCCTTTTTGTCGAAAATGTTCGGCGATTGAATCTAAAACTGGAGCCAGTTGATTTAATTCCTGGACAACGGTATTTATTTCCATCCAGGCCATGTCCTTTTCGGACAAATCCAAATAGGACATGGCCAATTCGAGACGTAACCCCAAATCTCCCGGAAAATAATCCAAACCCATTCGACAGATTTCAAGGGCTTTTTGGGGCCTTTGGTGAGCCCTGAAGAATTCAGTGATAGCCACAATAAGAGGATAGGAAGGTTCTATCTCTATTAAAAGGTTTTTCCCTTCCACAGGTTTTCGATTATTGTTGTTTAAAGTGGGTGCCGGTGACATTTCGCTGGGCCTCCTTGGTCTTGCTTTCGTCGAGAAAAAAAACGATTTCATCCGGTTTAACTAAACCGAATTCCTTCCGGGCGATTTCTTCCAAATAAATGGGATCGTGCTTCAGACGGGAAATTTCCCGAAACATTTCCTCATTTTTCCAATTGATTTTTTGATTTTCAAGGATCAGGGTCTCCCTTTTTTGGGCTAACTGCCGGATTTTCCCTATTTCCTGAAACCCTTCAATAACCAAAAAGAACATGCCTACACCGAGCAGGATCGGGAGAAGCCAAAAAGACCAGCTTTTGCTGCGGCTAAACATGAAGTTCACTTGGATAAGCTCCCTAAAGCCACCGGAGGCCAGTGTTTTGTCTCATTTTCTGCCGGATTTTTATATGAACCGGCCGATCCTGATTCAGGAAAAAAGAACCTTATAATATCCGGATATCTATTTAAAATCTACCTTTTTCTTTTCTTAAGATAAAATTCGATCCAGGTCAAGTGGTTTTATGGATTCTCTACTGAATTGATTTTGCAGGGGAATTGATTTATAATAAGCAATGTCTTTATTTTCCCTTGCCCAGAAACCGGTTCGGTCCGTTGACCAGGATAGGGAAGGGGAAATTATAGGGCCTTAAAGGACTGGCCGGGGCTGAAATTTTTGAAGTAGAAAGGGATAGTTATGAAAAAAGGAATATGGGTCGGATTTTTTATCATCCTTGGGTTTTCGATAATCGTGAGTTCCGGGGCTCAAGAGGGGACCTTGTGGGTGGATAAATTTACTTTGGGAAAGGGGACTGGCAGCATCCCTGAAGGCTGGCAATTGGATAAAAAAACCGGTGACCCGCAAATAAAAACTGAACAGTCGGGAAACGATGCCTATGTACGTTTTATTTCCAACAATTCCTCCTTTGGATTAAGGAAAGAAATGGATTTTTCCATCAAAGACTACCCCTATCTGAACTGGAAATGGAAAGTGACCCGTTTGCCGGAAAAAGGGGATTTCCTTAAAAAGGAAACCGATGATCAAGCCGCCCAAATCTACGTCCTTTTCCCTCGCTTTCCGGCAAAAGTGAATACCGAAATTGTCGGCTATCTCTGGGAAAGCAACCCGAAGAACCAAGGGGTGGAGGGGGAAAGCCCGGCCTGGTCCAAGTCCAAGGTTATTGTCCTTGAAGCCGGTCCCGAGAAGTTGAATCAGTGGGTGCAGGAAAAACGGAATGTCTACGAGGATTATAAAAAATTATTCAAGAAAGAGCCCCCTAAAGTGGGAGGGATCTCCATCTACATTAATACCCAGCATACTCAGGGGAAGGCGGAATCCTTTTTTGATCACATTTATTTTTCTAAAAAATGAAAAGGGCGTGAGGCGTGAGGCGTAAGGTGATCTTGATTTATTGATTGGGCAGTGAAGACAAAAATCCATCTAGAGAAAAGGCTATTCTTTTTTGAAATAATGACTTTTGTTTTTCCTCTTTGCCTCAAGCCTCTTGCCTCCTGCTTCTCCCCTCACGCCTTACGCTTCACGCTTGTTTTTTAAGGATTTCATCAACAATCCGGTTTAAGGCCAGGACCACGGCCGAATCCTCATGACCCTCGAAATAGGGCCGGCCGGAATCGGCTTCTAAAACCAGATTCGGATCTAAAGGAATCCTGCCCAGGAAAGGTACCCCCCATTCCCGGGCCAGGGCTTCGCCTCCGCCTTTTTTGAAAAGATCAATTTCCTCCCGGCAATGGGGGCAGATCAAACCGCTCATGTTCTCAATCACCCCAACAATATCCAGGGAAACTTTGTTTAAAAACTGCAAAGATCGCCGGACATCCTCAATGGCTACCTGTTGCGGGGTGGTGACTACGATGGCCCGGACACCGGGAACTAATTGGGCTATGGACAGGGATTCGTCTCCGGTCCCCGGGGGGGCGTCAATGATCAAAAAATCCAAAGGCCCCCAATGGACGTCTCCCAGAAGCTGACGTATGGCGCCTCCTTTGCGGGGGCCTCGCCATATAACCGCGGTTTCCTGGTCATCGAGAATGGAGGCCATGGAAATGATTTTCAATTTTTCATTGAAGGTCAGTGGTTTTAGCAAACCTTTTTCCACCGTTACCTTTTGACCGGAAAGTCCCATCATCTTCGGGATACTCGGTCCATGAAGGTCGATATCCAAAAGGCCGGTCAGAAATCCCCGATTCGACAAGGCCACCGCCAGATGAACGGCCACGGTGCTTTTTCCCACCCCTCCTTTTCCGCTTAATACCAGGAACTTGTTTTTGATAAGGCCCATTGTTTCCCGTATCTTGGCCTTTCTCGCGATCTGGTCCGGAAATTCCATTAAGTCACTTTCTTTTTCAGACAGGATAAACAGGATTATTGAGAATTTTGTAATATTTTAGATTTTTGAAATAAATATTTTCACCGCAAAGGCGCAGAGAGCGCAAAGAAGATATTTTGTATTTGTCCCCCTGAAAGCGGGACAAATACAAGTTTCACTACCCTCCGGGTAATTATTTGGTCCTGATATCAGACTGCCTGTACCGAGGTCACGGCGGACAGGGCTGTTTTGTTCAATCCTGCTTATTCCGGGATTGAACAAAAAGATTCTCTCTGCGTTCTTTGCGTCTTTGCGGTGAAAAATGTTTTAACCCCTCATCCATACTACCCGAACGAAATCCCTTAAGATCGAGGGTGATGTAACTGAAACCCAGGGTTGAAAGACGGGTTAATAAATCGTGTTTCTTCCCGGGATCCACCAACAATCTTAATTCATCTTCCGGAATTTCGATTCTAACCAAAGAATGATGAAATCGCAGGCGGCATTCACTGAAGCCCATCTGGTGAAGGAACTCTTCTCCGCGGGCCAGGCGTTTGAGCAGGGGGAGGGTAATCGCCTGTCCATAAGCCACCCGGGTAGCCATACAGGGGGCTGAGGGCTGATTCCAGGTAGGCAGACCAAGATCCCGGCTGACTTCGCGAATTTCCTTTTTTGTCCAATCCAATAAGGCCAAGGGACTGATGATCTTGCCCTCTTTCGATGCTCGGATCCCCGGACGATAGGTCTTGAGGTCGTCGGCATTGGTCCCATCAAGGAGAAATTTAATCCCCATTTGATTCAGAAAAGGGCGGGCTTGCTTGATTCGAGATTTTTTACAATAATAACAACGAGATGGTGTATTTCTGACAAATCTCCGGTCAAGGTATTCTTTGGTTTTAAGCCAATGCAGACGCGCTTTTAAAGAACTGGCTAATGTTTTAATTCGGTCCCGTTCCATGTCCGTTAACAAGGGGGAGATAAAAGAAAGGGCTACCGGGGGGGCAGGCCAGGCTTCCCGGGTCAGATAAAGAAGCAAGGTGCTGTCCACCCCACCGGAGAAGGCAACGGCCCCGGGTTGAATTTGTCTGAGATAGGTGATGAGTTTTTGGGTTTTTGATGAAGGCATAATCTTTTTAGGCGATAGGCGAAAGGCAAGAGGCTATAGGGAACGGGGTTATTGGGTTTTTATTCTTATTGCCTATAGCCTATCGCCTCTTGCCCGGTTTTTTTCATTCCTCCGAAGAGATGACCTGATGCCCTTTCTTCCCCAGGGCCTGGATGATGGGTTCCAATGGGCACCGTTTTAATCGGAAAAGATAGGTCTTCTTGGGTCCTTTGCCCATCATTCCCACACTGATGATTTGCCCTCCTTTTTGTTGGATGATTCCGGATGCCTCCTCGAAGGCCTTTGGTCGTGCCGCCAGTTGGATATCCAGGCGGGAGCTGGTTTCCAAGACCCCCATCAATTGAATAAAGGCCGTCAGTATATCGGGTGTGGTCAATATTCCAACTAACTTCCCTTTGTCGACCACCGGAAGCCCCCCAATTTTGTATCGGTAGATTAATCGGGCCGCTTCTTCAAGTGATTCGTTCGGGCCGATGGTAACCGGATTCTTGATCATGACCTGGTCAAGACTCATTTCATTCATAAGAGGGGGAATCATGACCTGCCGAAGGTCGCTCTCGGTAATCAGACCTATCAAAACTTTATCTTCGACCACGGGAAGATGCCTGATGGAATATTTTTTCATTAAGGTCAAGGCATCCGTGATAAGACCATTTTTAGAAATGGTCACCACTTTTCTGATCATCCAGTTTTTGACTTGCATCGGTCCTCCTTGGTTTTAAAAGGGTTCAAGGATTGAATGCTTTCGTAATACAAGTTCGGAGTTGGGAGTTAGGAGTGAAGGGAAATTGCTCCGAGCTCCGAATTCCGAACAAAACCGACAAATGATTATTGTCTAAACCGCCATGCCCCGCCTTTTGGGGCGTGGCACCACTAGCCGGTCGGTTTCACCGACCTAAACAGGAGGCTTCCCGTGAGACCCCCTCTGGTGGATCTCACCAAAAGATCGGCCAAGGCCGATCGGCAGGAAGCCGGGCATGAAAATAGAACTCGTTGGGCTTTATATCCTATTTTCGTATTAAAGCATGATAATAGCTTTTGAACTTTTTTTCAAGTGAAAGAGGCTATCTGTTAAGTTGACATTTTTTTTGTTTTGGGTTAAGTTTCGATAACGTGATGGGCAGGAAGGGTTGCAGCGGCAAATGAAAACCAAATTTATCTTTGTAACCGGTGGCGTACTTTCTTCTTTGGGAAAAGGGCTGGCTTCGGCCTCCATCGGGGCTCTTCTCGAAGCCCGAGGTCTCAAGGTCACTTTCCAAAAACTGGATCCCTATATCAATGTGGACCCGGGGACGATGAATCCCTTCCAGCATGGAGAAGTCTATGTGACCGATGACGGGGCCGAGACCGATCTGGATTTGGGGCATTATGAACGATATACCTCGGTTAAATTGACTCAGGATAATAATTTTACCACGGGCCGGATTTACCATTCCGTCATCACCAAGGAGCGTCGGGGGGATTATTTGGGAGGCACCGTCCAGGTTATTCCTCATATTACCGATGAGATCAAAAACAGCATCTTACTAATGGCCGATGAAACCGATGTGGCCATTATTGAGATCGGCGGCACAGTGGGGGATATTGAAAGCCTTCCCTTTCTTGAAGCCATTCGTCAGTTTCAGTCTGATGTGGGAAAGGAAAACGTCCTTTATATCCATCTGACCCTGGTCCCTCATATCAAGACCGCGGGTGAGGTTAAAACCAAACCTACCCAGCACAGTGTCAAGGAACTTCGGAGTATCGGTATTCAGCCGGATATCCTGCTTTGCCGGACCGAGCAGGCTCTTTCTCCGGAAATCAAGGCCAAAATAGCCCTTTTTTGTAATGTGGAAAAGGATGCGGTTATTACGGCCAAGGATGTTGAGAGTATTTATGAAGTGCCCTTGTTTTTTCATCAGGAGGGCTTGGATGACAAAATCGTCGAACGGTTGAATATTTGGACCCGTGCTCCACGGCTTGAAAACTGGGTGGCCTTGAATAAGACCATAAAAAACTTGACCATTCCGGTACGCATTGCCATTGTGGGGAAGTATATCCATCTGAAGGAATCCTACAAGAGCCTGAATGAAGCTTTGTGTCATGGAGGCATTGCCAATAATTGCAAGGTGATACTTGATTACGTCGACTCGGAAGAGGTTGAAAAGGAGGGGGCTGAGCACTTTTTATCCAAAGTGGACGGCGTCCTGGTTCCCGGCGGGTTCGGTTCCCGGGGGGTCGAAGGCAAGATCGCCTCGGTCCGCTACGCTCGGGAAAATCTCGTACCTTACTTTGGAATCTGCTATGGCATGCATATGGCCGTAATTGAGCTGGCCCGATCAAAAGCCAGTCTGGAGGGGGCCAATACCACGGAAGTCAATCCGAAAACCCCTTATCCGGTCATCTATCTGATGAGCGAATGGTTTGATTACCGAACTCAAAAAATCGAGCACCGGGATAAGGACACGAATTTGGGCGGGACCATGCGTCTGGGAGCCTATCCCTGTCGACTCAGTCCCAATACCCTGGCCTATGAAAGCTACGGGCAGGAGGAGGTGTTCGAGCGACACAGACACCGCTATGAATTCAATATGGAATTTGAAGAACCCTTAACGGAAAAGGGGCTTATTTTGAGTGGGCTTTCTCCGGATGGTATCTTAGTTGAGATCATCGAACTCCATAACCACCCCTGGTTTCTGGGCTGCCAGTTTCACCCGGAATTCAAATCCCGTCCCATGGACCCCCATCCCCTCTTCCGAGAGTTTATTCGGGCATCCTTGAAATATTCTCAGAGTCGGTAGACGGGTAGAATCCTATTGAAAGAGATACACATAGGTAATTGGAAGGTTGGAGAGACCGCCCCGCTTCTGGTCATTGCCGGCCCTTGTGTCATCGAAGATGAAGCCACGACGGTCGCTATTGCCAGTGAACTTCGTGAAATTCAAAAACGGCTGAATACCCCTATTGTTTTTAAGGCTTCCTACGACAAGGCCAATCGAACATCGATTCACAATTATCGGGGCCCCGGTTTGGAAGCCGGTTTGGACCTTTTGGATTTTATTCGATCACGCTTTGAACTCCCTGTCCTGTCCGATGTCCATCAAGTCAGTGAAATTCAAAAAGCTGCCCAGGTTCTGGATGTTATCCAGATACCGGCCTTGTTATGCCGCCAGACCGATCTGCTAACGGCTGCCGGCAAAACAGGGCTGCCGGTCAACATCAAAAAAGGTCAGTTTCTTTCACCCTGGGACATGCAATTTGCAGTGGAAAAAATACTGGAAACCGGGAACGATCAGGTCCTGTTAACCGAAAGGGGAACCTCCTTCGGTTATAAAAATCTGGTCGTGGACATGAGGTCTCTGCCTATTCTTTCCAGCCTGGGTTACCCGGTAATCTTTGATGCCACTCACAGCGTCCAGCTCCCGGGAGGAGGGCAAGGCCAGTCCGCCGGAGATAGGGAGTTTGTTCCCTATTTGTCGAGAGCGGCGGGATCAGTTGGAGCCTTTGCTGCGGACCCTGATAGCCATCCATGAACTGGTGAAAAAACAGGTATAAGGTGCAAGGTTCAGGGTGTAAGGACGACTGAATTCAGACTCGAATCCAAAATGACCAGACGAAAAAGTAGTTTTATCTTAAACCTTAAACCATAAACCTTATACCGAAAAGTATTGCATGAATAAAATAACCTCCAAAGCCCGGAAGATCAGATTACTGTTGCTGGATGTGGATGGAATCCTTACCGACGGGCGCATCCTTTACGATGAGAAAGGCCGGGAGACGAAATACTTTCATGTCCATGACGGCCAGGGGATCCGCTGGCTGCTAAGCGAAGGAATCAAGGTGGGTTTTCTTTCCGGCCGCTCCTCCGGGGCCGTTGAAATGAGGGCCAAAGAATTGGATATTTCCTTTCTTTTTCAAGGGATCAAGGATAAGATGGTCCTCTATGGAAAACTTCTTCAAAAAACAAAACTTGATCCGGAGCAGGTTTCCTTCATGGGGGATGATTTTGTGGATCTGCGGCTTCTTAAAAGTGTCGGTCTTTCGGTCAGTGTGAGTAATGGGCATCCCCTGGTCCGGAAGGAAGTGGATTATGTCACCCAAGCGGCCGGAGGCTTTGGGGCTGTCCGGGAAGTGTCCGAATTGATTTTCAAGGCCCAAGGGAAATGGGAATCCATCCTGCGAAATTATGGGTTAAAAAGTAAAGACGGTAAATATTGATGAACTCGTAAAAAGTCTCCAAAGCCGTCACCCCCGCGAAGGCGGTGGTCCAGAAGTAGTTGAGTTTCCTGGATTCCCGCTTCCGATCGACCTCCTTTGGAGGTCTCTCAATAGAGGTCGGTGAAACCGACCGACCGGGAATGACGAATTCGGGCTTCCGGCGACTTCTTACGAGTCCATCAACATTGAAACCTTGCTTCAACATCTTAAATTTCGACAGGACTTCAGGTAATTGGGTTGACTAATATAAGAAAACTAAAAAATGTCCTGATTATTGGCATTCTTGGTGTGGTTGCCTTCTGGATAGGGTTGTATGCCTTCAGGACTCAGAAGCCGCCAACCCCGATACCCAAGGTTTCAACTGCCGGCGGCGGACCTGGCCAGGTGGGATTGCAGGAGATTAATTTCGTTCAAATTAAAGAAGGGATTAAGCTGTGGGAACTGAAGGCTGAAGCGGTCGAATACCAGGAAAACAAGAACCTGGTTTCCTTTAAAAAGGTTACCCTGACCTATTTTACCGAGGCGGATAAACCGATTCGCCTGGTGGGAAATATGGGGAATTTGGATACCCGATCTAAAAATATTGCCATTGAAGGAGAGGTGGTTATTTCGACCCCCGACAGCTACGAAGTTAAAGTCCCTTTCCTTTATTACCGAGATGATATCAGGGAGGTTTCTTCGGAAGGGACGGTCTCCCTCAAAGGTCCTGCTATTTCATTGGAGGGTCAGGGGATGACCATGAACCTCGATTCTCAGAAGGTTCGGGTGAAAAGTAAAGTGAGGATGACGCTTTATCATTCTTTTTTCAAGTCGTGAGTGGAGGAAGGGGCATGGCACTATTTAAGAAGACACTCGTTTTTTTCGTGGGTTTTGCCTTGTTTGGGGCAGGATTTTTGGGGCCTGTGGGAGTCCATGGGAAAAATGAAGACTCTTCAACCGACAGCCGTCCCATCATTACCGACGCGGATTCTCTGGAATTGGACAATAAAAATAAAACAGCCACCTTTACGGGGAATGTTGTGGCCAAGCAGGAACAAAAAGGGAAAGATCCTCTGCAAATTTATTGCAATAAAATGGTGATTTATTCGTCTGGAGAAACCGGAAAGAAACCATCTTCTTCCCAGTCAAAAGGGAATGAGAAAAAGATCATGGGCCAACAGAACCAGGTGGACAAGATCGTGGCCTCTGGTCAAGTCAAGGTGGTCCAAGGCAAAAATGTGGCCACCGGGGAAACCGCTGTTTTTACCAATGCCGACCAGCGGATTCTCTTGTCAGGCAAGGCTGAATTTTGGCAGGGGAAAAACTTGATCAAGGGAGAGGAGATCACCGTTTGGTTAAAAGAAGACAGGGCCCTGGTTACCAGCAAGGGGTCGAACCGGGTGCGGGCTGTTATCTATCAAGATGAAAAATAAGTTCACCCGACTGATGAAAAAATGTTCTAAACGTTTTTGATCAAGCGGCAAAAAACAAGCTATTGATTAGGAATTAATGAAACAGTTAGCCGTTCAGGATCTGGTAAAAATCTATCACAGAAAACCGGTGGTCAGCAAAGTCAGCCTGCAATTGACCGAGGGGGAAATTGTCGGGTTACTGGGGCCGAACGGGGCCGGCAAAACAACGACCTTTTATATGATTGTCGGCCTGACCCGTCCGGATCAAGGAACCATTATGTTAAACAACGAGGACATTAGTGACCTCCCCATGTACCTCAGGGCCCGAAAAGGCATCAATTATCTTCCTCAGGAACCTTCAATTTTTACCCGGCTGACGGTAGCTGAAAACATAATGGGGATTTTGGAAACCCTGGATATCTTACCCGTCGAGCGGGAAACCCGGTTAGCCGGCCTGCTGCAGGAACTTAAATTGACCCATCTGGCTCAGCACAAGGCTTTTTCTCTTTCGGGGGGGGAACGAAGACGGGTGGAGATTACCAGGGCTTTAGTGACCTCCCCGTCCTTTATTTTACTGGATGAACCATTTGCCGGGATCGACCCATTGGCCATCAATGATATCCAGAATATTATTGAAACCTTGAAAGGTAAGAATATCGGGATCCTTATTTCAGATCACAATGTCCGGGAAACCCTTTCCGTCTGTGACCGGGCTTATATTATTAATGAGGGAGTAGTCCTGGAAGAAGGGACTCCCCAGGAGCTGGCCGAAAGTGAGACCGCTCGAAGAATTTATCTTGGAGATAAGTTTCAGTTACCCTAATGGCTTTAGAAATTAAACAACAACTTAAGCTGGCCCAACAGTTGATCATGACCCCTCAACTGCAACAGGCCATTAAACTGCTGCAATTGTCCCGTTTGGAGCTGCTGGAAAGTCTCCATCAGGAATTGGAGGCCAATCCGATCTTGGAGGAGGCTTTGAATGAAGAACTGGAGCCTTCCCAGATTGAAAAGACTCCGGGAGAACCGGAAACCGAGCCGGAAGATCGACAAACCGAGGTGACTTTCGGCGAACAGGCCTTTGAAGGGACGGATTGGGATCTCTATATTAACGATTACTATACCCCGCGCAGTGAAGATACTTTTGAAGACCATGACCAGTCTTCCTATGAAAATATAATAACCAAAAAAACCTCGTTGACCGACCATTTGATGTGGCAGCTCTCCCTTTCCAATTTGACCCCTGAAGAAGAAACCGTGGGCTCCGAGATTATCGGGAATTTAGACGTCAATGGCTATCTAACGTCCACGCTGGAAGAAATTTCACAAAGCACCCATCAAGAAATAACCTTGGTGGAAAAGGTTTTGTTGCGCATCCAGGAGTTTGACCCTCTGGGAGTGGCCTCCCGGGACCTCAAAGAATGCCTGATGATTCAGGCCCATCACCTGCCAAACCAAAATCCCTGGGTGGATAAAATTATCCGGGATCATTTGAATTCCCTGGAAACAAAAAATTACCAGGTCATTGCTCGAACGTTACAGGCCCCGATAGAAGAGATTCTCCAGGCCATTAATATTATATTACATCTGGACCCCAAACCAGGTCGGGCTTACAGCGACGAAGAACCCCAATATATCAGTCCGGATATTTTTGTTTATAAAATGGGGGACGAAGTTCATATCGTCCTGAATGAAGACGGTCTTCCCCGTTTGAGGATCAATTCCTTTTATAAGCAGGCTTTGGATCATCGGGGAGCCGTTTCGGACACCACCCGTGATTATATCCAGGAAAAACTGCGATCCGCCATATGGTTGATCAAGAGCATCCATCAACGGCAACGAACCATCTACCGTGTGGCGGAATGTATTTTTAAGTTTCAACGGGAATTTCTGGATCACGGGGTCGCTGCTTTGAAACCCTTGATCTTGAGAGATGTGGCCGAAGAGGTTCAGATGCATGAATCGACCATCAGCCGAGTAACCACCAACAAGTATGTCCATACCCCCCAGGGAATTTTTGAATTGAAATTTTTCTTCAACAGTTCGGTTCCCGGCGCCAACGGAGAATCCGTTGCCTCGGAAAGCGTCAAGGAAAAGATACGACTTCTGATCGCTCAAGAGAATCCGGCCCATCCCTTGAGCGACCAGGAACTCACCGAACGCCTGTTGAAAGAGAGTATCCACATTGCCCGTCGTACGGTGGCCAAGTATCGGGAAGCCTTAAGGGTTCTTCCCTCTAATAAAAGAAAAAATATCCCTCTCCAGGATTGGATTCGCTCCCAAAAAACAGAAGCTGGGAAAGAAGGCAGAAAAGAAAAAGACGAATAGCGAAACAGAGGAGGTCATTATGCAAATTTCGGTATCCTTTCGAAATGTAGATCCATCAGATCATTTGAAAAGCTATGCGGAAACTCGGATGGCACGGTTTAAAAAATACATGGAGGAACCGGTGGAAATTCACCTGGTCCTTTCCATTCAAAAATTCAGGCATACCGCCGATGTGACTATTTCGGCTAACGGTTTTAAGATCAAGGCTCAGGAAGAAACGGGCGACTTATATTCGGCCATCGATATGGTATTGGATAAAATTGAAAAGCAGATCAAGCGACATCGGGAGAAAATCAAGGAACATAAGGCGGAGGGAAAGACCAAAGGCCAGCCGGAGGTAAAAAAAATCCTGGAAGAAGGGGAAACTGAGGAAGGGGATTCTCCCCAAATTGTGAAAACCGAAAGTATTCTGGCCAAACCGATGGATGCGGAAGAAGCTTCTTTGCAACTGAAGCTGTCCAACGATGAATTCCTGGTATTTACCAATTCCAAAACGAGACTGATTAATGTTCTCTATCGCCGGAAGGATGGAAATTTCGGATTGATCGAGCCGACTAGTTGAGCCAGGCGCAAGGCGCTATGCGCTTTGCTGAAAAAGAAGGAAAATATGAAAATCTGCCAGTATTTAACCCCTGATTTAATTGTGCCGGATCTGAACGCCTTGAATAAGGAAGGGGTTCTTTCGGAACTGGCCGATTGGATTGCCGCTCATGTCAGCGGTCTGAAGGCCGAAGAAGTCCTGCAGGTATTACTGGACCGAGAACGACTGGGCAGCACCGGGATCGGAGAGGGGTTCGCCATTCCCCATGGAAAATTGAAAACGCTTGAGCAAATGATTATCGCCTTCGGCCGTTCAAGTCAGGGAATCTCCTTTGATTCATTGGATGGGAAAGCGGCCTATTATTTTTTTGTTTTGATAGCCCCGGAAGACTCCGCCGGACTTCATTTGAAGGCCCTGGCCAAGATTTCTCGTTTTCTAAAGAACAGCGCCTTCAAAGAAGGCCTTTCCCGGGCCTCAGACCGACAAGCCTTGCATAAGGTTATTCAGGAACAGGATGATCTTATATAGGCTGTGATATGGGGACTGAATGCCGCATAAAAGTATCCGTTTGGTGGTTATTACCGGTTTATCGGGATCGGGCAAAAGCACGGCTTTGAAGGCTTTTGAGGATATCGGCTTTTTTTGTATCGATAATCTACCCGCCACCCTCCTTCCCCGCTTCCTGGAACTTAAGGATCAGATATCCAGGGAGGTCTTTAAAATCGCGTTGGTTATGGACCTTCGAGGGAAGGATTTTTTAACCAGTTTCCCCAAGATCTTTCAAGAAGTCAAACGCAAAGGGAACATCGTCGAGATTCTATTTTTGGAAGCCGATGAAGAAATCTTGATCCGCCGCTACAGTCAGACCCGGCGCCACCATCCCCTCGGAGAAAACAGGACTCTTTCCATGACCATCCGATTGGAGAGAAAGAAAATGGAACCCATTAAACGGTTGGCGACCTATCGCCTGGATACCAGCCATCTTAATGTTCATCAACTCCGGGAGGAGATCCTTCGGCTTTTCTCTAAAGTGGCCCAACCGGTCAAAATGACAATGAACCTCATTTCTTTCGGTTACAAACATGGCTTGCCTAATGAAGCCGATATCGTCATGGACGTGCGTTTCCTGCCTAATCCCTTTTTTGTCACTGAACTGAAGGAAATGGACGGGAATCAAAAGCCGGTTATCGATTATGTTATGAAATGGAAAGAGACCAAGATTTTTTTAAAAGATTTTTACCATTTGATCTCTTTTCTGATCCCTCAATATCAGAAGGAAGGAAAATCTCAGCTCACCATCGCTGTCGGCTGCACAGGAGGAAGACACCGTTCGGTTACCATCATCAATGCCTTGGCCGAATTTTTAAAAAAGCAAAAACTCCTGATCAATGTCCGCCACCGGGATATCCGGTTGGGGTAGTTTGGAGGCAACAAGCCTATGATAGGAATTGTAATCGTAACCCATTGTAATTTGGGTCTGGAACTCATTCGTTCGGCGGAATTTATCGTGGGGAAAATTGGGAAGGCCAAGGCGGTCTCACTGAATCCCGAGGACCAGGTGGAAGCCCTGCGAGGAAAGATTGCCGAGGCCATTGAAAAGATGGATTCCGGGAATGGGGTGATCCTGCTCACAGATATGTTTGGCGGGACCCCGGCTAATATAAGTCTTTCCTTTTTAGCCGAAGGGAAGGTGGAGGTGGTGACCGGGGTCAATCTGCCCATGTTAATCGGTCTTGCTTCCCGGCGAGAAGGAAAACCCTTGAACCAGGTTGCCAGGGAGATCAAGGATTATGGCCTGAGAAGTATAGCTTTGGCCGGAGAGATTTTAAAAAAGGAGATCAAGTAGCCTTAGTGCGAAATAGAGTTCAAAGTCAAACGAGCTCTGTTTTCATGTCCCGTAGTGTCATGCCCCTGGCAGGGCATGAGGGTTTAAGGAGTTATCGTTGATCGTTGTTCCGGCCCGGATGGATGATTTGCCTGAGCTACTGGTTATAGAATCGGCCTCATTTATTCAGCCCTGGTCGAGAGGCTCCTTCCTTTCCGAATTAAGAAAAATGCCTCCCAGCCTTTATCTGATCCGCAGAGAACCCACCGCTTGTATTTTGGGGTATATTTGTTTTTGGCCGGTGGCCGACGAAATCCAGATGCTGAATCTCGCCGTCCATCCCGACTATCGCCGCCAGGGCCTTGGCCACCGGTTAATGGCTTTTCTTTTAGACCAGGCCGAGGAAAAAGGAATATCAAAAGTGCTGTTAGAGGTTCGTGCTTCCAATTGGGCCGCCATCACTTTATATCGCTCCCTCAGGTTTGAAGTCCTTTATCGCCGTCCGGGTTACTATGAACCGGACGGAGAGGATGCCCTGGTCATGGAATGGACCGGTTAATCGATCCGTTTCCAAGTTATAAAATATTGACCTGATGAACTGAAAAAAGATAAAAATAATTTTGTTTAACCATTGCCACGGGTTTTTGTCTAAAATAGGTAATTAAATCATATGACCGATGACCAGTTGGTGGAGCGGGTAAAAAAGGGGGATACCAAGGCCTTTGAAGAACTGGTCATCCGACACCAAAAGTCTATCTATTATTTTGTATTAAGGTTATTGAAAAATCCCCTGGACGCGGAAGACACGGTCCAAAGGATCTTTTTGCTGGCTTATCAAAATATCAAAGGATTCCGGGCTGATTCGACTTTTAAGACCTGGATTTATCGAATCGGCATCAACCAATGCCATAATTATTTTAGGCAGAACAAAAACCGGGAATTTATTTCTGTTGATAATATTCTGGTAACCGATTCAAAGGCCGACCCGGAAGAGGATGTTTCCGATAGGGAAAGGCTGTCTTATCTCCAGAAGGCGGTGGAACGACTTCCCTATAAGCAAAGGATGGTGGTTACCCTTAGGATCTATCAGGAACTTTCTTTTGAAGAAATTGGAACCACCCTGAATATCGGGACCAATTCAGCTAAGGTCAATTTCCATCATGCCTTGGAAAAGCTTAAAAACTGGATAAAAACGGAAAAGAGATGAAAAGAGAAACTTGTAAAAAAATAAGGGAGCTGACGGCTGAGTATCATCAAAATCTCCTTGAAGCCGATCCTGCTTCCCGGGTTGAGGCCCATTTATCCCAATGTCCCTCCTGCCGGAAGGCCTATGAAGAAACCCGGGAGGTGTTGACTTTATTAAAAAAAGATCATCTGCCGGACCCGGGTACGCTCTTCTGGAATGACTTGAGTTCCAGGATTATGGCCCAAGTCCCTCTTGACCGGTCTCAAGAGAAGGAACCCCCCTGGTACAAGAAGTTATGGGTCAATCCTTTTGGCTGGCCGGGTTATGCCTGGGCTACAGCCTTGCTATTGATACTGTTGACTCCTGTGGTTATTTATAACATTAATGTTTTAGGCCCTAAATCGCCCTCAGACCAGGAAATAAGAGGCCTGGAAATGATGTGGGGATCAGAATCAATACCCCTGACGGCGGTGGTTGAGACCCTTTCGGACAAGGAGTCTGTCAATCTGGCAAAAAGGGTGGTGGCCCGAATGGGAAAGGATTTGCCCTCGCCTACCCGTTTGTTGATGGATGATGAGCTGCATTGGGATGTTTTTCAATCTCTTGAGGGACTTACAACTCAGGAACTTGAAGCCTTGATCAAAAAAATGGGACCAGGCGGTTCCGCAGGTTACAGGAAGGAAGAGGAAAATGTCTGTTAATAAATCATTATGGATCCTTCTTCTATCTTTGATTTTGGGAAGTTCCACGGCTTGGGCCGATCCCTGGAAAGAAGGTAAAGACCCTCACAAAAGAACCCGGGAACGAATCCAGATAGTGAAGATCTGGAAAATGACCGAAACTCTGAAGTTGGATAAAGAAGGGGCGGCCCGGTTTATTGCCGTCAATAATTATTATGAAGAAGCCCGAAGAAAGGTTCGTAGTGATTTTAATGAAGACATTCAGAAGGTTAGAAACATACTGCGGGATATGAATCCTCCTGAGCGGGAGTTACGGGAACTCGTCAATCGCCTTAAAAACCGGAAAAAAGAAATTAATGACCTGGAAAACAAACAACTGGAAGAAGAAATGAATTTACTTAAGCTCGAACAGCAAGCCCGGTATTTCATCTTTCAGATAGACTTCCGACGGGAAATGGATGACCTGATCCGTGAAATCCAGGGAGAAAGACCGCCCAGACCGGGTTATGAAAAACCCCCGGAAAGGATAAGATAATCATTTCCGGAGCCTGAAACACTTTTAAAAAATTCAACTAGTTAATTTCGAATAAAAATTGACTTGACTTTGATGGTGAAAAATAGTACATGAAGACTATATTTTTGGGGAGGCCGGAAAGTTATCTGTTCCGACTCCCGATAAAATTCGGTTGATATAATTTGAAGTGAGCAGGAAAAAGAATCCTTGTGTATTTCCCCTGGTATCCCCACCAGGCCGATCTATTTGATATAAAAAAATTCTTATTTTTGATTGCCAAGCAGACCGTGGTTAGATTAGGTTTGGGGGCTGATAAAGGCGAGTACCTCAGGGAGATAGTGAAGACCGTGGTTTTTTTTCGTCAGGAATCTGAGTATTAGGCGAATCGCAATACCCCCTCAACACTCTCCTCGCCCGGAAGGGTATCCAAGGACGGGGTTCCCGTTCAAAATCATAAAAAAATTTTCAACCGCAGGGGCCTTTTGCGCCCTCTAATCTTTTAAGGGAAGGATATCCATGAGTATTCAAAAGCGATTGCAAAATGGTGAGTTCGTCGTACTTGCTGAATTGAACACACCGAAAGGAGTGGACATTTCCCGGTTTATCACCAATGCCCGGCGAATCAAGGGTCGGGTTGACGGCATTGTCGTCCCGGACTTGAATAACGGCATCATGCGGATGAGCGCCCTGGCCGGGGGGGCTTTGCTTCAACAACAGGGGATCGAATCGATAATCATGGTTTATGGACGGGACCGCAACCGGATGGCCCTGCAGGGCGATCTGCTGGCCTCTCATGTCCTGGGCATCCAGAATCTGATCGTGGTGCGCGGTGAAATCATGTCCAACAGCGATCACCGAAACGCCCTGCCCGTGAATGATTTGGATGAAATAGGGTTATTGGGCGCAATCCAAACCCTGAAAGAAGGAAGGGACCTGGCCGGATTTGATTTGGAGGGACGGCCTGAATTCTTCGTTGGTTGCCAAATCGCTTCCTATTCAGATGAAAGGGGTTTAGAGACCGAGCTGGAAATGGCCAAGAAGAAGATAGCCGCCGGGGCCGCTTTCATAATCACCCCCCCGGTTTATGACCCTGTTCAATTTGAACATTTTATGCAAAAAGCCGATGCCCTTAAAACGGCGGTCATAGCCCCTGTCTTTTTAATCAAGTCCGTTGCCGTGGCCCGTTATATTCTAACTCACGAACCCGGGGCCTCTATTTCGGAAGAACTGATCAGACGTATCCGAAAGTCTTCCGACCGGGAACTCGAGGGTATAAAAATCGCAGGAGAGATCATAGCCCAACTCCGAAAAATGACCCAAGGGGTTTTGATTCAAACCATGGGATGGGAGCACCACCTGTCAACTATCTTGGATACGGCAGGTATCTGACGTGAATCCTTCAAATTGGAATTATTAAATATATGAAAACAGCAGACCCACTTCAAACGAGCAACAGGGTTCTGGTAATCGGAGGCGGAATGGGCGGGATTCGAACCGCCCTGGATCTGGCCGAGGCCCAAAAAAATGTCGTACTTATCGACAAGGCCAACGCCATCGGTGGACTGATGACCCTCTTGGACCGAACCTTCCCGACCAATAACTGTGATCTTTGCACGATCTCTTCGACCTTGTCGGAGACTAATCAAAACCAGTTTATTCAATTAATGCCCCTAACCCAAATCGCACAATTAAAGGGTGAGACCGGAAATTTCACAGCGGTTCTTTCTACGACCCCACGCTATATCGACCTGGACCTATGTACCGCCTGCGGGGAATGCCGCCGACAGTTCCCAGAGTGTGTGGATTTCAATCCGGGTCTGGATCATCGGGCCCCAACTTGTATGCGTTACCCCCAGGCTACCCCCCAGGCCTTTTCCATCGACCTGAACCGATGTCAGGACCCCCAGGCCCTGGCCGCCTGTTGCCCGGCCGGTGCCATACTTTTAAATGATCGCGAACGTCAAATCGAGTTGCCGGTAGCGGCGATTGTCCTGGCTCCCGGTGCCGCCATTTTTGACCCATCCGGGATGGATAACCTAAGCTATGATGATCCTGATGTGCTGACCAGTCTGGAATATGAACGTATTTTGTCCGCTTCCGGACCCACCCAAGGAAGGTTGATTTGTCCCTCCGATGGGCGTGTCCCGGCCAAAATCGCCTGGATCCAATGCGTGGGTTCCCGGGGAATGCAGCAAGGGGCAGCCTCTTATTGTTCCAGCGTCTGCTGCATGTTCGCCCTCAAGGAAGCCATGGTCACCAAAGAGCGTTTTCAAGACGACATCGAAACCACTGTGTCTTATATGGATATGCGGACTTTCGGCAAGGATTATGAACGGTACTATGAACGGAGCCGGAAGAAATACGGGGTCCGTTTTGTTCGAAGCCGTCCCCACACGGTGATACGGCATCCCGAGGAAGGGCAATTAACCATCCAGTTTGCCCCTGAAGAAGGGGGGCCGCCCAAGGAAGAACGGTTTGATCTGGTGGTTCTCTCCACCGGATTCCGGATCAACGATGAGCTCCGGCAGACAGCGGAACACCTGGGGGTTGATCTAAATGTTCACGGATTCGCCCGGACCGGGGCCTTCAATCCGGTGGCCACTTCCCGTCCTGGAGTTTATGTCTGTGGCCTGTTTGAAGGTCCTAAGGACATCCCCGACACTATGGTCCAGGCCAGTGCTGCCGCCTGTCGGGCTTCGTCCCATGTTTTCACCCGGACGATTTCATCTGAGAGTGATGGAGAATTGATCCCGGAACGGGACGTTATTGGCCAAGCACCACGAATCGGTGTCTTCATCTGTGACTGCGGTGAAGACATCGGCGGTGTGATCAGCGTCCCTGAACTGGCTGCCTTTGCGGCCAAGCTGGGTGGTGTGATCCTGGCTGAAGGAGTGGGACACGGCTGCAGCCGCGAGTCCATGAATCATATACAAGAGGCGATTATCAATCATAAGCTTAACCGCGTGGTAATCGGCGGATGCTCTCCCAGAACTCATGAAGCCCGATTCCAGGATGTTCTCCGGAGAGCCGGGCTGAATAAATATTTGTTGGAAATCGCCAATCTTCGGGAACAGGATACCTGGGTCCATTTGAATCGTTCGATTGAGGCCGCAGCCAAGGCGCGCCAGTTTATCCGGGCCGCTGTCCGGGCTGTGCAGAAGGCCCGGCCCCTTTTGGAAAACCAATTGCCCATTAACCGGGATATTTTAGTTGTGGGCGGGGGCATAGCGGGGATGACGGCTTCTTTTCGATTGGCCGAACAAGGTTTCAAGGTCTTTCTGGCCGAACGACGATCCTTTCTTGGGGGTGTGGCCAACCTGGTCCACCGGACTCTGGAAGGAGAAGATGTTCAATCCTTTGTCCAAGACCTGATCCGGCGGACCATGTCCCATGACAATATTCAGGTCATTACCAACGCCATCGTCGTCGATCACAGCGGCAGACCGGGCTTGTACAAAACCGGGCTGCAGGTCGGACCGCAGATGTTCTACCGGCAAATCAACCATGGGGTTACGATCCTGGCCACCGGTCCACTGCCTAATCGTCCGAACGATTATCTGCTCGGCCGTCACGAGGCGGTAATGACCCAGTTGGATGCGGATTCACGGCTTGAGGAAACACCGGAAAAGATCAAGACCTGGGAAACCGTGGTCATGATCCAGGGTGTCGGTTCCCGGCAACCGGATAACCCTAACTGTTCACGGATCTGCTGCCAGGCGGCCATTAAAAACGCTCTGAGGATCCTGGAAAAGAAACCAGAGGCCCAAATCTTCATCTTGTACCGGGATATGCGAACTTATGGTTTCCAGGAAGACTATTATCGGCTGGCCCGGGAAAAAGGGGTCATCTTT
>JACQYK010000305.1 GCA_016208255.1 Deltaproteobacteria bacterium | reverse complement strand
GGAGCCGATGAGCCGAACGATTCGAGTCCGGCATGACGGAAAACAACAACCCGGAGATTAACCCAGGGTTATTTTCGCACTAAAGGAAAGAAAATGAACGATCCCCATCACCCTCCCCAAGGCCTCTGGACCAAGGTCTCTTATCAGAAAGGGCTGGCCATTATCAATACAGCACTCGTTTTTTTCTTATTGGTAATTATTCTTCTGGCCTGCGCCGCCTGGTTTTCGGATCGGATCATGCTGGGGATGATAAACCATGTTGTCGGCCCTCGGGTTTATCATTTGATTCAGGGACATCCCGAAGCCTTATCCGAGCTGACAAAAAAGCTGAACCCCGAATCCATGGCCCTCGCAACCAATAATCTGTTTCAAAAAGACCCGAAAATTTTAAGCCGCTATGTAAAATTGATCGATCCTGTTCTGGTGGCCGGGGCACTGAATCACCTTTTCACGGAAAATCCGAACCAGTTCACCTTATTACTTAAAAACTTGGATCCCAAGGCCCTGACCGATTTAAAGAATCACCTGCTGGTCAACAATAAAACTCTTTTCGTCGCCATTCTGAGTTCCCTTGATTATCGGGCAGTGGGGAAGGTGATCGGCGAATCTATTTCAAAAGATCCTTCACTTCTCACCGACCTTTTGGGTAGTCTTCATCCCCTTCCGGCATCCAAGGCGGCCAATCAAACCCTCCGGGACCAAAAGGTTTTTCTCAGCAATTTTATCGGGTCTCTGGATATGGGGTCTTTAGTAGACATCATCGATAAAATCGCCAAAGAGCATCCTGAATTCATGAACGAGCTGGTTGATAAAATCGTGGAGTTGATCCGCAAGGATTTCATGAAGTCGGGTATTTAAATTTTCGGGAAGATTTGTGTAAGCCCTCCGCTATCGGATATCCTGCCTGTCGGGATGAATATTGTTCCAATGATTTTAATTGACTTTGTAGCCGGGAAGGGATAGAAATTCCCATGTAATATTAAACTGTTTTATTTCTGACCACCCTTAAACAAGGAGCGTCAATGGAAAAACAGACCCCATTTCTCTATAAAGTGATGGGGTTTTTTATTTTTTGCCTGAGAAGGAGAGAGAAGGGGGATTTTAAAAAAACAATCCATTTGAAGGCAACAAAGGATTAATGATGATTTGCCCCCAGTGTCAGACAGAAAACCGCGAAACAAGAAAATTTTGCAGCATGTGCGGTAAACCCCTTGCCGTCAAATGTACCAGGTGTGGTTCGGAGAATTTACCTGGAGAATTCTTTTGCGGCGAGTGCGGCTATGCTCTATGGGAACCCACTTCTTCATCCCCAACCCCTACACCTATTCCCCCACCCACACTCTTCGCCTCCGGCCGATACGAGATCAAAGATTTTTTGGGTGAAGGGGGCAAGAAAAAGGTTTACCGGGCCTATGACACCCTGCTGGACCGGGACGTGGCCCTGGCTTTGATTAAGACGGAAGGGATGGATAAGGAGTCCATGGCCCGGATCACCAGGGAAGCACAAGCCATGGGCCGGCTGGGTGCCCACCCCAATATCGTCACTGTCTTTGATCTGGGAAAAGACCAGGACCAGCCCTATATCGTCACCGAGCTCATGGGTGGGGGAGATATAGAGGCCCTCATGGCCGGGACGGAAAACCACCGCCTGGACATGGAGCAGGTGCTGGAGATCGCCGAGTCCGTCTGTAAGGGCCTTGAGTTTGCCCATGGCAAGGGGGTGATCCATCGAGATCTGAAACCGGGCAATGTCTGGATCACGGAAGAAGGGATAGTCAAGATCGGAGACTTCGGCCTGGCCCTGGTGGAAGACCGGACGAGGTTGACCGGCCACGGCCTGATGCTGGGTACGGTGACCTACATGGCCCCGGAACAGGCCGTGGGCGGGCAGTTGACTGTTCAAACCGATCTTTATGCCTTAGGGGCCATGCTCTACGAAATGACCACAGGCAGACCGCCCTTTATCGGCGATGACCCCGTGGCCATTATCGGCCAGCATCTAAACACACCCCCCGTTTCCCCTTCCTGGCATAATAAAGACATCTCCTCCGGTCTGGAAACCCTTATCCTTCGGCTCCTGGAAAAAGATGCCCTGAACCGTCCCTCCTCGGCTTCGGAGGTCCTTCGCTCCCTGGACCTGATCAACCGCGGGATAGAGGGGGAAGAGGTCATCCCGGAACCATCCCCCAAAGACACCAGAGCCCCGGTATATCGCCAGATCTTTGTCGGCCGGGAAGCGGAATTAAAGCAACTTAAGACCGCCTTTGATAATGCCCTCTCCGGCCATGGCTCCCTGGTTATGGTGGTGGGTGAGCCGGGTATCGGCAAGACCGCCCTGACCCAGCAACTGGCCACCTATGTTACCATGCGCGGCGGTTCCACCCTGGTGGGGCATTGTTATGAAGAGGGATCTTTATCTTTCCCCTATCTGGCCTTTGTCGAGGCCATGCGGACCTATGTCCTGAACCGGGATGAAGCGGATTTGAGACGGGACATGGGCAGCGGGGCCAGCGAGGTGGCCCGGATCGTCTCCGAGGTCAGGGATAAACTGCAAGTTGAACCACGACCTCCCACCAACCCGGATGAAGACCGCTATCGCCTGTTCCAGGCCGTCACTGATTTTTTATCGCATGCCTCCGAGGTAGAGCCCCTGCTGATTGTCCTGGAAGATCTCCACGACGCAGATAAAGGCACCCTGGACCTGCTGATCTATATTACCCACCGCCTGAGCAAGGGACGGTTCTTGATTGTAGGTACTTACCGGGATATAGAGGTGGATCGCACTCATCCCCTGGCCAGCACCCTGGCGGAACTCAGGCGGGTGTCCACTTACCAACGTATTTTGCTCCGGGGACTGACCATCGATGAAGTCCAGCGCATGCTGGCCGGCCTTTCCGGTCAAGTGGTGCAATGGGAGATCGCTGAGGCGGTTCATAAGCAAACCGAAGGCAATCCGCTGTTTGTGCAGGAAGTACTGCGCTATGCCGTGGAAGGCGGTCTGATTATCCGGGAGAGTGGAGAATGGAGAGTGGTTGATCCGGGTCGACTGCTCATGAGTATCCCAGAAGGATTGCGTGATGTGATCGGTAAAAGGCTGTCCCATTTAAGCCCGGAATGCGGGCAGGTCCTGTCCATGGCCTCGGTCATGGGCCGGGAGTTCCGGTTCGAGGTGCTACAGCGCCTGTCGAATCTCCCCGACGAGACCTTATTCGCCGCCCTGCAGGAGGCCATCAACGCCGCGGTGATAGAAGAACGAACCCTGGGCGGGGCCGCGGTCAAGTACCGTTTTACCCATGCTTTTATCCGCCAGGCCCTCTATGAAGAGATGATCGCCCCCCGCCGGAATCAATTGCACATCCGCATAGCCAAGGCCCTGGAAGAGATATTTGCCGCCAGATTGCCGGATCATGCCGTCGAGCTGGCCGAGCATTTTTCCCACTCCACCAATCCGGAAGATCTATCCAAAGCTGTTCAATTCGGCCAAATGGCCGCGGAACGGGCCTCGTCGGTGTTTGATTATGGAGAAGCCGTCCGTTTGCTTCGCCAAACCCTTCAGGTTCAGGAAGTCTTAGATCCGGAGAATAAAACCAAAAAATGTAATTTGTTGTTAGATCTTTCCGATGCCTTAATAAATTCAGGGGATGCTCGGCAAGCCCTTGACTCAGAATTGCCTGAAGCCTTCTCCTTGGCGGAATCTGAAGAAAATGAAGAAATCGTCTGGAAGGTGTGTCAATTAGCTCTTCTGGCGTTGGTGTGTTGGTCAGGGAGTTCAATATTGACGTGGTCTTCTGAGGAGTGCAGGCAATGGGCAGAAAGGGCTGACCGGCATTTAAAACCGAATACATCTAGGAGGGCAATCATAGATATTCTCCTCGGCGGCGTAAGACAATCTATCGGTTTAATAAAAGCTGACTTTGATCATCTCAAAGCAGGATTCCTGTTAATGTTCCAAGCTGTTGATCGGATAAGAAAAGACGGAACCAATGAAGCTAATTGGTTTGCCATCCCCTTCTGGCTGGTTGCTGGCTCAACTCCCCAAGGATTTGAACACCG